>PKXS01000011.1 GCA_003132425.1 Gammaproteobacteria bacterium | reverse complement strand
CGCCGATATCGGGCTTGTTCTGGTGGTCGGCGCTGAGAAACACAATCTTTTTGCCGAGTACAGTGCCCCCGGAGTCAGCGATCGCCATATTGACGGCCTCGATGCCGCCCTGGCCGATGACATCCGCATAGACGGCCGACAGGTCGTCGATGTCGCCGATGACTACTTGGTCGCCGGCGGCGCCGGCCCGAGCGGAGCCGCACAGGCAGAGTAGGGTACAGAATGCGGTAGCCAATGATTTGAGCATCATCTTGTTTTCCCTTTTTCAATGTTGATTCAAACGCCCAGAAACTCCTGGAGCATCCCCATCCGCGACGTGAGCTCGGATTGCTCGAACTGTTTGACGATCCGGCCATGCTCCATGACATAGAACCGATCTGCCAGCGGAGCCGCGAACCCGAAGTTCTGCTCAACCAGGACCACGGTATAGCCCTTTGCCCTGAGGCTGCGGATTACATCGCCGAGTTTCTGCACGATCACCGGCGCAAGACCCTCTGAAATCTCATCCAGCAGCAGCAATCGCGCACCTGTGCGCAGGATACGCGCCACGGCCAGCATTTGCTGTTCCCCGCCCGACAGGCGCGTGCCGGGACTGTCGGCGCGCTCGTGCAGGTTCGGAAACATGGCATAGATCTCCTCTATCTGCATCGCCGCGGCGCCCTTGAGTCGCGGCGGCAGCAACAGATTCTCCTCGGTCGACAATCCCGAGAAAATGCCGCGCTCCTCGGGACAATAGCCCACACCGATGCGGGCGATCCGATGCGGCTCCAGGCGCACCGTCTCAATCCCGTCTATTCGGACCGAGCCGGTGCGCGCACCGACCAACCCCATCATCGCGCGCAGCGTGGTCGTGCGTCCCGCCCCGTTACGCCCCAGAAGCGTGACGACTTCACCTTCTTGGACTGCCAGGTCGACACCGTGCAAAATGTGCGATTCGCCATACCACGCCTCGAGATTCGCAATCTTCAGCACCTCTCGCCCCATCAGCCACCACCCTTAAGTTCGGTACTCGAGGTGCCCATGTAGGCCTCGACGACCTGCGGATTTTTCGAGACCTCAGCATAGGGACCGGCCGCGATTACCCGGCCCCGCTGCAACACGGAAATGGTATCGGCGATGGACGAGACGACACTCATGTTGTGCTCGACCATGAGAACCGTGCGGTTGGCCGAGACCTGCTTGATCAGCTGCGCAACCCGCGACACATCCTCGTGTCCCATACCCTGCGTCGGTTCGTCAAGAAGCATCAATTCCGGCTCGAGCGCCAGCGTAGTGGCGAGCTCCAGGGCGCGCTTGCGTCCGTAGGGCAGGTCGGCCGCCTGTGTACGGGCCCATGATTCGAGGCCGACCTCCCCTAACAGTTGTATCGCTCGATTGTCGAGGTTACATAAGCTCTTTTCACACCGCCAGAAATAGAACGACGTGCCGAGACTACGCTGCAGCGCCACCCGCACGTTCTCGAGAACCGAAAGATGTGGGAATACGGCGCAGATCTGAAAGGATCTCACAATGCCGCGTCGCGCAATCTCTGCGGGTTTCTCGCGTGTAATGTTCTTGCCGCGATAGAAAATGGCACCCGAAGTCGGTTGCAGAAACTTGGTCAGTAGATTGAAAAATGTGGTTTTACCGGCACCGTTCGGGCCGATCAGGGCGTGGATTTCTCCGCGTCGCACACGCAGCGACACGCCATCGACTGCAACGAATCCCTTGAATGCCTTGACGAGCTTATGCGTCTCAAGGATCGCATCCTGTGTTAACGGCATCGCGCTGACACCCTTCCCGATTGCGCTGCACTTCTCGGATTGAATATCCTCGACAGTAAGCTCTTTTGAGCTTCAAAGTCCAAGAAAACGCTGCTTCCAGCCGAGCCGCCTCGGCGTAATCGCGGCGTCCCGTGCGCTCGCCGGCAAACTGCTGCCATATAGGCCAAGGAATGCAGAAAACAATAACGCTATGTGTGGGCGGCCGCCGTTGTAGTGGCCGATCCAGGATTTTAGGGTAAAGCGCAGATGGGTTTCCGAGAGTGGAATCAGCCAATCCAGACATTCCCTGCGGATCGTGCCGATCATGCGCTCACAAATCGCGTTCGTCTTTGGATTGTGCGGCGGTGACTTTAGGACCATGATCCACAGCCAGCGGATCGACTCGTCGAGATGGTTCGCAAAGATGCTGTCGCGATCGTGAACCAGGCATCTGTATCGATCGTTATACCCGGCCGCCTCACGCAGCTGTTGCAGCGTCCAAGCCGCAGTTAGATGAGCTGTGACGTTGCAATGGATCAAACGGCGGTAGAATGGGCAATGACACTCGCATAAGAGAGAGCCTCGAAACACAATAGGCGTCAGCACGACCAAAATATCCCACGATGCACCACCACCCTGGCGTACGCAATGATCCGAATCTTGAGCCCAGCCCTATATCAAGGGGAGGCCCATCAAGGGATCCGACTATCCGCATCGAGCAGAGTTACAGCCCGTGATGAATAGCTACTAGACGAGCGGACTCTTTCTTCACCACGGCGTAGCACTCGCAACTCAACTTCTCAAGCGTGGGCCGGTCGAGCACAGTGATCTGACCTCGCACGTATTCGATCACACCGAGCTTAAGCAATCTGCCGGCGGCCTCAGTGACGCCCTCACGCCGTACGCCCAAGATGTACGAGAGCATTTCCTGCGTCATGATGACTTTGGCACTCGGCAGGCGATCGAGGCGCAGCAGGAGACAGCGACAGAGTCGCTGGTCAATCGAGTGGTGAAGGTTGCAGGCGGCCGTTTGAGTCATTTGCGTTATCAGGGCCTGCGTGTAGCGCAGAAGCGAGAGCATCATCGCGCCGTGGAGATTAAACTCATCCTTGAGCCGTTGTCCGGAGAGCCGATAGGCATAGCCGGCGATCTGCACGACCGCTTTGCTTGAGGTGCTCTCGCCCCCCATGAACAAGGCGACACCGATTAGACCGTCGTTGCCAACGACCGCAAGCTCCGAGGACTGGCCGTTCTCCATCACATAGAGCAGGGAGATGAGCGACGTGGTCGGAAAATAGACATCACTCAAGATTTCCTCTGCGTCATACAACGCCTTGCCAACCGGTAGCGCCACCAGTTCCAGTTCGGGAAGCAAGCGATCTTTGACGGCGGCGGGAAAGGCCGCGATGAGTTGGTTTTGCCGCGGCGCGTTCGTCTCGAACGTACCCGCCTGAGGCACGCCAGGTTTGGCGCTTCTTACCAGCCGTCGCAGTTCAGCAGGGATTTTGCCTGCGGGGAGAACGAAATCCACGTTACCTGATGCCTGCGCGCTCGCAGCCATGCCGGCGACTTCTGCAGACCGGTCTTGGGTAAAGGTGGTACCTCCCATCGCCTTGATGCGTTTGCAGCCCTCGGTGCCGTCCTGACCATGTCCGGAGAGAATAATCGCAATGGCGCGCGGGCCCAGGGTCCCTGCCAAAGACACCAGAAAAAAATCGACCGCCTTGCTCTTATTCGCGCACGGGAAGATCACCTTGAAGGTATCGCTTTCAATGCAAAGATCAGCGTTCGGCGGAATCACGTAGACGTGATTCTTTCGAATCGGCATCCCCGTGGTGGGCACGATGACGGGCATCTTTGTGTGTCGCGATAGCACGGAAGCCAACTGATTGTTGGCTGCGGGGTTCATCTGAAAGATCACCACGAATGCCATACCCGTCGTAGCGGGCAGTTCTTCAAAGAACGCTTTGTAAGCAGTAAGGGCGCCCGCCGAACCGCCAATCCCGACCACAAAATTGGGATCCAGCGTCTTCACGAGTTACGCCGGAGAGCTACTTTTCCCCAGCCTCTTTTTCTGATCGGCACTTGCAGTCGCATACGCATCCATTCGTTCTACGCTGATTCCGGCATCACTCAAACTTAACCTGTGGATGTCACTCGAGTGGTTGGTGCCACGAGACTTCACGATGTAAAGACCCCGGACCCGCCTTTTCCCTTCGTTTTCTTCTAATTCTCTGACCACGATCCATGTGTCAATTAAAGACGAGACGCNNCTGGTGTCATTGGGCGCGCTCGAGGAAACAAGACTGGTAAAAAATCCGGTGATGCCCTTGGATTTCAAGGCATCAATCATCCGAGTGAGCATGGATTGAACCTCCAGTGGATTGCCTTGCCCAATCAGACTGGTCAAAGGATCGATCACGACGGTATGCGGCTTAAACTCGGTTGTGAGCTTGTACAGATCGAGTAAGTGCATCTCTAGGCCGACAAAGGATGGTCGCGTCGAGATAATCTTCAACAGTCCTTTTTTCACCGGCGCTTCCAAATGAATACCGATCGAGCCCATGTTTTGAATGAGTTGCCCGGAGGATTCTTCGTAGGATAAGAAAAGGCAACGTTCGCCACGCTTGCAGGTCTCGGCGGCGAATGCTGCCGCGAGGNNCGGTGCCTGCGGTACCCGAAGCAAGCACCATGCTGCCTTTGCCATAACCGCCACCCTTGAACAAGAAGTCTATTGAGGGAATGCCCGTCGATACTTTCTTTTTCGTACCCGGTTGATCAAGTCCTGCCGCCGTAATCGGGATGACGGAAAGTCCGCTGTTATCAATGACAAAAGGATATTCATTCGTTCCATGACTTGAACCCCGATATTTAATAACACGAATTCGGCGCACGGCAATTTCCTCACTGACGCGATTATCGAGGAAAATGATGCAATCCGAGACGTATTCCTCCAGACCGTGACGGGTGTAAGAGCCGGCTACCGGCTCGCCGGTAACAAGGGTCGTCACGTTTTTTGTCTTCAACCAGCGGAAGAGCCTTTTGACTTCGAGACGAACCAGGCCAATATCGGTGAGACCCGCAAAAAGAGATTCCACCGAATCTAAAACGACGCGCGTGGCGCCGATCAAATCGATAGCGTGGTCCAAACGAACGAGGATGCCTTCGAGATTAAACTCGCTCTCTTGAACGTCGCGACGCTCCAGAATCACATATTCGAGCAGAATCTTCTTTTGCGAAACAAGCCCCCGCAGATCCAAGTTCAAAGAAGCGACATCTTTGTAGAGTTCCTCTTCTGTCTCTTCAAAAGACATGAAAACGCCGCGCTCTTTATAATTGACCGCACCATTGATCAGAAAATCAAGCCCCAGCAAGGTTTTTCCGGAACCAGCGCTTCCCGACACTAACGTGGTTCTATTTTTTGGCAGGCCACCGCCTGTAACTTGGTCAAAACCGTTGATGCCGGTGGGACACTTAATCATTTGAGGGAGCGCGGCGGGTCGTTTTTGCTTAAGTGTTTTAGGCATAAGAATTCATCCATTCTTGATTTCAACAGTGACAGATTGCGCAATGCCGCATCCCCGCGGGCCAGACCGCATAATGGGTGGGACAAATTTACGAGGCGCAATCAAGGGCGATGAACCGGCACTACGGCGGCTCGAAGAATTCGCGTTTCCTCGCGATTCATACCGGTTGCTCTCGGAAGTCAACATCCCCAAAAAAAGCGGTTAACGTAACGATGAGGACGGTTTCGGTAAGGTTGCCGCATTGGACTTGGTAATTCTTCGTTGGCGTGTAAACGTACCAGCAGAACACCCAACTGGAATCCGTGTCGGTACGCTACCGCACGAAACGGCAATATAAATGGCCTCAACGGGAGATTCGCCGAAAAATGGGACTTTCGGACTTCGCTAAGGTGAAGGATCGGCTTGTAGGGAATCCCGTCCCTGCTTCGCCGCCGCTCTCGCCATTCCGCCTCTCGCTGCTAGGACGGTTTCCCCGTATCGCATCGACATTCTATTGGATTTCTGCCGCCTGTATCACTGAGGCCCGAGTCGAAGTACGGCAGCAATTCGTGGAGGACAGACTGATGTCAGCGCGCGCTTACGACTGACAGAGCCAATTGCTGGCTGATCAAGTTTGACTTTAAGGCTCAAGATTCAGCCTTTCACCGCCTAGCAGCGAGGACATTCTATGAGCTCTGAACGCCCCAAGGAATTCTCCCAGCCGCCGGTAAGCAGAGGCCGGCAAACGACCGACGATAGGCGAGATAGCGAACCCGCCGACAATCATGGACCCTCCAGCGATACTACGCGCCATGAAGCCACAGTCTTGGTGCGTGGTGAGGCCATTCACGATCAGGAGCCAAAGGCACCGCCAAAGGATAAGGAGAAGTCTCCGCGCAAGGAAGTCTCGGAGGCCAAAATTAAAATGCAGAGTCGTCTGCCTGTCCTCGATGACGATCCCGACGTCGGGGTTCAGAAAAAACAAATTGTCATCAGAGATGGAAAAGCGGACCTAGCATTTACCGGAAAACTGCTCGCCTCCGCAGCTCCGCCTTCGGCACCCAAGGGGCAGTGGCAGGAGTATCGGATTTATGAGACGAATGGCGGGCAGCATGTGTTCTCAAAGGTGACCCGGAGCGTGTTCGCGGAAGACCAGGATACTCACGAGGCGGAAGTATTTGACCCCTCTCCATCTTCGGTGCCGTCACAGCTGCTAAGAAGCGCGCGCGATCTCACCCGCTCACGGCCGCTGACATGGATGGATGCAGCCGCCGCTTTTTTGGGATACGACCCACTTGCCAAGACTCTTTATCGAAAGCTCAGTGGTCAATTCGAGGAGCACATAAGTTAGGAAACCTGGACTCAGGCGGCCGCGAGTCGCATTGTGTGGTTGTGGTGCATCGCGGGATATTTTGGTCTTGCCATGCTTATCGACGGCCCGGTAAAGGTAGTGCCACTTCGCTTTGATCGAGATGTACGTCTCGTCCACGCGCCACGAGGTGCCGACGGCTTTGGAGATCCGGTTCCAGCGCTTCTCGAATTCCGGAAAGTACCGAGTCACCCATCGAAGGATCGTCGAATGGGCGACCTTGATCCCGCGCTCGGCCATCATCTCCACCAGATCCCGATACGACAGCCGATAGGTGATATACCAGCGAACACACAGCTCAATAATGTCGGCGTCGAAGGCGCGCTTACGTACATCGGGTCGGGCAATCGGCTTCGTCATTCAGCACCTCGGAAAACGGACCGCGCAGGCTCGAAGATGTTCCGCTTCAGTGTCTGCTCGACGATCAGCGCCAAGGTCGCGGCTTGCTTGCGCATATCCACTGGCGTCGAGCACACGAACACCGCGACGTGCGCATCGGGGCGCATCATACCGGCTGCTCGAGCAGATGCAGCACTCGCGGCAATTGTTCATCGCTCAACACCAGTTCGGCTCGTCGGCCGTTGCTCAACTGTAGTTCTAAGCGCAGCGGTGCCGAGAAAATCGCGGTTTGTTCCGCGGCGTTGCTGTCCGGCCGCGAAACACTCCGAACCGACTACCACTGATAATCGACCGAAAGCGTCAGAACGCGCTGAGTTCGTCGCTCTACCAACGGACTACGCGACGCATTTCCCCGAATCTGACTGATTGCAGTGTCCAGGTTCAAAATCCAGTGCTGCGTGAAAAACTTCGACGCACTGAACCCGACGCCGGCGGCATCGGTACCGTTGCGCGATATCTCGTAGACCGGATGCCCTGACAGCAACGATTGCTCTGGAGTGACTCCGTACAGGGTTTGCAGATAGTGGTGGGTCGCCAGAGTAATGGACGGTCCGGCGAACATGACGAAAGTTCGGGAGCTCCCTGGAAGCGGCATGTAGACCCCCGCGTCGCCCACCGCGCCTTGCGCGCCGCCAACGAACTGGCGGGCATCAAGGCGAAGAATCATCGGAAACCGCTTCGAAAGCACCCAAGAGGCGAAAATCTTTCCGACGGGTGCGACGCCGATGTTCCCCATGCCGTGCAGGTTGCTCAAGTCGTCCTTTTCTTTGCGCCCGAAATCGTAGGTCATTGCAATGCCGACCTGATAATGATCGCCGCGCAGGACGTTGTAGCCGATGCCCTCTCCGGTGCTGATAAAGGCAACATCTCGATAACGAATGTCGATGACCGGGCCGCCCTGCACCCGGTAGGCGCGCGAGCCCTCATAGACGGGTTGAAGTTCGGACGCAAGCCCGAGAATGCTGCGGAATTGAGGCAGATCCGGGTCGAACAGCCGAGCCAGGATAATTCCGCCCGCATATTGCCATTCCTGCAGCGGCGATGGCGTTTGGGCATTGACTGAGCTGGACGCTAGGAACACCGCGGCCAGGACACCGAGCCTACTTGGATGCGAGTCGATTCTCATGGCTAAATTTAGCATTAATCACGACAGCCATAACGGGGAGAATCCCAACGGAGTCACGCCGACCGGCACCAGCGACGGACCGAACAACATTCCTGGACAAATCCTCGAGAACAACTACCGCTCCTGGGGCGATACCGTCAACCTGCGCGAGACCCCTGTCGTTCGGCGACCTGAAGGTAGCCGCCTGGTTCGACCTGCACAATCTACGCCGTATTGTCCAACAATAGGATGGCGCTCTCAAGCGGTCATCGCAACAACCCGGGCGAACGCTTCCGATGGTGTCCTCCAGTCAAGCGTTTGTCGAGGGCGACCGTTCAGTTCGGTGGCGATACGATCCAGATTCTTCTGCGTGTGCCCCTGCGCTCCGCAATTATTCGAGTCGGCGACTATTACGTCGATCTCGAATCCCGATGCACCCCCAGGCATGGTTGAACGATGCTGAGGCTCCTTTCTTCGCCTGCACGCCCAGGAGATCATTGCCTGTGACTTTTTCCTCGCTGTCACCGTAACCTTTCGACCGCTGTCTGTATTCGTGGTCATCGAGCATCGCAGTCGACGCTTGATTCATTGCAATGTCACCACGCGCCCGACTGCGGCTTGGACGCTGCAACACCCGAGCATTTGCGCCAAGGCACCAAAGTGCCCCGGGCGGCCGATGATCTGCGTTCAATACGGCAAATCGTCGTTTAAGCATCGCTGTACTACCAAAAGGCGCCGATTTCGACCACCGATCGACGAGTATTGGGGCTTGGCCGACCGGTACCAGCCCAGCGGGCGTCGACCGATCATGCGCGTGGTGATCTCAACGTTGCGCAATATGTCGGCGCGTTCTCATTCCTCGTAAGCGGTGCTAAATTTGAAACCCTTGGGGGACGATCTTTAGTCGCGGGACGGAGTCAGCAACCTAATGAAAGTGAGCAGCAGCGCTCCAGAAGCAGCAGCGATCATCAACGCTTTGATCGGGTTGTCTTTGGTGTAGCTCACAATCGTATCGGAAGCTTGCGATGCAGTGTCACACGTTTGCTGTGCCACATTGGCGACAACATCTATACCTTGCTTCGCAATTCCTTGCGCTTGACCTGTGACTTTGGAGAGAGTCGCCCCCGCTGCACTGGTAGTCTTCTGCGCGTCGCGAATTGCGCTTTGTATTTTGTCGGCCGCCTTATCGGTCACAGCATGGCCGTGTTTTACAAAGTTGTTGTTTGTCTCAATTTCCATAAATAATTCCTCTTGTGCAGTTTAGCCGTCGTACGGTCCTCAGAAGTCTGGCAGGAATGAGATTGGCATTCGCCTCGCCATCGCCGCGACCTTGGGTCAGAAATACGCGCCAAGCGTTGTAGGACATTCGATGCTCGGCGGTTGGCCGCTTGCGAAGCGTGGCCGCAAGAAATGCAAATGGCGGGCCCTCCCCCGATCGAACTGCGCTGAGCCAATTCAAGCAACGGCTTAGACCGTGCGATCCCACCCTGCGGCGACCATTGTTTGGATACAATCTTCCGGTAAATACTTGCGCCACTGCGCCACATTCTCCGCGGCGCGCACACTGGCGGCAACTTCGGCTCTAGTACCGCTCGAAACAACCGCGGCGGATTCATCACGGTCGAGATTTTGCACAACCGATCGCCGGACTCGTGAATGGAAATGCATAATCATGTTCCCTATATCGATTTTCCGCGAGAATAATCTGCGCAATGCGCTATTTACTCTATGCGGTAAGACACTTAGGCCCCTCAAAAAAGCGCGCACTCGAGTGGACGGCGTCCCGCAACCCCTTCACGCATCGCCCTTTGTCCGCATCCAAGCTCCACTGTTGTGCTCCGCAATTATTCGATCGCGACAGTCGATGCCCACGCGAAGCCGATGTGGCATCATAAATCCGTGATTGCGCTATTCCAAACCCTTCTGCGGCTGCTGATCGCGCTGACCGCTCTCACCTTCCGGCAGCGACGGGCTACGGCCGCCGAGAGCGGGGAGGCAAGCCGCGGCGAATCCCGCATATCGCATTCATCCAGCCGATCGTGAACCTCGAACGAGATTCAAGCGGGCGTGCCAGCTGGGAGTTGGGCACCGACGCCGGAACGCCTAACGGCAATACGAAGCCCGTCAAGATCCCCACCATTCGCAGACTCCTCATTCAAGACGGGAAGTTAGAGCTGGTCGATAGTCGATCGCTGAGTGCAGACGTTACGTAGCTGATGTCGGTCGTCCAGGCTCGATTCGGTGCGCGGCGGGCGACTCTGCCGGCACCTGCGCCACGGCGCTGGCGGTTGACAACAGCCCCACCGCCGCCAGCCCAATCGTTCCCGTTAGCACCAGCGTTCTACCGTTTTCATTCACTTGCGACGCTCGCTTGCTGCGGCCTTAGCAGTACGGACCAGCGATATGAATCGAAGCGCGTCGTCCCAGGCGGCATATCGCGCAGTGTTATCGAATATGCACCAAGAGTCTCTCGCAACAGCCTTCTCCACTTCCATGGCCAATGCCGAAAGCTGGGCATCTGAGTACTTAGAATAGTATTTCTTTGGGGAGCCGTGCCACCGAAAGTAGGCGAAATGCCGAGCGACACGCGGAGCTTCTGCTCCTGAACATACGGCGGGATCCGCGGCGACGCGCGATACGCCCGCACGACGCAGGACCTCGTTGGCAGCCACCGAGAACCAACTTGCGTGTCGCGGCTCGCACACCACCACTGTGCCAGGCCGGGCCGGCATCGATTTAAAGAACGAACGTACAATGGCCGCGCTGAACTCCAGACTTGGCGGTAGCTGCACCAGGACGGCTGCAAGTTTGGGGTGCAAAAAGCTGATTTCCTCGTAGAAGCGGGCTACGGCGGCGGCCGTTCGTCGCAAACCACTCTCGTGCGTAATGCTGCGAGGCAGCTTTACCGAGAAACGGAATGTCGCCGGCGTCTCATCCCGCCAGCGCGCATAAGTGGCGGCCCGATGCGGGCGATAGAACGAGGAATTGATCTCGACACAGGAGAAGTAATCCGCGTAATGGGCCAAATGCGATTGATCGGGTGGCCTACCCGCTCGCTTCGACGGCGGATTGCTCCAGCCGGTCACGCCCACTCGAACGCGTCTCGAATCTAGGATATTTCACCGGGCGTAGCAATCGATTCAACCGACCCGTCGAGCTCAGCTCCGGTCATGTACGGAACCCTCATAGCGACCTTGTGGCTCGACCTTGGTATGCGTTTCCGCAGTGGGCACTGTCATGATGCAAGTCTGCTCTCAGCAGTTGCGACATCACAATGGCTATATGCATTTGTCCGCTCGAGACGCGATCGGCTCCAATGGGAACGCATCACGGCTGGCCCGATCCTCCGTCGAGGCCATAGACCCGACCGGTCGCGAAACTTCCCTGATTGTCGGCCAACTGCACATCGATGCCGGCGCGCTCGCGTTCTTCCTCTACGCATTACTATGCGTCTATCTCATGGCGACCAAGCATGTCAGGGCGGCGCCCGCCGCCATCGTGGCGTTGCTCGCCTGGGGACTTGGCGCATGGACCTTTGGGGCCGTGCTCAAGGTCATGTGATGCTGATCACACCAAAGGACCTGAATATCTCGTGCGCTTCATCCTCGGAGGCGCCATAACCGTCGTACCGGGCATCGTCTCGCAAATATTCGGTCTATCTATGCGACCAGCGAGAATCCGTCCGGGTCACAGTAACGGAATTTGTCTGCCGAGGATTTCCGACTCCACATTGAGGAGCTGAAAGCGCTCCTGTAAACAGTCGATAATCCGCGCTCGCTCGGCGACTCTCGCCTCTGTGACCGACTCAACCCATGCCGTGATCGCCATGACCGGCAGTCGACGCTTATCCGCGTACAGTTCCCTGATCCAACCATACAGCGGCCGCAGTTGGGGAAACTTCACCCACCATGGAATCTCATCGGGCAGCCACAGCTTGGCCGTGTTCATGTGTTGCAGGAAGCGACGGCTAGGGGACCTCGTCTGGCCCACATAGCGCACATCTCGGATGGAGCGCGGATCGGACAACGTATAAATTGCGATACCTTGCGCTCTGACGCCAGAGTCATCATATAGTTGGCCATGAACATGGG
Source organism: Gammaproteobacteria bacterium (assembly GCA_003132425.1). GTDB lineage: Bacteria > Pseudomonadota > Gammaproteobacteria > Steroidobacterales > Steroidobacteraceae > Bog-1198. The sequence goes on along the minus strand of PKXS01000011.1, from coordinate 23,110 downwards.
CGCGAATATTTCGTCCGACTTGTATCTTGCTGAGAAAGCCCAAACTGCCATCTGTCGAGTTCAATTCTGGACGCCTCCCTTCCGACGAGCACCGCTGTGTTGCTCGCGACGATAGGGCGCAAAGCGATGATCAAAATGGGCTACGAAAAAACCACCTGATCGCGTGATCGATACGGGTCCCACTACATTGCCAGCTTCGCGGGAAGCAAGCGGTCGTACTCTTTTTTTACCACCGAGTAGCACTCGCAACTGCGTTTTTCTAACCGCTGCCGGTCAAGCACCGTGATGTGTCCGCGTGCATAGCGAATCAAACCGGCGCGCTGTAACTTGAGCGCGCCTTCGGTGACACCCTCGCGGCGGACACCCAACATGTTTGCGATCAGTTCCTGTGTCATCACTAATTCGTTGCCCTGCAGGCGGTCCATGCTCAACAGAAGCCAACGGCACAGTTGCCGGTCTAGTGAGTGGTGTCGGTTACAGACAGCGGTTTGCGACATCTGCGTAATGAGCGCCTGGGTATAGCGAAGCAACAAATGCAGTACCGGACCTCCCCGGTTGAACTCCTCTTTCATCGCCCGCGCCGAGAGCCGAAATCCCTCACCGGCGCTTTGCACGACAGCACGGCTGGAGGTCGATTCTCCGCCCATGAACAGCGACACCCCCACGATGCCCTCGTTGCCGACCACGGCGATCTCGGCCGAGGCGCCATTCTCCATCACATAGAGCATCGAGACAATCGCCGTGGTCGGAAAATGAACGTGGCCCATCGTAGTGCCGGACTCGTAGATCACAGTGCCGAGCGGCAGCGAAGCGTGTTCGAGCTGTGACCGCCAACGTTGTCACTGCGCCTCCGGCAGCGCGGCTAGCAAATGATTTGCTTTCGGATCAGAAGAAGCGGTCATCGCACAGTGCTGCAGCGGACCTTAAGCTTCGCTGATGAACGGTGTGGGATTTTTCCATAGGCCGTCTCTAAAAATAAAGCTAATAATTATAAGCTGCTTAATTATTCCTGTCTGTACAGTACACACAAAGGACTGTTCAATCGAGAGAGGCGGGGAGAGGCGCATCGCGACCTCGCCACAACGCGCGACGGCTCCAAGCTAGCGCGACTTTACGGTCCTCCCCTGACTCCAGTCGCCGAAAGGTAAACGCCCGCTAGGTACCCGTTTATGCAGCAAACTTCCGCCTAATCAGTGCTCTCGAGCGAAAAGTAGAGTAGAACAGTCGGCCATTAAGGGTTTCCGTAGGACACGTGATGCAACTTAATCATGTTGAATTTCAGCGACCTGTGGGCATGCCTTCTATCACGGCGAGTTGGCAGGGCATCTTGGATGTTATTCCGGCAGCTGCCTATACGTGCGATCCCGCCGGGTTGATTACATATTTCAATCCTCTTGCTGAAGCCGCGTGGGGGCGAGCACCGACACTGCGTGATGCGAGTGAACGATATTGCGGTTCGCATCAATTGTACTTGTCGGACGGCACTCCTATACGCCACGAGCAGTGCTGGATGGCTCTCGCGTTGCTGGAGGGGACGGCATATCACGGCCGAGAGATCGTGATCGAACGCCGAGATGGAAGCCGCATTTCGGGTTTGGCGTATGCCCATCCCTTGCGTAATGATCGAGACGAGATTATTGGAGCAGTGAACTTGGTCGCAGACATCACAGGGCTGAGAGACCTAGCCGCTGAGCGTGGGCAGCCGGACATTCCGGTCATTCCTCTTGACGCCACTGTGGCCATGATCGAAGTTGCGATTTCAGTATTCGCGGACATGCCATGGCCGGCATCCGCCTTCCCTTGAAACTTTCCCATTAAGAGCGGCGGTTTTATTGGGAGAGAAGCTGGTTCATCGCAGCGGTGAAGCAATACCTCGCTCAATGAGTTCAGGCAAGAATCGTGTGTAAGGAATGCCGCGCTCTTGAGCACCGCGTTTTACCGCATCCAGAAGCAGTTTCGGTAGCGCGCCGGAGAGAAGTCCATGAAGAAAAAAGGCACACCCGCGCATTCCCACAATCCAAGAGATACACAGCTCAAAGAGCATGATTCGATAGAAAACCTCAGGAAGGAGAACGCAAAGATGAGGATACTGCTGGGAACAGCAACGGAACTTCTCGGCAAATGCAAAGAGCTTTTGGCCAAAAAAAGGCAATCTCCGCGAAGAATCAAAAAAAAGGGCGCCAACAGGGTTGATAGGTCAACGTGATAACAGTCATTAAAAGGACTATCGCGCTCGCCCACTGCACTGCCAGTAATTGGATTTCCGATAACGCTTCGACAACGGGCGCTTCGCTTGCATTCTTTTGTGCATTTTCCATCGCGCCGTTGATAGTAATTGTATTGACAATCGCCGGTTGGATCGTCGGTTCCGCCGCAGCTTACGGACAAATCTACGCACAACTGACCGCGCTATTTGGTCCCTCTACAGCCAAAATCCTGTTGGGTGCGATCAAAAGCTCGCAGCAGGCCCAAGGACTTGTAGCCACCCTGGTCAGTGCAGTAACGTTACTGATAGGTGCTACGACGGTACTGGCCGCACTCGATACTTTGCTGCAGCAGATTTGGAAGAGCGACAAATTGGCCTCTACAGGCGTGCGGGGATGGATACGGACTCGTTTCCTCTCGCTGGGCTTCATCCTCACTTTAGGGTTTCTGCTCTTAGTTTCGCTCACCATTTCCACCGGGCTATCAACCTTGCAAAAGCGCATCGGCGAGCAGCACTCGGCGATGGTGGGCTTTGTTGGGGCGCTTGATGTAATCCTATCCTTATCCTTAGTCTCCTTCCTGTTTGCTCTCATCTTCCGCTATATGCCGGCTCGACGCCTCGGGTGGAAAACCGTGGCAATCGGCGGCGTGACGACCGCGGTTTTATTCGACATTGGGCGTTGGGGGGTTAGTTTGTATCTAGCGCATTCGACGCAGCCAAGCGCGTTCGGCGCCGCAGCGTCTTTCGCCGCGCTGCTCTTGTGGTTGTATTACACATCGCTCATATTTCTTTTTGGCGCGGAATTTACCGCCTGTCTGGGCGGGCTGCGGAATCGAACCGCCGAAGAGAAGATCGCTTCCGGGCACAATTAACGCCCAAAGGGCTGCTTTATCAAGTAGCGGCGACTCGCCAATGGCTTCGGCAGGAAAGTGAGTCCCGCATCGGCGCGACTCGCAATGCCCCGTTGACCAGAAAAATATGAGCCAACGGACCAGCCGCGCTCATAGGGTAAGTCTTTCTCTGGATGCTCTTAGCGGCTTCGTTTACTGAAGTAAGGTTAAGGGATGCGATGAAATTCGCGACTTAATGGGGCACCCCGAGCGCCCCCGACCCCAAAACTTCGTAGGCGCCATCTGACTCGCACTCGTGTTCTTTTCACCTTGGAGACGTGGGCATGATCGGATACTGTCTCGACAAATGGTAGAACCAACGTCGGACCGATGCGTCGGATCACAGTAGAAAGGATAAGAGGACACTATGCGTTTACAATTAACTACGGCGATTGTGATGGCCACGTTTTGCATTGCGGCCTGCAACAATGCGAAATCGCCCGATACGGTCGCCAAAGACATGGCGACAGCGGAGCAGAAGGCTTCGACGGAAGTGGCGAAGAGCGAAAACTCGGCCGCTAAGGACTTGAACGGCGCTGCGCAAAAAGTCGACGACAAACTCGTCGCCTTCAACAATGTGGCCGCGAAGGACGCCTACAATCTGACAATTGCCAACGCCGACGGGGATCGCAAGTTGGCGCTTGCCAAGTGCGAGTCTGCGAGCGGCGACGCACAAAAGATGTGTAAGGACCAAGCGGAAGCGAATTACAGCGCGGCTAAGGCAAATGCAAAGGTTGTGGCACAATCTGAAAAGCCGTAAAAGCAGTGGGGCCTCGTCCCCGTCCATGAATCATAGATGGCATCTGGACGCACGAGCGCCAAAAATCGATCTTCTGCAACGGCCCGCCGCTTAAGGTCATCTTATTGCTGTGCGGACGTTCCAAATAGCCGCGATACTATTGGATGCGAGGTCCATCGAGAACCATGCGCTTGATTGCGATTAGAGCGGGTCGCTCAGATTCGATAGAAAACCACCTGCTGCGGCCGTTCCACGCCGTTGGCGAATCTCACACCCGAGTCAAGCGGCGTCAGCGACTCNNTAGCTACCGACCGATTGGCCCCGACGCATCACCGTGACGCGGGCGTGGGGCGATCGCTGGCTCCGCGAAGGCGAGAGCGCGAACGGTATCGCCAATTATCCCGCAAACAAATTCGGCGCGACGCCCGTCACATGGGGATCGATCTCGAACAGCGAGCCCGCCATGGGTTCTCCACTGATTCCCTCGGCAGCCGACGTCACGAACAGGCGATCGAGCGCCGCGCCTCCAAATGCGCAGCTCGTTATCTGTGAAGCCGGCAGCGTCACAGAGCGGTCAAGATGGCCGTGGGCGGTGTAGCGGCTGACTCGCGCGGCACCCCAGAGTGCAATCCATAGCGCGCCCTCGGAATCGACGGTCATCCCGTCGGGCTTGCCTTCGTCCGGGCCGAACTGCAGGAACACACTGCGGTTGCGCAGCGCTCCATCGCCGTGGAGCTCGAAGCGATACACAAATCCTCGCGCGGAATCGTTGTGGTACAGATAGCGTCCATCGGGACTGAACGCCGGNNCCGTTCGTCACGCTGTATCCGCGATCACGACACGTCACGCGTCCGTCTGGATCCAGTCTATAGAGCGAACCGGTGTCCCCTTCGGCACTCAGGGGCATGGTGCCGGCCCAAATGCATCCGCGGGCGTCGGCTTTGGCGTCGTTCAATCGGTTGCCAGGGANNCTGGAGGCTGGGCTCGGGGCACGCGATGGGCGTAATTATCAGAGGCTCGAGGCTGAGGTACACGATCTCCCTTTGCATCCCTGCAACAAAGCCGTCCGCATGCGCCCGTTCGATCAGCCACGCAATCATGCCCGGTATCTGCCAGGACACCACGCTGCCATCGGTGGCCCGCAGTCGATACACGTTCATACCGAGAATGTCCACCCAATACAGCGCCTGTTGACGCACGGACCAGTACGGCCCTTCGCCCAGCCGGCAGCGCCTGCCCGCGTCGATTACACTGTAGTCCGTCACTCTCGACCGCTCTCTGGCCTAATGGCTGTGCCGAGGCACACCCTGGGTTTGCGCCAAACGCTGGTACTTGACGGCCGGTTCTAGCACCGCACCGCTTTGCAACTGTCCCACGTTGGCACGCTGCAGTTCCTGCCACGGAGTTTGGCTCGCTGGGAATTTATAGCCTCCTGCGTCCTGTAACGCCTGTCGGCGTCGTGCTAATTCCTCGTCAGACACCAGCATATTCGCCGTGCCTACTCGCAGATCGATACGAATGCGGTCTCCGGTTCGGAGCAGCGCCAGTCCTCCTCCCGCAGCCGCTTCGGGCGACGCGTTCAGGATGGAGGGAGAGCCCGACGTTCCGGACTGTCGGCCATCGCCAATGCAGGGCAGTTCGCTGATGCCAGCCTCGATCAGTGCTGCCGGCGGCTGCATGTTCACGACTTCGGCCGCGCCTGGGTAGCCGATCGGTCCTGCGCCACGAATCACGAGCAGCGTGTGCTCGTTGATGGCCAGCGCCGGATTGTCGATGTTGGCGTGGTAATCCTCCGGACCATCAAACACCACTGCACGGCCTTCAAATGCATCCGGATCGGTGGGATTCGATAGATACCGCGTGCGAAAGGCATCCGATATGACGCTGCTCTTGAGGATTGCCGAGTCGAACAAATTGCCTCGCAGGACACGAAACCCGGCGGCGGCTTTCAGCGGCCGCTCCACAGATCGAATGACGCGTTCGTCACAGCTGCGCGCTTCGCGGCAGTTCTCCCCGATCGACCGGCCGTTGGCGGTGGGCGCTCCTTCGTGGATCAGGCCGTGCCGCATCAGCTCGCCGATGACGGCGGGCACCCCACCCGCATGGTAGTAGTCCTCTCCCAGATACTCGCCGGCAGGCTGCAGATTCACGAGCAGCGGAACATCGTAACCGTAGGTCTGCCAATCGTCGATCGACAGCTCGACCCCGATATGGCGCGCGAGCGCATTGATGTGAATTGGCGCGTTTGTCGACCCGCCGATTGCCGAATTGACGCGAATTGCATTGATGAAGGACTCGCGCGTCAGAATGTCAGACGGTTTGCGGTCCGCCGCCACCATTTCGACAATCTGCCTGCCGGTGTGATAGGCGCACTCTTGCCGATCCCGGTAGGGCGCCGGAATGGCAGCCGAGTTGGGCAGCGACATTCCCAGCGCTTCGGCGAGAGAATTCATCGTCGTGGCAGTACCCATGGTATTGCAGAAGCCTGTTGACGGCGTCGAGGCGACGACCATGCGCATAAAGCCGGTACGGTCGATGCGTCCGGTGGCCAACAACTGTCGCGCCTTCCATATGATGGTGCCGGAGCCGACGCGCTCGCCCTCGTACCAGCCGTTGAGCATCGGCCCCACCGAGAGCGCGATCGCTGGGATGTTGACGGTGGCCGCGGCCATCAGGCTCGCGGGCACGGTCTTATCGCAGCCGATCGTCAGCACCACACCGTCCAACGGATAGCCGAACAGCACCTCGACCAATCCCAGATACGCCAGATTGCGGTCCAATCCCGCCGTGGGCCGCTTTCCGGTTTCCTGAATCGGGTGCACCGGAAACTCCAGCGGAATACCCCCCGCCTCTCGAATGCCGTCCTTGACGCGCTGAGCAAGCACCAAATGGTGCCGATTGCAGGGAGCCAGGTCGCTGCCGGTTTGTGCAATTCCTATGATGGGGCGATTGGACTGCAGCTCTGCAACGGAGAGTCCGAAGTTGGTATATCGCTCCAGATATAAGGCGTCCATATCTGGATGTGCAGGGTTGTCGAACCAGCTGCGCGACCGCAGCTGGGGTGTCTGCTCCGAACCGTTGCCGTGACCTGAACCTTTCGTTGACTCGGACATATCGTCTCTCCACTTCAGCGACATTGGATCAATTCTGCGGCAACAACCTTCCGGGCGGTGTGGGCAGCGGCATGCCTACAATTCAACACGAAGCCGATGCAAGTCCTTGCGCTCGAACACGCTGGGCAGAAGTTCCGTGCCAAGCCCGGGACCCTCCATCGGTCGGATGAAGCCATCAACGACTTCCGGAACCACGGTCACCAGTTCCCGGTAATACCCCGAATAGAATGCGCGCACGCTTTCTTGTATGAGCGTATTTGGCTGACTGAACGCCATGTGGATTGCCGCGGCATAGCTGATTGGACCAATGCAGTCGTGCGCAGCAAACGGCCGGTGATAAGTTGCCGCCATGCTGGCGATCTTCCGGCCTTCCGTGAGTCCACCGGCCCACGAAAGGTCCACCATCACCACATGCATCGCGTCGCGATCGAGGAAATCCTTGTAGGGCCAGCGGCTACCGAGGGTCTCACTCGCGCATACCCACACAGGCGTGCAGCGGGCGTACTCGGCGAGGGCCTGGGGCGAATTCATGACAATCGGATCTTCGAACCACAGCGGCTTGTAGGCTTCGAGTTCCCGAGCAATCAGCTTGGCAGTCGGCAGATTCCACAGGCTGTGGAATTCGACCATGATATCCATGCGGTCCCCGACGGCCTTGCGGATCTTCTCGAATGGCTCGAGACTGGATTTCAGCTGCGCACTAGTGATGTAGCGGCCGCCTGTCTCCCGCGCTGCCAAGTCAAACGGCCAGATCTTCATCGCCGTGATGCCGCTCTCGAGCAGACTCTCGGCCAGCGCGTCTGCGCGGTGAGTAAATGCATCGAGATCCTCGTACGGTCCTCCGGCTTGGCTTGGCGTCCAGTTCGCCGGCGCTCGAAAGTCTCCGGAACGCACGTATTTATATCCTGCGCAGGTGTTGTATACACGGAGGCGGTCAAAGCAAGTACCGCCGAGCATTTGGTGCACCGGCTGCCCGCAGTGCTTGCCAAACAAGTCCCAGAGGGCGATATCCAGGGCGGAGGCCGCTCGATACTCGACACCGGTCGATGACTGCGCGACAGGCAGCGCCGTCATCGCCGCATTCAGGTGCTCGATCCGCAAGGGATCCGCGCCCAGCAGACGCGGCGCAAGCGTCTCGTGGATATGCGCTTCCACCGCCCGTGGACCATAGAAGGTCTCTCCGAGGCCAATGTGACCGCTATCGGTATGAATCCGGACCCAGAGAATATTTGAGAATTCGTCCAGCCGAATCGTCTCGAGCGCGGTAATTTTCACAGGGAGTCATCCTCACGGGTCGCGAGTCGCGGTGTCCCAAGGCGTGCGGGGCGCGTCAAGAGAGTGAAGTATGGAACACGTGTTCCATTATCGACAGCCAATCATCTCACTGTCAACGACGCTCCCTCGGTTGCGGCTGCGACTAGTGCAGGATAGTATCGAGTCAGCGTGGGACCCGTGTCCCGACTGATGGGATACTGCAATGCATCGGGGTGATACAGACTGCGACTACATCATTGTCGGCGGCGGAACGGCAGGATGCATCGCTGCGTGGCGACTCATCACCGAGACCAATGCGAGAGTCGTGCTCCTGGAGTCCGGCGGCGAGTACCGAAGTCCCTACTTAAAGATAAGTCCCGGCTACTCGAGGCTGGTCCCGAAGGGTATTCACTGCACGCTGCATCACACAGTCCCGCAGAGCCACGTTGCCAATCGAGTATTGGAAATCGCGACCGGCCGAGTTATTGGCGGGGGCAGCAGCGTCAACGCGCAGGTCTACATGCGGGGCTACCGGAACGACTACGACCAGTGGGGCGTGTCGGCCGGAAGCGATCTATGGAATTGGGCGGCGATGCTGCCGCACTTTCGGCGGCTCGAGGGCAATCAGAAATTCAACAATGAATTCCACGGCGGCTCCGGGCCGCTCAAAGTTGCCGATCCCGGTTTCACTTGCGAGTACAGCCATCTATTCGTCAAGGCGGCCCAATCGCTCGGTTTGCCATTCACCGCGGACTTCAACGTGGGTGCACCCGGTGGTGTCGGCTACCTGCAGTTTACCGCCCGCGGTGGGCGGCGTTGCAGCGCGGCGGATGCGTTCTTGAGCAAAGTCCGTTCAGATCCTCGACTGCGTGTGGTGACCGGCGCTGAGGTCTCCAGGATCTTGTTCGAACACCAGCGGGCTGTGGGAGTGGAGTACGTTCATCAAGGTCATCGACACACTCTGAGGTGCACTGCCGAGGTCTTGCTCGCGGCGGGAGCCTTCGGTTCGCCCAAGCTGCTGATGCTGTCGGGGATCGGCCCGGCAGAACAACTGCGACGATTCGACATTCCAGTCGAAGTCGACCTGTGCGGCGTCGGGCAGAACCTTCAGGACCATTGCGGGTCCCCGCTGGTCCTTGGAGGAAATTCGCGTGGATATGGATACTTTCGCCAAGACCGCGGCTGGCGGCTGGCCTGGAATCTTCTGGAGTACGGTCTGTTTCGGCGGGGGCGCCTGACGACAGTGGGAGGAGAATCCACCTCTTTTCATGTCACGAGTGAGGCGTCGACCGAGGCCACTGTTCAAATCTACTGCGTGCCGACCATCGCGTACGCCAACACAGGCGCCGACGCTGTGCCAGCGATAGACGGTATCAAGCTTCACGTCACCCTCTTGCGGCCACAGGCACGGGGGTCATTGTCGCTTCGCTCGGCCAACCCCGCCGACCCACCGCTGGTCGATCCGAACTATCTCGGTGACGCGAGGGACCTCGCGCAACTGATTGAGGGGCTGAAAATTGCGCGCGATATCGCAGACGCGGCGCCGCTGCGGGAGACATTGTCGGGCGAACTGCTTCCGGGCATCGCTGTTCGCGACGATGCGGCACTCGCTGACCACATTCGCTCGACATTGCGCACCGACTGGCATCCTGTGGGGACCTGCCGGATGGGCCGCGGCGATGACCCGATGGCCGTCGTCGGCGAGACGCTCGCGGTCCTGGGTGTCAAGGGGGTGCGGGTCATCGACGCTTCGGTCATGCCAAATATCGTCAGCGCGAACACCAATGCGCCGACCATGGCGCTCGCGGATCGTGGCTTGTCGCTCATGCTTACCGGCATCCCAACCGATGGGACACATGTCCTTGGGGTTGGCATGCCTATCAAACACGGGGTACAATTTGAAACGAGTGGCTGACCAAACCCTGAACGCCTGCGGCACGCGGTTCAAGCCGCACGACTTCGCACCAGCAGCAAGGAGCGTATGAGTTCGCCCAGCGACATGCCCAATTCCACGCTCGGTGGATGGTCCCCGGAGTTGCCGCTCACTGTCCCAGCACTGCTGCTGTGGCCGCCGCAGCCGAGGAAGGTTCTCAAATACCTGTTCGGCTTTCCGGGACTGTTCTTTCCCTGGATGGCTCTGTATGCGGCTATCGCGGTAGGACTGTGGGGACTGTTGAAGTGGTCCGGAAGCGACGTCGCCCACCTGTCCCTGGGCTGGATTGCATTGGTTCTTGTTTGCAACGAAGTCATCGCCGCAAGCTTTTACGGTGCGTGGCACTACCTGCTGTATCGACGCCGCGCTCAAGGCGTACGGTTCAAGTACAACCCGAACTGGCCGAAGGAGAGGGGCGATAAATTTCTGTTTGGCCGGCCGATGGCGAGCAACGTATTCTGGAGCTTGGTCTCGGGCGTTCCGATCTGGACGGCCTACCTTGTGCTGACGCTGTGGGCGCAAGCCGCCGGAATCGCCCCGGTGACGACTTGGTCCGGATCGCCCATCTACTGCGCATTGTTGATGTTCGCGCTTCCATTCTTCCACGCTGTGCAATTTTACTTCGGCCACCGAGCGATCCACTGGCCGCCGCTGTACAACAGGGTTCATTACCTGCATCACGCGAATCTCAACCCGAGCCCGTGGACGGGTCTGGCCATGCATCCCGTCGAGCATCTAGTTTATTTTTCCGGCGCGCTTCTGTTGTGGATCGTTCCATCGACGCCGATCCACGTCATTTACTTCGTGACGCTGGTGGGGCTCGCACCCGCTGAAGGGCATTGCGGATTTGGAAAGGTCGCCGTCGGTCAGTCCGGCTTTACCACCGACAACTATTATCACTATTTGCATCACAAGTTCGTCAGAGTGAACTTTGGCGACTCATTACTCATTCCGCTGGACAGGCTCTTCGGCACGTTCCACGACGGGATTCGAAGAGTTCGCTAGCGTTGGTGTCACGCAAGAAAGAAGGTGCAAGGTGAGCAAAGCAGTCATGGGCGGCGTGGCGCGAAACGGACTCGATCTTACGGGCAAGCATGCGCTCGTGACCGGTGGCGGAACCGGTCTTGGGCGCCAGATGGCCGAGGCGCTGGCAGAGGCGGGCGCGCGGGTCACCATCTGCGGACGGCGTGAAGAGCCGCTGAAAACCGCCGCGGCCTCATTGGCGGCGGCCGGCCGCGATGTACGCTGGGCCGTCACGGATGTCACCCGCGATGCGGACCGGCGCAAGCTGTTCGCCGAGGTGAAGGACGTCGACATCCTCGTCAACAATGCGGCCCTTGGCGAGCGTAAGCCATGGCTGACCGTCACCACTGACGAGTGGCGGGCGATCATGACGCTGAATCTAGAGGCGCCCTTTGCATTGTCGCAGTTGTTCGTTCCGCCGATGGTCGAGAGAAAATGGGGACGACTCATCAACATCTCTTCGATATACGGGCTCGTCGTCGGCGACCCCGCGCTCTACGGCGACTGGGGTGTCGATCTCGCGTCCTACGTCGCGAGCAAGCACGGACTGATCGGCCTTACAAAACACCTCGCGGTGACGCTCGGTGGCACCGGCGTGACAGTGAACGCGCTGTGCCCCGGCATGTTCCCCAATACTGAGCAAAATGCGTCGAATTCGGATCGACTGGCACCGGGGCTGGCCGCTCGCACGCCCGTCAAGAGAGTCGGCAACGACACTGATCTACGCGCGGCGATTGTGTACCTGGCATCTCCGGGCTCGTCGTTCTACTCGGGGCAGTCGTTGGTCGTCGATGGCGGTTGGACCATTTGGTAGGTCCCTGGGGCTCTTACTGCTCCGCCGAAGCGGGGAGCGCCGTTGCCGAAATCCGATAAGTCGTTCTAAAGGGCGTGGCGGGATCGAATTCGATGACGGTGTTGACGCCGCTTTGCGCGAGCGGATTCTTGTTGCGAGTGGCGTCCAATCCCAATCCGAATGCTGAGCAGACTGGCTCTACACCCAAGGCCACGTGTTCTCCATTCCACGGAGGCTTGAGCAGCCCACGATTCGACATCCATAGCAGCACACTCGGAAAGTGCTCGCGGTTCCATGCAAGGGAGACTCGGTTGTCATCGCCAGGCAAATCCATGACGAAGTGACCATCCACTTCATTGAGCTGAATCAAATCCTCCGCGGGTACGGGCAACGGGAACTGCGTGGCGTCGATGTGTCCGCCGTCGCTTGCCGGCACGCGACCGAGATCCTGAAATCGGCGATTTGGCGCGAATGCCTGAATGTCCTCATACGGTGGGCCGGGATACGTCCAGGCGTCGCGAAATGCACCCGGTCGAAGGATCGCTCGCGTCCGGGGCTTGCAGAACGTGAAATGCAGACCCACGGGCAATCGGGTCCTTCGCCTCGCCTTCACCTCTAGTTCGATGTCAACGGCCGCGCGATCGGGTACCGGCGTGATGCGGCGTATCAATTCCTCGATGTCGTCATTCACCGGGTAACGACAGCGCAGTTCGACCTCGTAGGGCGTTACTTTGCTCCAATTCCACGGAACGTTTGAGCCGAATCCGTGGAGGCAGGGATCTCCGTCGCCGCTCCCAATGACCGAGGCCCAATCAGGCGTGAATCCGTCCTTGGGACGATAGGACCCGAATGGAACGCACGGCCATTCGCCCCGGAGGTTGTTCAGAATGGGCGGTAACGCCGGACGTGACTGCTCCGCGGCCCAGGGCGCGAGATACAGTGGCGAAACTTGTCGGCCACCCTCCACAATGAACGTCAACGGCGCCAACATGCCTCCATGCCGCTGAACGCTCAGCGATCCGCAGCGCCAAGCGAGCCCGACAAAGTCGGCAGACTCGGGCGGAACACTGGTGGATTCCTCCGGGGTGACCTCAGCCATGCGCGACGACGCGCTGTGTCTGGATTCCAAGGCCGTCGATCCCCAGTCGGACCAATTGACCCGCCCGAAGATAGACCGGCGGCTTCTGTCCAAGGCCTACCCCCGGAGGGGTTCCCGTGCAGATGACGTCGCCGGGCTGAAGGGACATGAACTGACTCAAGTAGCTCACAATGAATGCCGGCTTGAAGATCATCTGGGACGTACAGCTGTCTTGATACCGATGCCCATCGACGTCCAGCCAGAGATGAAGCGACGAATCGTCGCGCACACTGTCTGCTGTGACCAGCCAGGGTCCAACGGGCGCGAATCCGTCAGCCGATTTTCCCTTCACCCATTGGCCGCCGCGCTCCATTTGCCACGCGCGCTCCGACAGATCGTTGACGACGCAGTAGCCCGCGATGGCCGCACGCGCCTGGGCCTCATCGGCGTATGCCACCGGCTGCCCGATCACGAGGCCCAGCTCCACCTCCCAGTCCACTTTCTGGGATCCCTTGGGAAGGACGACATCATCGTTTGGCCCCGCGATCGCAGACGTCGCTTTGAAGAAAAGCACCGGCTCGACCGGCATCGGTGCACCAGCCTCCGCCACATGATCGGCGTAGTTGAGTCCCACGCAAACCAGCTTGCCCACTGAGCCTACGCAGGCACCGAGCCGGGGCGTTCCAGGCACCAGCGGAAGAGCCTCGATATCGGGTATCTCGCTCAGCCTGCCGAGCATCGCTCCGTTGATGTCGCCGACGATGGATGACAGGTCCCGAATGCGGCCATCGGCATCCAAGACTCCTGGTTTCTCGGCGCCTCTCTCGCCCCAGCGGAGCAACTTCATAGTTTTTTTTCCGTGATGTCGATGGGAAATAAGGGGCGCGTCGCGTTACGAAAAACCAATCGCCGCATGTTCGGACAGGTCGGCCCCGGAGTGTCGGCGAGCAGGATACGTCGCGCGTATCGGCTGAAGGCCACCTTGAAATGAGACGGCGACTTCACGAAGACCAGCGAAGCCTCTTCGATGCGAAGCCCGAAGGCCGTGTAGATGCCGGTGTCCCACTCAAACGCAGGCCGCGAACGAATGACCAAGCGAATGCTTCCGATTGAAACGACCGCCGTGAGTCCCTGTTCTGTCCGGGTGCCGCGTGCACCGGCGTCGAGCATCACGAAACTGCCGTCAGCGATGGTGTGTACACGGCATTGGATGCGCAAGGGCAACCCATCGCTGCGTGAAACCTTGTGACCGACGTCCAGAGTCAATGTCGCGCCCACCCCTGCGCTCGCGCACATCGCCGCCGCTTCCGCGTCACAAATCGTCAGATAAGTGATTCGATCGGAGCGGTCGGCACCCGCCTCGAGAAGAGCCTTCAACACGCTCACGTTGTCGGCGGCCGAACCTCCGCTCGGCGCATCGCCGGAGTCCGCGACGACGGTCGTGCCTTCCTCTCGCAGACCGGTGTCGATCGCCTCCCCCAAGCCGACCAGTTCGGGATCGAAGTCGTATCGCCTTTCCCAGACCATATCGGCCAGCTTCTCGGCAGCACGCTCGGCCGCTGCTGCGTCGCCGTTCGTGCACACCAGCACGGCGAACCCCAGTCCCGGCAAATCCAGCCAGGGTTGGACGGGAAAGAGGGATGCATGAAGTATCTCACCATCCTCTTCCATCTTCCGCGCCACGGCCACGATGCTGCGCAACGGCTCCTCCACCGTGCGGGCCTTCGATGGGCTGACAATCATCGGCCGCTTGGCAAGCGCCATGCGCGGAGCGACCTTTTCCTTCAATACTTCCAGCATCGTCTCCGCGACACGCACCCCCGTTTCGTACATGTCGATATGCGGATACTCGCGGTAGCCGATGAGGAAGACGTATGGTCTGAGCATCCTCTGCGTGATGTGACCGTGCAGGTCGAGCGAAATACCGATCGGAGTACCCGCTGGCAACAATTTGGCGACGCGTTCGATGATCTCGCCCTCTGCGTCGGGCTCATCTTCGACGCACATGGCTCCGTGCAACGCCAGCAGGACTGCATCGACGGGGCTTCCTTGCGTGAGCCGTGCTTCAACGTCGCGCATAAGGCTTTCAAACGCGGTGCGGGTGACCACCCCGCCTGGGAGCGCATTCGCGGCTATTAGAGGAACGGGTTCCACTCCGGCTCGCTTTAGCACGGACAGGAATCCAGGAATTTCGACTCGCGCCTCTCCGAAGGCGGAGAGCAGCTCATTTCCGCGCCACAAAAACACGGATTCAAATGTCTCGAGAGTGGTTGCCCTCGGAGAAAACGTATTGCTCTCCTGGAAGATCTGACCTACGGCGATTCGCATATGCTTCGTGCAACTCCATTCAGTGGCGGGCGTAACAGGGAAGTAGGCGAGGAAGGCATCATCCGGGTATCGGCTGAAATCTCTGGTCCAGCCACTGACCGGGCACGAGACGCGCTAGACGCGCCGTTTGATCCTCAGCAACATCCTCCGGTGCAGGATTGGAGGCAAAGCCGTCCTGGGGGGAATAGCCGAGAATCCGACGCGTCTCAGTCAGGTCCCATCGCATTCCAGGGTTATTGGATACAAGATTTAGAATCGCAAACGGCACGTCGGGCACCAAAAGCGCCGCTTGAATACCTGCAACGAAGTCGCGATTAGACAGCCACATCTGCTGTCCCCAGACTCCGATGCCCATTGCGGGATGGGGGATATTCTCGCCCGGCTGAATGTTGCCGATTCGAAAGGCGATGAAGGAGATCCCAGTCTCCGACGAAAACGCACGTCCCGCCTCCTCGCAGAAGAGCTTGCTCACTGCGTAGGGATTCAGCGGCGTCGGAGGCATATCCGTCGTCACGATCTTCTCAGAGAATCGGTATCCCGCCATGACCTGATTGGTGCTGGCAAAGATGACGCGCTTTACGCCGTGCATCCGCGCTGCACGCAGAACGTTGGCGGTGGCAACGATATTGGCGTGATGAACGAGTGCCCACGGAGCCGTCGGACGTGGTTCTCCCGCGAAGTGAAGGACGGCCTGAGCGCCTTCAAAGTGACGCGTCCATGAGTCATCAAAGCTGCCTAGATCAGCAGCGATGCAATCGTCGCCCCCGAGCAGATCCAGGCAGCGTAAGGTGTACGTGGTGCCGAGTGCGGCCGCAAGCTTGCCGCCAAGATTGCCTCGCGCGCCGGTAAGAACGAGGGTCGCATTAGCCGCCATGGATGACGTCCTCAAAGTTCGAGTATTTGAAGAACCAGCTCTATTATCACAGTCTGTGGACTTCGCAGCGCTTTTTTTGGCAGCTGTCGCGGCCCCTAGAGAGTTCGCGGCAACGCGCGCTCGACAGCGTCTAGCGTCGACGCTATGTCGCTGTCCGTATGAGCGGCCGAAACAAACCACGTGCCGCGGCCTGTCGGACGGACGCCGCACTCGAGCAACACGGCCAGGAAAATGCCGAGACGCGCGTGATTAGCCCTTGAATACGTGGCGTAGTCACGGATGGGGTGACTGGCAAAGCAAGTGTGAAACGCGGAAGGTAATCCGCTGATCTGTAGGTCGACGCGGCATCGGCACGCAGACGCGGCGATCCCTTCCATTAGCGTTGCGCCAAGCGTATTGATCCGTCGGTACACCGATTGACCGTCTGCAGACAACTCGCGAAGCGTCGCAAGTGCCGCAGACATGCTGACCAGGTTCGCGTTGTAGGTTCCCGAATGGTTTACGCCGCCCGATGCAAAAAGCTCCATGATGTCCCTGCGTCCGGCCAGCGCGGCGACCGGGAATCCGGCCCCGAGCGCCTTGGCGAATACCGACAGATCGGGCTCCACGTCAAAGAGCGCCTGAGCGCCTCCGAGAGCCACCCGGAATCCGGTGATCACCTCGTCGAATATCAGGACAATGTTGTGCGCCCGCGTCACGCGGCGTAGATGCTGCAGATAGCCCTTCTCAGGCAGAATCCCGCCCGTATTCAGCATCACGGGTTCCATAATGATCGCGGCAATCTTCGAAGCGTTCGCGCTCACATAGCGATCAATGGCCTCAATATCGTTCCACGGCAAGACGGCTACATCATCGGAGGCATGCGCTTCTTGCCCTGCCGATTGCAGATGGTGGGGGCGCGGCAACGGATCGCCTTCGTTGGCAATGGGTCCGTTGAGATTGACCAAGATGTTGTCGAACCAGCCGTGATAGTGCCCCTCGAACTTGATGATCTCAGTCCTTCCGGTGTGGGCTCGCGCCACTCGCAGCGCCGCCTGGACCATTTCGGAACCGCTTAGGCCGAATCGCACCAGTTCCGCCGACTTCACGCAGCTGCAGAATTTGTCGGCGAGTTCCAGCTCGAGCGCGTGCTGTCCGGCGAACAGCTGCCCCCTGCTGAGGGTGCGCGCGACTTCTTCGATGACGGCCGCCGGTGCGTGACCGAGAATATTGGGACCCATTCCGAGCGCGTAGTCTATATAGACGTTTCCATCCAAATCGGTGAGATGAGAGCCCCTGCCGTTCGCGAAGCAGAGTGGGGAGCCGCCAAGACGAACGTTGCTGTTCACGCCTCCCGCAATCCGCTCTTTCGCCAACTCGTGGTAACGCCGCGACTTCAATGTGGTCGAATTTTCCGAGTGCTGCTCGTTCAGTGTTGACACGCCGGACTCCCTTTATAGCGATTGTCGTATTAGGCCGTTAGTATTCCAGCGTCGATTGAAATCCCGCCGGTTGCGATCAGTATCTCACAGTATGGTACTGAGGAATCAAGCTGCCGACCGCGATTCGGGACCCATCCTTACTTGGTAGAGTCAGCGGCCGTCGCTGGGAAGATCGCGAGAGAACACGCACTTTATGGCCCAGTAGCCTTGCTATATGAAGTCTTTTGACGGGCTGACCGAGGTCTGTCCACCTGTCGTGGGGCACGTGCGGGCGCTTGCGTTCGCGGTTGCTTCACGTATTATAAGTTGCGACCAGCGTTCCAGCCCGTGGGATGCAGCGATCGAATACCAGATACAAATGAAGGGAGAGTGGAAATGAAGAGCATAGGTCTACGCGTCCTGGGCGTGCTTAGCTTCGCTGTGTGGGCTCTTATGACGAACTACGATGCCAAGGCGGCCGGTGACTCCAGCGCAGCGACGGCATCATCGGAGAGTTCAGCGCTGGAAGAGGTGGTTGTTACCGCCACACGACGCGAGGAGAGCGCTTCGCGCGTCCCGATCAGCATCGCCGCATTTACGCAGGCGGATCTCGATCAGAGGCATCTCGAGAGCGTTGGGGACGTCGCCAGCGTAACGCCCGGGCTGGATTTTCGCCCGGTGGGCTACGAGAACTGGATTGCCATCCGAGGCATCTCGCAGGACGCCGGCGGCGGTGTTGCCGGATTGGGCCCGAGCACGACGGCCATCTACGTCGATGATGCACCGCTTCAGGCTCGCTACGCCAACGCCGCTGTTCCCACCGCCATTCCTCTCGTATTCGATGTCGATCACGTCGAGGTATTGCGTGGTCCACAGGGAACGCTATTCGGTGCGAGCGCAGAGGGTGGTGCGATAAGAGTCATCTCGCGCGAGCCCTCATTGACGGACTACTCGGGAGTTGCTCGTGCCGAAGAATCCTCCATCGACGGAGGAGGAATCAATTCGGAGATTGGCGCTGCGTTTGGAGGGCCGATAGTGCCGGACGAGTTGGGGTTTCGAGTGAGCGTCTGGTCGCGCCACGACGGTGGGTACGTGGATAACGATAGCAGCATTTTCGGTGGACTGAACGAGACGGACGTCAACAAGGCTGACACGTACGTCGCGCAGGCAGCGCTGCTCTGGAAGCCCTCGGATGCTTTCTCGGCTGAGGCGAGGTTCTTCTACCAGAAGCGGGATCAGAATAGCGCGGATTTTTTCAATCCATTGGCAGGGAATCCCTCCGATGGCGACTTTGTCTCGACCCGTTCCTTGATTCAACCGATCAATGACTCCTTCAGTACACCGTCGCTCAAGTTGATGGGTGACCTCGGCTGGGCTCAGTTGACGAGTGTAACAACCAATTTGCATCGCGAAGATGCGCAAGGATACGACTATACGACGGTGCTGCCCCCGGCGTTTGGGTTCCCTGTCCCGACCTCGTTGAACTATGCGGAGCCGACGATAGTAGGGACGACGCAGAACAACCTCACGCAGGACATCCGACTCCAGTCGCCCAGCAGCAGCCAGCGCTTTGTCTGGTTACTGGGCCTCTATTATTCAAATCTTCATCAGCACGATCACGAAACGGTCCAGGCGCTGGGCTTCCCGCAAGAGGTCCTGCAGTATACCGGAGAGACTATCCTCCAGGACTTGGGCGAGAACCTTGTAGACGGTGATTCCTACATCTCCGATCAGTATTTTGATGATAAAGAGAAGGCGATCTATGGGCACGTTGAATACGAGATCGGTGACCACGTCTCGGTGGTTGGCGGCGTGCGCTACGAGAAGGAGGATTCTACATACCTGACGGTCTCCAACGGGCCGGTCGCCGGAGGCCCCAGTACCATTGGCGGCGAGGTCTCCAATAGTGTCACGGCGCCTCAAGCCGGCGTAAATTGGAAACCGGATGATAATACGCTCGTTTATATTTCGGCAGCGAAGGGATATCGCCCCGGCGGCGTAAATATTCCGGTGCACCTTACCACCACGGACTGTACTGACCAGCTGGCCGCGCTCGGAGACACGAGCACGTACAATCCGGACACCCTCTGGAGCTATGAGGTTGGCGCGAAGCTCCTCTTGTTCGATCGACGGCTTGCGGTGGATGGCAGCGTCTACCACATCACGTGGAACGATATTATAAGTTCGATTCACGTGCCCGCGTGTGCGACACACGTTTCTGCGAATCTCGGCGATGCCCGGAGCAACGGGTTCGACCTCTCGTTGAAGGCACTAGTTACGCAGCATTGGAGCGTGGGTGCGACCGTCGGGTACACGGATGCGTATTACACGACCACTACGTCGCGCTTTAGCGAAGTCCTTGCTCGATCGGGAGAAGCGATTTCTGATATATCTCCATGGAATTTAACCACGAACCTGCAGTATCAGACAACGTTAAGGCCGGGCCTGGACGGGTACGGGTACGTTGAGGATCGGTTCAACAGCCGTAACAATCGACTCGTGCCGGCTGAAGACTCGACTACCGAGAGCTATGATCCAAGTGTAACCACGAATCCGTCGATCAATCAGCTCAACGCCCGTATCGGCATTCGGGTGGCTGGGGCAGACGTTTCGTTGTTCGCCACCAATCTCCTCAATGCTCATCCCCTGTTGAACGAATACGTGGGTTTGATAGACATTACCTCCGGTGCGTTCACCATCGTTCCCCGAACGGTCGGAGTTGGGGTGCTCTACCATTGGTGAGCGAGACTTATCCGTATCACTAATATCGCGGATCGCAACCCCTTACCCTTGGCGCGAAGTTGCTGCATATGGCATAGCGCGTCGGGGGATGGGACCCGTGCTCTCAATGCGCTTTGCAACGAGGTTAGAACGAATTGAACGGCCCCTTGCCCGATGCTGACTCCGCCATCTCGCAACGGGTCGGCGATCCATCGCACCCGACGTACAACCTGCGGTACGTCGCAGGCGTCGCGTTCGTTGCTTCGGCCGGTGGTTTTTTGTTCGGCTACGATCTGGTCATCATTGCCGGCGCTCTTCCCTTTCTAAAACGCGATTTTGCACTGTCCCCGGCGATGGCGGGCTGGGCGACGAGCAGTGCAATTCTGGGAGCGATCATCGGGCCACTCCTCGGCCTCTGGTTCGCAGACGCTATCGGCCGTCGACGAACGATGATGTTATCGGCTATCGCATTTCTCGCCTCTACCATTGGATGTTCAGTCGCCGCCACGATAGGCCAATTCGCGCTCTGGCGGTTTGTCGGTGGCATGGGCGTTGGTCTCGCAATGATCTCGTGTCCAATCTACATAGCAGAGCTGTCTCCAGCGCACCTGCGCGGACCGTTGGTGAACGTGAACCAATTGGTAGGCGTCATCGGCATCAACCTTGCGGTGCTGGTGAGCTATCTGGTCGCTGAATATGGCTCCGGGTGGCGCCTGATGTTCGCATCCCAGGGTGTTCCCGTGGCGTGCCTGATTTTCGGGCTACTGCTGGTCCCAGAGAGCCCGCGGTGGCTTGCCGCGAAGGGGCACAATGCCCGCGCGCTCGAGGTGTTGAAGCGCATTAGTGGGATTGACCGGGCGCGGCAGGAGTTGGACGAAATTCTCACTGACGTCAATGCCAGACCGGCAGGACCCTCCGAGGTGTTTCAGCCATATTGTCGCAAGCCGCTTCAAGTCAGCATCATTTTGATGATCTTTTCCCAGGTCAATGGCGTCAATATGATGCTGCTTTACGGGCCCACGATTCTGAACGACGCCGGAATCTCGTTCGGCTCGAACTCCGTGTTGTCCTCCGTGCCCAACTACCTGACGATACTGCTCGCCACGATCATCTCCTTCCCTCTGATTCATCGGTACAGTCGTCGTGGTCTTCTCATAGCGAGCACGCTCGGTATGGGCTTCAGCCACTTGCTGATGGCTACGCTACTGGCAGTGCATGCACCGGCGTTGTCCGTGCTGGTACCAATGATGCTCGGGGCTGGCGCCTTTACGCTCGGGCTGGCCCCGCTTAGTTGGATCATCGTTTCGGAGATATTCCCGAATAGGGTGCGGAGCCAGGCGCTCGCTATTGTGTGCGTATTCTTGTTCGGGTCATCGTTCCTGACGGCACAGCTGTTCCCGATGGCAATGGATTGGCTTCGGCAGACGACGGGCACTTCGGCCGCCATGTACGTGGTGTTTGCGACTGTTTGCGTATCCTGTTCATGGTTCGTGTGGCGGGTAATGCCTGAGACAAAAGGACTGAGTCTCGAGGAAATTGGCGAGTTCTGGCGCGCGCGGGCGGCAGGTAAAACGGGTGAGATGCGGGCGATACGACGGGCCGCTGGTTAGGCGAGCCGCTCTCGCCCCCTTGGTTCGGCAGCGCTAATCAAGAATAAGGTTTGATTGGCGGCAGCGACTGATCGGAAAGCTCAGAGACGATTTGGCGTATCTCGCGCGCGACTTCTGCCGTCTTCGACATCGGAAACCGCGTTGTAATTCCGCTTACGCTAATGGCGTATTGAACACGTGGCCCTGGAATCGCTACAGCCACGCAACGCCCTTCGACATTATTTTCCTGGTCGTCGAGCGCGAATCCGTGGGCTCGCACAAGCTCCAAATGCGTCATGAAATCGGCAGCGCGTGTAATGGTGTTCGCGGTCCGTCTCGGCAATCCCGACCGCTTGAGCAGGGACCGCACCTCGGCTTCGGGGAGATCCGCCACGATGGCCTTTCCCAGTGCCGTCGAGTGAACCATATCGCGGTCACCGATGCGTGCAGCCAAGCGCACAGTTCTTGGGCTCTCGACGATGTCAAGGTAGACGATGTTATCGCCGGACAGCACCCCTAGATTGACAGTCTCGTCGAATCGATCGCGGAGACGCTCGAGATGCGGCCGTGCCCGTAGTACGAGGAGCGGCGCCTCGTTGATAGCGAGAGCCACAATACGAGCCCCAAGGCGATACAGGCCCGATTGAGCATCTCGCTCGAGGAAGCCTTCCTGCACCAGTACCTCGAGGTAGCGATGGACAGAACTCTTTGGCAATCGGGTCGCAGCCACCAACTGAGGCAGCGAAGCGCCGGTATTTGCTACAGATCCGACCTCACGCAGCACCAAGCAAGTTCTCCGAATTGCTCGAGTCCCGGCGATTGATCGGGCATCGTCACCTGCCAACTTTCGACTGGATGGCTTACTCAAAAGGTGCTTCTCGACATTAGTGGGACGTCCGGCTCAAGGCGTGGACTCTACCGCAACTTGCCGTCGGGCGGTAGCTAGAGAAGGCCTGTCGGCGGCACGCTTGAATACGGCAGCGGTCTCATTCAAGACGAGCGTGAATGGACGCGGCGATGTGGGGATGAAATGCGGGTTCGATTTGTCCATGCGGTGCCGGATACGCTGAGGCATCGATCCAGGAATGTCACGCGGATCTAATAGGAGTCTTGTGCGTCATAGCGGATTTGTTGGATGCGCTGGTATGGTTCTGTCGCAATAAGCGATG
>PKXS01000022.1 GCA_003132425.1 Gammaproteobacteria bacterium | reverse complement strand
CGGCGGCAACAACGGTCTCGTCCACATGTTGCCCCCGATCATGGATTCGGGATACAACTTCATTCAATAAAGATGCGTCGGAAAGAAGCTTCTTTCGACCCCCCACAAGCCGCTCCAGCAACATGATGTTTCCGCTAGTAGGGCCGCAAATCTCCAGCAATAGCTTCTGATAGCCATCGATGAAGACCGCCGCCGATCGCTCGTCGAGAATCATGATTGGCGGATATTCTATTGGACTTTTGCCGCCCAATGCACTGAATGACCATTGCAGCCAAAGCGCCAACGACGGGTATTGGCTCGGTTAACGCTGCCGTGCCAGTGTTGACGGCCGATGGGTGCTCTTGACTAACCAGCCAGTGATGAACGGCTGCTTTCGGGAAGGACTGCAAGCCGCGACGCTTCGCTACTCGCGGCGCTTCACCTTGCCCACCGACTGTCGTGAGGGTCATTGCCCCGGGGGAGTCGATTGAATGCAGCATCAGCGTTGGCGCATCGGTGCGCGCCAGGTTGGGCCTTTTGTCAGCGCTGGCGCCGCACGCGATAAAAACCGTAACCGCAGGCGTTGACCAGCGTGACAGTTCCCAGGATCTTCGCCGCGAACTCGCCGGGACTCTTCACATCGACGAATGGGTAGGCATTGAGAAGTAGAACGAAAAGAATCGAGACGACGCCGCAGATACTGGTGGCCGCAACCCAGCGCGGCAAACGTTCGCGCACCACGGCCGCACCGCAGATGGGAATAAGGAACATGGCAAGATACGCAAGGGCATAGAACTCATCGCTTGCGTCATTGAGCACACCGAAAGCCTCTGCGGCATGCACGCCCGCGCTGCCCAGCACCAGCATCGTGGCGATGACGGCGCTCGTCACGTAGATGGAGTTCGTCGGCGTCAGGTAGCGGGGATGAAGTCGGGTAAACCAGGCCGGGACCAGGTGGTCCCAGCCGGCGGTCATGGGCAAGCGCGTGGCGCCAGTGAACAGAAAACTCGCAGCACCCAGGATCCGGATCTGCAGCAGCAGGATCGCCACCTTGCCGAGCAAAGCAGCGATACCGCCTTCTCCGAAGGCTTGGCTGAGCGCCTGCGGGATCGGGGCCACGTAGTTGATCGCGGTACCGGCGTGCAGTTCATGCAGACTCACCACAGAGGCCGTGCCCAACACGAACATTAGCAGCACGATCGGTGTGGCCAAGATCACGGATCGACCGATTGCGCTGCTGGCGTCCTTCGTCTCGCCGGCCATAATCGCGATGTACTCGAGACCAGAGGCGGCAAATAGCACCTGCCCAAGCAACGACAGCGACGTGGGATCTGTGGGCGGCAGGTGCAGTGCGAATGGGGCGTAGTGCAGAGGTTCACCGTGGAGCCACACCCAGAACGGTGCAAAGACCAGCAGCACGAAGGCAAGAATGATTGCAGTGCCGCTCACATTGTGGATCCACTTGCCCAGGCCCAGGCCGCGAACCGCGGTCGCAGTGAGCAGAGCTACGATGCCGCACAGCAATGCGTAAACGAACTTGTGGTTCTCGGGCAGGCCCGCAGCCGCAGGTCCAATCATGTAGGCCATTTCGCTCGGAATCTGGAACAGGATCGTGGCTATCGAGCTGAGCGCATAGGCCCAGATGTTCCACGCCGTCATGAACCCGATGCTGTCGCCGAAGGAACGGCGGGCCCATTCGTAGAGGCCGCCCTCTAGGGGCATTTCCCGGTTCAGGTAATAGGTCGCAATGGCCATGGGTGCATAGAACATCACGAAGGCGATAAGCCAGACGAGGAACTGCGCCCGGCCGACACCGGCCGCGATCCCGACCCAGGAACTGCCCACAACGGTGAGCACCTGGGCAAGTACCAAGTCACGCAGCCGCAGCTGACGCTTGAGCGAGTGTTCCGCAGTTACGCTCCCCGGAGAACGAGTTAGATTCGAATCATGCTCCGCGCTTTGACCCATGGACCGCTCTACTGCGTTTTCGCCGTTTCCATCTGGTACTTCACCGCTGAGAACACTCCTCGCCGGTCACCCCCGTCAGCTCATCCCCGGCGGTCACGGCGACGTTCCAGAATTGGGTGGGCTCCAACGCAACTGCGAGGAAGAGGCCAACGACGATCGTCGCGATGTGGATGACGAAGCCTTTACAGGTGTGGGGTGCGAATTCTCCAATTATAGCGCGAGGCGCCATATACGAGCAGTCTTGTGCTGAACAGTGCTCATGGTAGCCTGCCTCGACGATGCGTGACTTGCTTCTTCTCGCGGTGCAATTGGTCGTCACCCTGGCCAAGCTCGCGCGCCCCGGCGGTGTCCGCTCCGTCATCGCCGAGTCTTTGCTGCTTAAGCAGCAGCTCCTCATCAGCCGCCGTTCCCGTCGACGCGCCCCGNNGATTCTCAAGCCGGCGACGTTACTACGCTTCCACAGGGCGCTGGTCGATAGAAAATATCGCCGTCTGTTCTCGTCCGCTGGCGCTCGATCCAAGCCCGGCCCGAAGGGTCCCACACGGGAAATCATCTCGGCCATCATCGAGATGAAGCTTCGTAACCCCAGATTCGGCTATCAGCGCATCGCTCAGCAGATCTCGCATGGATTCGGCGTGCCGATTGATAAAGACGTCGTGCGGAGGGTCCTTGCGAAGTACTACGGCCCAGATCATCCAGGCGCCCCGGGTCCTTCCTGGCTCACCTTCTTCGCGCAGGCCAAGGACCGCCTCTGGAGCGTGGACTTGTTTCGTTGCGAGTCGATTCTGCTTCGCAGCCATTGGGTCCTTGAGGTCATCGATGTGTTTACCCGCCGCATCATCGGGTTCGGCATCGGCGGCGAATATATCGACGGTGTGGCCGTATGCCGCATGTTCAATCAGGCCATTGCCGGTCAAACGCCGCCAGCGCGGATAAGTACGGATCACGATCCTCTATTCCGTTTTCACCGATGGCTCGCGAACCTACGGATCCTCGACGTCGAGGAGATCAAATCGGTGCCCTATGCCCCGATGTCGCACCCTTTCATAGAACGATTGATCGGCACGATTCGGCGCGAATATCTCGATCGCATATTCTTCTGGAACTCGATCGACCTTGAGCGGAAACTGAAGGAGTTCCAGCTCTTTTACAATGACAACCGCACTCATCGCTCGCTAAACGGCGCGACGCCCGCAGAGCGGGCCGGCCGTCCGTCGCCTCCGCGTGCCAACTTCGCTGAATATCATTGGAGACGGCACTGTCGAGGGCTATTCCAGACGCCGATCGCCGCTTGATTGGTAATCGGCCTCCCACAGGTTCGCATGACCAGGAAGATCCAATCGCGGGCCGACAGCGCCGGATCGTTGCCGTTCAGATAGCCCAGCAACGGAGGTGGAGCGGTCAAGACTGGACTCAATCAGATGTCGCAAGAGGTGAAGAACGCGCCCAGCGTAAGTGTAATCCGATGGAGTACCCCGAAGGCATCGGCGAGGTCCGAGGCGCTGCATGATTCGCCAAATTCGAAGATTTTTAGATTGGTAGCTTACAAGGCCACCTTCGTGCAGAGAACGCCGGCCGTGGGAGCATGCGCGGCGCTACCTAAGACCTTGAGGGCGACGCCGTCCTTCACGTGCACTTCGAGCGCGCAGGTATCCGGGCAATCGTGCGGGCATGCGCCCTTGACCACGGTGATCACGGGGCGAACCCCCCATCGAGAATCCGATCCATGAATCTTTCGCATTGCGCGAGCTGCTCGAGCGCGACAAATTCGTTCGGCCGATGCGCCTGCGCGATATCGCCCGGTCCGCAAATCACGCTGGGAACACCCATTTTCTGGAACAAGCCGGCCTCGGTGCCGTAGGACACCTTGCCCACCTGGCTGTTTCTCGACAGTTGCATCGCCCACTGCACGATGGCGTCGGTTTCCGCCGCGGCGAGTCCCACCGTCTGGCTCGCCCACTCCAGGTCGATGCCGGAGTCGGGATCCACCGCCCGCATTTCGCGCTCGAGTTCCTGCGCATGAGCGCGAATCTCCTGGTACAGGGCCTCGGGCGACGCGTGTGGCAGGGTGCGCATGTCGAATTGAAACATACAGTCCTTGGGCACGACATTGGCGGCAATGCCGCCGTGAATCACCCCGGTCGACAGGGTCGAGTACGGCACCGTAAAGCCGTAGTCGCGGGTTTCGCTTTGCGCCAGCCGATCGGCGAGGCGCCGGATGAACACAACCAAACGCGCGGCGTACTCGATGGCGTTCACCCCATGCGTGACGTAACTCGAGTGCGCTTCCCGTCCGTGCACGGCGCAGCGGAACCGATGCGTGCCCTTGTGCGCGATGATGGGCTGCATCGAGGTGGGTTCACCCACCACGCACCCCGCCGGCCGGATATCGTGCTCCTCCAAGTCGCGAATCAATCCGCGCACCCCGATGCAGCCGACCTCCTCGTCGTAGCTCAGAGAATAGTGCAGCGGCGCGTCGAGCCGGCCGTCGCGCAGCGCCGCGGCGAACTTCGGTGCCTGCGCGAGGATGATGCCGATGAACCCCTTCATGTCCGCCGAGCCGCGCGCATAGAGCTTGCCGTCGCGTTCCACGGCAACGAACGGGTCGGTGTCCCAGTTCTGACCATCGATGGGTACGACGTCGGTGTGTCCCGAGAGAATCAAGCCGGGTTTCTTCGAATCGCCCAGAGTGGCGAACAAATTCGCCTTCTTGCCGGTCGGATCGTACGTGAGCCGGGTAGCGGCGCCGACGCCATGCAAGTAGTCGCGCGCCCATTCGATCAAGCCTAAGTTGGAGTCGCGCGACACGGTCTTAAAGCCGATCAATCGTTCGATCACGGAGCGAGCCGCCGCGCTCGGTACGCTTGAACTCAATTCGGATTCGGTAGCCGCGTTCATGATACTCGCTCACCGGCAAAGCCTCACTCTACACCAGCGCTGCGCGCGCTGCCTCAGGGCGGGGCTACCTAAAGAACCGGATGCGTTATGCTCCTGCACCATGAGTGGTATCCCCCGTATTTTCGGTGCAGTCGAAGCCGGCGGCACCAAGTTCGTCGTTGCCGTGGGCGACGAACGCGGCGAAATCCTTGCGCAGGAGCGCTTCCCCACCACCGACCCGGGTTCGACCTTGGCGGCCACTTGCGCCTTTCTGCGGCGGGGCCGGACGGTCGGCAGCCTTGCAGCGATCGGGGTCGGTTCTTTCGGGCCCGTCGAGTTCGGCAAATCCTCCGCTCGATACGGCTTCATCACCAACACGCCGAAGCCGGGGTGGAGCGGCACCGACATCGCGGGCACTCTCGCACGGGAATTTGCCTGCCCCATCGGCTTCGATACCGACGTCAATGCGGCGGCGTTGGCCGAGCACCGCTGGGGAGCGGCGCGGGACATCGCGCTTGTCTAGCGCGGCAACGCCATCGGCAAACGTCCTTTCCGCGTTGCTGGTCTCATAGACAGGGACGAGCGCGACTTGCGTCTGACCCGTGCCTGTGGAGGCGGTAGTGAGCGCTGTCGTGGCTCCGATGCGCACGATCGCGGCCTGTGCCATCGGACTTGCTTTAAGGTTCTGTCGCAATAAGCGCGTACTTGGTAAGCTGACCACTGATTTTGACGGCAATGCGTAAGCGATGATCGCAGCGTTGCGCACGGTGATCAAGCGGATGCACTACCCGCTGGAAGTGATGCTCACGTGCGTGCGCTGGTATGTGTCTTATCCGCTGAGCTTTCGCCACCTCGAAGAGATGATGGAGGAACGCGGCGTGGTCGTCGACCACGCGACGGTACATCGCTGGGCAATCAAGATCGTGCCGGTTCTGGCCGCTGTGTTTCGCCGGTGCAAGCGGCCATTGGGCACGAGCTGGCGCATGGACGAGACCTACATCAAGGTCCACGGTCAATGGAAGTATCTCTACCGGGCCGTTGATCGCGATGGCGATACGATCGACTTCCTGCTCAGAGCCAAGCGCGATAAGGCTGCCGCGCGGCGCTTCTTGGAACAGGCCATCGCATTGCACGGTGAGCCCCACAAGATCACCATTGATCAGAGTGGCGCCAATACCGCCGCCATTGAAAGCTACAACGACGATCATCACACCGACATCGAGCTACGCCAGTGCAAGTATCTCAACAATATCGTCGAGCAAGATCATCGGGCTATCAAACGAATCGTACGGCCGATGCTCGGGTGCAAGGTCTTTCGCTGCGCACGCATCCTCATTGCCGGCATCGAAACGATGCACATGATCCGCAAGGGGCAGATCGATTGCCATGACGGAGAAGTCTTGTCTGCCGCTGATCAGTTTTATTCCCTGGCTTTCTGATCGCACTCATCAACGCGCCGTCTCTTAGCCTCCATCGCTTATTGCGACAGAACC
>PKXS01000010.1:675-5178 GCA_003132425.1 Gammaproteobacteria bacterium | reverse complement strand
GGAACCACCTGGCCAATCACCAGCCAGTCGAACAGGTGCCGGATTGGGGCTAGGTGTAGCGGCCTGCAATGATGATCGCCCGGACGCGAAATAAAGAGCCACATCCAGCGCACATTACCTGAGACAGATAGCGTCACTCGACGCATGTTCCATGAGACACAAACCACAATCGTTGAGACGGACGCACATTGCTGATCTGCTGACGCGCGAACGTGGAAAGATGGTTGATTCCAGAAAGGCGGCTGACGGCTTTTAATCTAAAAAAGCGGACTATGGCCCACTGATCGGATGTATGACACGGCAAGCATCGGCGGGATAGTCGAGCGGGACAGACGCGAGGCGGAGGTTGCTGACCGTCGCAATTCCCAGTGGCGAAAATCCCGAAACACTCCGATATTTCGTCTGAAGAACCACTTTTCCGGTGCGATCAATGAACGCGACCTTCGGCTCTCCGCCGCTCGCTTCGATTCCAACGGCCGCTAGACCGTCTTTTCCAAAACTGCTGGCACTTGCGAACCTGGGTGGAATCGCCATCCTCATCGTCTGGTCGAGGTAGCCCCATTCTCCATGGAGGCGGACGGGCATCAGATTGAACGTGTCGGCTCGCCCCAATTCGTCGAACCACAATGGTGGCCGGTCCAAATGCCTGAGATCCACAAGGCCGGAATTTCCCAGGGTCGTTGGCATCTTGGACTTACTCGTGTCGACCACGTGGACGAGGCCGCTTGCATCTACCTGACCTCCTTCCAGCCCCGGAGGGAGAGACAACACCACGTTCCCACGTCGGTTGATATAGCGCGTGATCTCCTCGCCATCGACGTTGATCGAGTAAGCGGCGGCTAAGCCGGGCGGTGCCAGGGGACCGCCGCGGGAGCGAGGGTGATCAAACTCATCGATGCGCTGATAGATAGGCGCGGAGATGAATTTGCCTGACCTATCGACTAAGCCCCAATGAGACATCGCCGTTGGATTGAGATAATCGCCGTCCAAGGTGGCCGCTGTGACGTTGTTTTTACCGAAAGGTTCGAGATACTTAAATCTAATGGGAACGACGACGCGTCCATGTCGATCGACCGCTCCCCACAGATCGTTGGCACGTACCAACGCTACACCGCCATTCGAAAAAGTTCCGACCGCGTCATATCTCAAAGGAACAACCACGTGCCCGGATCGATCAATCATTCCCGCAGCATGATCGATACTGACAATCGCGAGGCCGTTCTCGTCGAACGTACCGGCGATGTCGAATATGGGCCGAATGACGAAGCGGCCCGACTTGTCGATAAAGCCAAACTTACCGTTCAGCTTCACGGCGGCGAGACCAAATCTAAATTGGTGCGCCGCCTCGTAGGCAAACGGAAGACGCGTTTGGCCGACGTGGTCGGTATAGCCGTATAGCACACCCCTACGCACCGGCTCGAGCCCTTCCTCGAAGAGCGGGGTCTCGTGGAAGTCCCCGACGTCGAAGATCAGCCCAGTTCCTTTGCCAGTGCGTAAATTAAAGAAGCCTTCGTGGCCATCTCGCGCTAAGCTCGTCCATCCGTCCCAGTTTGGCTGCGTGATGCGATCGCAGGCTGGAGGAACCACGTCGTTGCCCGTGCGGTCGATGAAGCCGAAGCTCATTGCCAATGGAGGCGGAAGAAGCGCGTTGATTGGGGTCGAAAGCGTCGCCGCCGACAGTACGGAGGCAATCAAGAAGGCACGAACTGATAACGAGTTTGGGCGCATCTTCTCTCTTCTGCTCTGAAAGCTGCCACATTGAGCGTACCGGATGGTTTCTCGATAGCTGAGAATTGGGACAAATGCGCTTTGGTAATGGCGTGCTGTCGGTGCATTCTAGGACTTCTCGAACGTCGGAATGAGGCAATCCCTGCCGATCGTAGTTATGCGCATCGCCAGAAAAACGAGCGGTTTTCTGGCGGTTGTGAAATATGGGTTCAGCCACCCTCTAAGCAGCGAGAAAACCCGTTGCGAAAACCATCGCCATCTTGCACCATGGCGCTGATCTTTTCTGGCGGAGGTAAGCATTGCTCATCGGTTATATCCGAGTGTCCAAATCGGACGGCACGCAGACACTGGCGCCTCAACGTGACGCCCTGCTGGAAGCCGGCATCGATCCATCCCGGATTTACGAAGATATGGCATCAGGCCGTCATGATGCCCGGCCGGGCCTCACCGCTTGCCTGAAGTCGCTGCAACCGGGCAATACCCTCGTCATCTGGAAACTGGATCGGCTCGGCCGCGACCTGCGCCATCTAGTGACGACGGCCGAGGATCTCCGGTCGCGTGGGATCGGACTTAAAGTCCTGACCGGTGCCGGGGCGCAGATCGACACGACTTCCGCCAACGGGCGCCTCGCCTTTGGCATTTTTGCGGCGTTTGCCGAGTTCGAGCGCGAACTGATCGCCGAGCGCACGCATGCAGGCCTAACCGCAGCGCGCGCGCGTGGTCGCATGGGCGGTCGGCCGCGCAAGATGAACCGGACAACGCTGGCGATGGCGATGGCGGCAATGTCCGATCGCAATGCCGTTGCGGCCGATGTTGCCAAGCGCCTCGGGATCACGACCACCACGCTTTATGTCTACGTCAATGGCGACGGCACTCCCAAGGCTCCGGGGCAGGCGTTGCTCGACGCCATCCCGACCCGACAACTGCAAAGCCAAGCCGCGTAATGAGCGCGGGCGTCACGGTCCCCATCGAGGCGATCGTGACGCTCCGGCGTCGGTTGGCGGCGCTGCCGGCAAGGCATCCCGAGCGGCAGCCGCTGATGGCATCGACCGCCGAACTCTACGACATAAGTCGCGCCACGCTTTACCGGCTGTTACGCGGCGAGCGGCGTCCCAAGGACGCACAGCGCGCCGATCGCGGCCAGTCGCGCATCATGCCTGCCGGCGAGATCGAGTGGTGGTGTGAGGTCGTCGCGGCGATGAAAAGCCGAACAACCAATCGCCAAGGCCGTCGCCTCTCGACCAGGCGCATCCTCCAAATTGTTACCGAGCATGGCGTCGAGACTCCCGACCGCGGCTTGGTGAAGCTGCCGGCGGGACGCCTGACGGCTTCGACACTCAACCGACACATGCAACGGCTCGGGNNGAATGACACGCGAGCCGGCAGCGGTCCGCTATCAGGCCGAACGCGCCAACATGCTCTGGCATTTCGACATGAGCCCGTCGGACCTCAAGCAGTTGAAGGCGCCAACCTGGATCGATCCCGATCGTAATGGCGCGCCTACGCTGATGCTGTTCTCGGTCGTCGATGACAGGTCCGGCGTCGCCTATCAAGAATATGCGCTTGTCTACGGCGAGGACGCCGAGGCGGCGCTGCGCTTCCTGTTCCGCGCAATGGCTCCCAAGGAAGGTAATCCATTCGCTGGTATCCCGGATAGTCTCCAGCTCGATGGCGGCCCGGTTGGCAAATCGGCGGTGTTCAAACGGGTGATGGAATGCCTGGGAATCGACGTGCTCAGGCCCATGCCGGCGGGATCGGATGGACGCCGCACCACTGCACGCGGCAAAGGCAAGGTCGAGCGGCCGTTCCGCACCGTCAAGGAAGCGCACGAGACGCTCTACCATTTTCACGAACCAGCCAGTGAAGAAGAGGCCAATCGCTGGCTGACCCGCTACATCGCCACCTACAACAGCGGCGATCATCGTCGTGAGCCGCATTCCCGGATCGACGACTGGCTCGGTCATCT
This sequence comes from Gammaproteobacteria bacterium, assembly GCA_003132425.1. Lineage (GTDB taxonomy): Bacteria > Pseudomonadota > Gammaproteobacteria > Steroidobacterales > Steroidobacteraceae > Bog-1198. Next base: position 1,484 of record PKXS01000010.1, on the reverse strand, counting down.
TCCCGATGGCGGCATCCGTGCCATGTGCAGCTGGGAGCGTTTCTGCACGTTTGCGCGCGAGCCGGAACGCCGCGTAGTCGGCATCGACTGTCGTCTGACCGTTGCCGGCGTCACCTATGAAGTCACGTCCGAGGTCGCTGGCGAGACAGTCGTCGTCTGGTGGGGCTTGTTCGACCAGGAGCTGTGGGTCGAGCATGGCGAAGAACGATACGGCCCATTTGATCCGGTCGGAGGAGCAATTCCGCTCCACCGCTACCGCAAGCACCGCAAGAGCCGGCGTGAAGTGCGCGCAGACAGGGTCGAATAACTGGCGACCAAGATCGGGATTCCCCGCTCGGTGCTCAGTGGCGAGGACGACATCGTAGTAATCGGTCGAAAGCCGGCATTGGGGGCCGCTGTGCCGGCCCGGCCATTCGCCGACCCCGATCCGTTCGCCGAACTCACTTTTGCTACCCCGCTCAAGGCTCGCTTCGCCATTTCCGAGGAATTGCGCCTGCCACTGGGCGGGCTTTGCGAGGAAGACCGCGCCTTCATCGATGCGCTGCTCGCGCGCACGCTGTCCAAACCCGAGGTGATGGATGAAATCCGCAGGCGGTTTCCGCCCGGCCATAGACGGAGCGGCTGATGCAGACCGAAGTGATGCGCTACTACGGCCTGGCCCGGCCGCCGGTCGATCTCGGCTTTTTCGAGACCGAACACCATGCCCAACTCACGCATGACCTGAAGACCGCGATCGTCGGCGGACGCCTGATCGCCCTCACCGCTACCATTGGCTCGGGCTTGACCGTGCTGACGCGGCGCTTGCGCGA
>PKXS01000010.1:0-667 GCA_003132425.1 Gammaproteobacteria bacterium | reverse complement strand
TACTGGTCGCTGCCCTGTTCTACGACCTTTCGTCCGAGAAGACGGTCTCGATCCCCAGTCAGTCGGAGCGGCGAGAACGAGATTTGCAGGAGCTATTCCGCAAGGCAAAGCGGCCGGTCGCATTATTCGTGGACGACGCACACGACCTGCACCCCAAGACGCTGACCGCGCTCAAGCGCCTCGTCGAACTTGTCACCGAGGGTGGCGGTCAACTAGCCGTGATCCTCGTCGGCCATCCGAAACTGCGCAACGACCTCAAACGGCCACTGATGGAGGAGATCGGCGACAGGACGACGGTGTTCGAATTTGGCGGCCTACGTGATCGGCAGCGCGACTATATTGACTGGGCGCTACGAACCGCGCTTTCGCCGGGCATCGAACCGGACGCTGTCCTGACCGAAGACGCCGCGATCCTGCTCGCCGCCAAGCTCAAGACCCCACTCCAGATCGGCCGTCACCTTGTACGCGCGTTCGAGGCAGGGTTCGGCGCCAGCGTAAAACCGGTCGATGCTGCAACTGTCGAAGGCGTCCTGTCGCGTCAGATCGATGACCTCGAGCCCCAGCTGACCCGCCACGGCTACGATACGAAGAGCCTGGCCGACCAGTTTGACGCGAAACCGGCAGAGATCCGCAAGCTGCTCCGGGGCGCGCTTGACCCGGCTCGTGC
>PKXS01000052.1 GCA_003132425.1 Gammaproteobacteria bacterium | reverse complement strand
GAGCCGCGGATCTTGAAGTTGCGCACTTGGCGGATGAATTCTTCCGGCAGATCCTTGGCATCCATCGTCTCGAGGAAGGTGCGGCGCACGTCGAGATTCGAAATGACGAGGCGCGCGTGAATTTCCTCGCCGTCGGCGAGCGCGACGCCCGAGGCGCGCCCGTTTCGCACCAGAATCCGCGCGACCGGCGCGGCGCTGCNNCGCCGCGCGCAAATCCCCAGGCACCGACGGTATCGTCGATATCCCCCATGTAGTGGTGCAACAATACATAGGCGGTTCCCGGCGAGCGCGGTCCCAGCGCGGTACCGATGATGGAACTGCCGGCGAAGTGCGCCTTGACGATTTCGCTTTCAAAGTACTCGTCCAGAAAATCCGCCGCGCTCATGGTCCAGAAGCGCAACGTATCGTACATGCGCTCCTCTCCCAATCCATGAAAGCGCTTTCCCAAGTACAACAGTTCCTTGATGTCGCGGGGCTTGAATGAGGTGGGGTCGGGCGGCTCGCGCATCAGCAGCGGTTTGATGAACTTGCATTGGCGCATCACGTCGCGCGAGTACCGGTCGTAGGCTTCCGCATCCCGTTTGGAGTGGCGCGAGATTTCACGGCGCAGCGCATCGTGATTGTCATACAGCGCCAAATGCCCTCCGCCCTGCATCATGGTGCAGCCTCCCTCGTAAGGGATGACCTGCAGGCCGAATTTCGGCAACTCCAAGGTGCGGATGATTTCCGGGCGCAACAGACTGCAAACGTACGAGCAGTTCGAGTACGTAAAGTCCTTGTACAGGCGGCGGCTCACCGCGGCGCCGCCGATATAGGGATGGCGTTCGAGCACCAACACCTTGAGCCCGGAGCGAGCCAGATAACAGGCCGCGACCAGACCGTTATGGCCCGCTCCGACGATGATGGCGTCGAGGTCTTTGGGCGCTCCCACCGGGCTGCCGCTCAAGCCAGCACTTTATGCGCCGTGCCGCTAGCCTTCAGGGTCTTGTCCACGGCAATCTCGAAGGCCTTGAGCGTGTCCGCGAGGCAGGATGCGTCGTGGGCGGCGGATACGAACCACGGCTCGCGCGAGTCCGGTTCACACAGGACCCCCTCGTCGTGCAGTACCTGCGCCAGGGCGTCGTAAAAGGAATAATCGCTGCTTTTCCAGGCGCGGTAATTGCGTGGCGGCTCATGCGCAAAGTACAAACCGCTCATGGACGGATGACCGACGAAGCTATGGGCGATGCCGCGTGCGCTTAAGATCGCGCGCATGCCGTTGCGCAAGCGCGTGCCGTAATCGGCGACGCGCTCCAGGGCATCGGTCTCATCGAGGATCTCCAAGGTTTTCTCCGCGGCCGCGAGCGGCATCGAGTGGGCGGTATAGGTACCCCCATGGGCGACGCCCTTGCCGAGCTTTCGCATGATCTCCTCGCGTCCTGCGAGCACCGAGATCGGATAGCCGTTGCCCATGGCCTTGGCGAACGTGCATAGGTCGGCCTTCACGCCGTACAGTTCCTGCACGCCGCCGCGGGCGACACGAAAGCCGGTCTTGACCTCGTCGATGAGCAGCACGACGCCGTGCTTGTCGCACAGCGACCGCGCCGCGCGTAGATATTCGGGTTCGGCCGCAATGCCGAGACAATTTCCCATGATCGGCTCGATCAGCATGCACGCAATTCGGCTTGCGTGGCGCTTGAACACGTCTTCCAATTGATTTGCATCGTTCGCTTGCACGAAATGCGCGAAGCTCTTGGTGCTGATCGGCACGCCTTCGCTGTACGGCTTCACTTCCGGATCACCGACCTGCGACCACTTCTCCATCGGCGTGAACCACATCGCCGCATCGAATAAGCCGTGATAGCCGCCTTCGAGAATCACGTAATCATCCTTTCCGGTGTACGCCCGCGCGAGGCGCAGACCCGCCATGACCGCCTCGGTGCCGGAGTTGGAGAATCGCACCAGCTCAGCGGCCGGCACCATTTTCGCAATGCGTTCCGCGACCCGAAATTCACGTTCCGTGGCCAGCGCGAATACGCCGCCGACTTCCATACCTTCGCGGGCTGCCTGATCGACCCTCGGGTCGGCGTATCCGAGGATCGCCGGTCCATATCCCATGCGATAATCGACATAGCTATTGTCGTCGAGATCGACGATGCGGGCACCCCTGCCGTACTTCACGTAGATTGTGCGATCCTCTCCCCAATAGCGGAAATTGGATGCGACCCCCAGCGGTAGGCGTTTGACGGCGCGTTGAAAGTGCGCGTTGCTCTTGGTCAGGTTTCTGGCCATGACGTCCCCTTACAAGTATTATATGGCTATACAAGTATAGCTGAATCCGGCCCGGATTGGCATTGTTTTGGGAAGCTGAATTGTCGATGTTTTACCTTAAAATGCTTTGTTGCGCTGCTTCCGCTTGCCAACCCTAAGGACTTGGGCGTAAATTAAACAACCATATAAACGTGTCGGAGAAACCAATGAACGGTCTGTCCGTCGCGAAGCCGGATACTGAAACCCAGAGCGGCCCGGCGCACGCGCTCCCCGCCTGGGTTTATAACAATGCCGAGATGACGCGGCTCGAGCACGAACGCATTCTGATGCCGAGCTGGCAAATCGTGTGTCACGTCAACTCCATCCCGAAGCCCGGTGATTTCGAAACCTTTGATTTGGGCCCGGAAAGCGTTTTCGTGCTACGCGATCGCGACGGCTCGATACGCGCGTTTCACAATGTTTGCCGCCATCGCGGCGCGCGTCTATTGGACGGCGCGGGCAGCTGCCCGGCGACGATTACCTGCCCCTACCATGGCTGGACTTACCGCCACGACGGCGGCCTGATCGGCATGCCAATGCGCGACACCTTCCCAGGCCTCGATCGCGGCGAGCATGGACTTCGGCCCGTGCGCGTCGATGTGGCCCTAGGCTTCGTGTTTGTGTGCCTCGCCGGCGATCCTGCGCCGGTTTCGAAGGTCTGGGGCAAGCTCGCCGAGGAATTTCTGCCCTATCGCTGCGATGAAATGGTCCCCTTGGAACCGATCTCCTCCGAGACGTGGAACGTCGATTGGAAAATCGCGATGGACAACTATCTGGAGTCTTATCACGTGCCGATCGGCCATCCGGGTCTGTACCGCATGTTCACGCCCGACTACGAGGATCAGGCCTCGGTACCCGGGGTCGCGCGGGGGTTGAGCTGGCTGCGCGAGCAGAGATCGCCGCGCTGGTCCGAAGGCCTGTATCAGAGCCTGATCGGTAGGGTGGCTACCCACCTGCCCGAAGAGCAGCGGCGTTGCTGGCGCTTTTACAGCGCGTTGCCGAACCTCGGCATCGACGTTTTCCCGGAACAGATGGATTTTTTCCAAGTGCTGCCCAGCGGCCCGGGCAAGTGCATCGTTCGCGGAGCCGTGTTCGGCCTGCCCGATCCGCGCCCCGAAATGCGCGCCGTCCGCTATTTGAGCTCGCGCATCAACACTCAGGTGAATAACGAGGACAAGTGGCTGTGCGGCCGCGTGCAGCGTGGCCTCGCCTCGAGCAGCTACCGGCCGGGACCGCTGTCGCAGCTCGAGCGTTGGATGCTCGAGTTTCACAACCTGTTGCGGGAGCGCATTCCCGAAGTTCGGCTTGCCAACGCGCCCAAGCAGTTCGCGTAAGGCGGTCCGCCCGGCGGCGCCGCGCTCCGCGCCGCTCAGCCGAGATTGATCCAGGCGGATTTTGTCTGGGTGTAGGAGATCAAACTCTCCACGCACTTGTCGCGGCCTTGGCCCGACTGTTTGTAGCCGCCGAATGGCTGAGTCATGTCGCCATGATCGAAACAGTTCACCCAGATCACGCCGGCTTCCAAATCGCGAACGGTCTTGTGCGCGACGGTCAGATCGCGGGTCCAAACGGACGCCGCGAGGCCATAAATCGAGTCGTTGGCCACCTGCAGCGCCTCGTCAATTCCGTTCACCTCGATCGCCGCAGCGACCGGCCCGAAAATCTCCTCCTGGGCAATCGTCATGCGGTTGTTGACGCCGGAAAAGAGCGTCGGGTTGACGAAGGAGCCTGGCAGCTCCGGTGAATTGCCACCGAATTCCAGCCGCGCGCCCTCAGACTTGCCGCGCGCGATGTAGTTCATGACCCGCGTGCGATGCGACGCGGTGACCAGCGGTCCCAAGTTTGTCGAGGGATCGAGCGGATCGCCGGCCCGGTAGGCGTCTTTTCCGCGTTCTACGAACCGCGCCAGGAATTGCTTTGCAATCGGGCGATCGATCAGAAGCCGCGAGCCCGCATTGCACACCTCGCCCATATTGCCGAATATGCCGTTGATGGCATACGTTACCGCAGTATCGATGTCCGGCAGATCGGCGAGAAAAATCTGCGGAGTTTTGCCGCCGCACTCCAGGCTGACGCGCTTCATGTTGGATTGTCCGGCATAGATCAGCATTTGCTTGCCGATTTCGGTGGATCCGGTGAACGCGATCTTGGCGACATCCATGTGCAGCGCCAGCGCAGCGCCGGCAGTCTCACCCAAACCGTTCACCACATTGAAGACGCCCGGCGGGCCGCCCGCTTCGACGAATAACTGCGCCATCAGCAAACCAGACAACGGTGACTGCTCGGCGGGTTTCAGGACCACGGAATTTCCTGCGGCCAGGGCCGGTGCGACCTTCCAGGCGGCCATCAACAGAGGATAGTTCCACGGCACGATGCAGCCGACCACGCCGAGCGGCTCGCGCAGAATGTAATGAAACGCATCCGCCGCGGTAGCGGTGACCGTGCCGTCGATCTTGTCGACCAGCTCGCCGAAGTAGGCGAAATTCTTCGCGGCCGCCGGAACGTCTATGGTGACCATGTCATTGATGGGCTTGCCCATGCAAAGTGTGTCGAGCAGCGCAAAGCGTTCCACGTTCGCCTCGAGCAGCCGGCTATAGGTCGCCAAAATCTCCATGCGATCGCGCGGCGCCTTGCGGCTCCAGACACGCGAGGCGAAGGCACGCTTGGCCGAGGCCACCGCCAGATCGATATCGGCAGCGCTGCCGGCGCTCGCCTCGCACAGCGCGGCGCCGGTGGCCGGGTTCACCACCGTGAAGCGCCCCTTGGCGGCTGAATCGACGTAGCGACCGTCGATGAAGTGACCTGTTTCATAGCGCAGACTCGCGGCGCGCGCATGCCATTCTTTAGTGCTGTGAGTGAGCGTCGTCATACATGGTTCTCCGAATGAATGCCGTAAACAGTCTAAGGATCGCCGAGCCGATGATCGAATGCGAGCGCCGGCAAAGCTACCATGAGCTGGCGCCGGAACGCGCTCACCTCGTGCGGGATCGAAACGCCGTCCGCGGCCTCGTAGCCCAATACGGCGATCCCACACTGCGCCGACTCGGCAAACGCGCGCGCCGCCCGCCGCGCATGCGGACTTAAGCGCTCCGCCAGATACTGCGCCGCGCGCGCCGGCCGGTCGGCGGCGACCGTCGTGTAATTGAACCGCCGCAAGAGGCTGCGGCCGGGCGCTGTGGGCAATACTTGTAGTATCGATACGCCGTCGGGCCTTGTCTCGATCCACTGATTCGGCCACACGAACTGTCCCTTCCAGGCATGCTCCCAGCCGGGGCCCGCCAGTTGCCGATATCCTTGTTCGGACCAGCCGGGTGAGCCGCTCGCGGGCCGCGGAGTCGCCGTCCCGAGCCACTGCTCGACGATGAGCTTCCAATCGGCACCGATCGTAACCTCGGAGCGCGGCCCGAGCGGCCGCATTCCCGGCGGCAGCTGAACCGCGAACCACGCGCTTGCCGCCACCGCAGCCGCCGGAACGCGCTGCTGGGATCTCACGACGATCAATCCGCCGCGCAATAGTAGATCCAGACCGTACAAATCAGTGCCGCCTCGTTGGTCAAGGCGCGTGCCGTCCAGCGCGAATTTCAGCCCATGAAACGCGCATTCGATTGCCCCCGCGACATGGCCGGTGTCGGCGGCAATTAACGTATGCGGCAATTCGCCGCAGCTGTTGCGAAAGGCGCGCACGACGCCCGAGGAGTCGCGCAGGATCAATGTCCGCTCCACGCCAATGTCCACCGTCAGAAAGTCTCCTGTCTGCGGGATCTGCGACTCGTGGCCCACGAGTTGCCACGAGCTCTGAAATAGCGACTCCCGCTCCATCGCATACAGGCGAGGGCTGTCGTAGGCCCACGCCGCCAGCCGTTTGGCGCCGGCCGCGAGGCCGGTAGCGGCCGAATGCAGCGGCGCAGGCGCGAAATGCCCGGGGAAAATCGAGCGCAGATACGCCATGCAGCGGCGTTTGGCGGCTTGACGGTCGATTTTCTCCTCGGTTTGGAAGGCAAAGTCCTGCCACAGCATTTCAAGCACGCCGATGAGCCCCAGTGCGATGCCGTCCGGGTCCAGCTGAGGCTGGCGAGTGTCGATAATCAGGCGTTCCACGAGATCGCGAACCAGCGCGGCAAAGCTCTCGTCCTTCTGGCCGCAAATGTCGTAGTATTCCTGACGTGAGCTCGCCTCTCCCCAAAAGGAATACCAAACAGAGACCTTGCGGGCGCTGGCAATTTCCGGATCGAGATATAGATCCACCATCAGGTCGAGTGCCGCGACGGGATTGGATTTGAGCCGCCCGACCGGCACCATGAGCCGCTCCTCGAACTCGTCGGCGAGGAATTGAAGCGATGCGACCAGCATTGCGGCCTTGGAGTCGAAGTAGAATCTGACAATGCCCGGCGACATTTTGGCGATTGCCACCACTTTTTCCACCGTCGTGCGCGACGGCCCGAACGTATGCAGTGCGGAGATGCATGCATCGATCAGCCGTTGGCGCTGGCGGCTGTGAGCGTTGCGTGCGCGGGGAAATTTCGCTGCCGCTCCGGTCTTTTTTCCCCCCGTACTCACGCGCGGATGTAACCTGAAATGAGCGACGACACGGCGCCGGAGGAATTGCTGCGCCGCATTGCCTCGGGCGCCATTGCGCGCGGCGATTGGCTAAAGCGGCACGGCAAATGGCTCATCATTCTGCCTCCCCTGCTATATCTACTCGTGTTTTTTCTCATTCCGTTTGGGTTTGCCCTGGTGATCAGCTTTGCGGATACCGCGGTGCATGTGCCGCCCTATACCAATATTCTATCCGTGAGCCCTGACTGGCACATCCACCTCACACTGAATCTCGGCAACTTCCAGTATCTGTTCACCGATGAAGTTTATGGCCTTTCGTACTTTTATTCGCTAAAGACCGCATTTTTCTCCACCATCATTTGTTTGGCCCTGGGTTATCCGATGGCGTATGCCATCGCGCGAACCCCGAAGAGTACTCAGAGCATCCTGCTGCTGATCATCATATTGCCGTTTTGGACCTCGTTCCTGCTGCGGGTGTACGCGCTCGAGGGCATTATCCGTGAAACCGGCTTGCTCAATTCGGTGTTGCTGTGGTTGGGCATCATCCACCACCCGTTGCAGATCATGCGCACGACATTGGCAGTTTACCTCGGCATTATTTATTCCTATTTGCCGTTCATGGTACTCCCCTTGTATGCGACCCTTGAGAAACTGGATCATTCGCTACTGGAAGCGGCAGCGGACCTCGGCAGCCCGCCATGGCGATCCTTCCTAGACATCACATTGCCGCTGTCGGTACCGGGCATCATCGCCGGCTCGATGCTGGTCTTCATCCCTGCAATCGGGGAATTCGTCATTCCGACCATATTGGGCGGCCCCAATAACCTCATGATCGGCCGTGTGCTGTGGGATGAGTTTTTCGGCAACCGCGATTGGCCGGTAGCCTCGGCGGTGGCCATCGCGTTTCTCGTTTTCCTGGTCGGACCCATCGCGCTGTACCAGCATTACAGCACGAAGCAGCTCGAGGCCTAAGGGATGGAAAATCGCGTCTCGCCGCTGCTGGTGTCGATCCTGTGCATAGGCATCGCCATACTCTACATTCCGATATTGGTGCTGATCGGTTATTCCTTCAACGCCTCCGCGCTGGTGAGCGTGTGGGGCGGGTTCTCGACCAGCTGGTACACGCAGCTTTTGCACAACGATCAGATTCTCGATGCGGCTTGGTTGTCGCTGCAAATCGGGGTGGTCGTGTCAACGGGCTCCGTGATACTCGGCACTCTCGCCGCCATCTCGCTGGTGCGATTCAAAGTCTTTCGCAGCCGGCTGCTGCTCACGGGAATGGTCAATGCGCCGTTGGTGATGCCGGAAATAATCACCGGCATCACGCAGCTGTTGCTGTTCATATCGATGCTGCAGCTATTTGGCTGGCCGCATCGCGGTTTTACCACGATTGCCATCGCTCATATTGCCTTCTGCACGGCCTACGTGACGATCACCGTGCAGTCGCGGCTGCAGAGCGCGGACCGATCGCTCGAGGAAGCGGCCATGGATCTTGGCGCGGGCCCGGTGCGCGCATTTATCGATACCACGCTGCCGGCCATCGCACCGGCTCTCGCGTCGAGCTGGCTCTTGAGTTTCACGCTGTCGCTGGATGATTTAGTGATCTCGAGTTTTGTCTCCGGGCCGGGTGCGAGCACGCTGCCGATGGTGATCTTCTCGAAGGTAAAGCTCGGCGTCAGTCCGGACATCAATGCGCTGGCGAGCTTGATTATCTGCTTGGTCGGCGCCTGCGTGCTACTGGCGGGCTATCTGATGCGCCGCACCGAGCGCCAACGCCTGATGGACGCGCAGATGGCGGAGCGCTGAGAACCTCAAAGCACGTACCGAGGGTCGTGTGCGGGCCGAGTGAAGATTTTGCGCACCAGCGGCTCGAAGGTGCAGAGCGGCTCGGCCGCGTAACCCGGGTCGAACGAACACTGGTCCCAGTTCGCGCAGAAATCCTTGCAGGCCTGGTACCAAGGGTGTTCGCGAAACTTTTCCCGCGCGTCGCGGTTGCCGCCGCTATGATGCGCGTAGTAATAGGCCTGAAACAGACCGTGCTGTTCCACGATCCACGTGACTTCGGCGCGCACGTAGGGTCGAATGATGCCGGCGGCGACCTCCGAGTGATTGTAAGGGGCCAGTTCGTCGCCGATGTCGTGAATGAGCGCCGCCACGATCAGCTCCTCATCCGCTCCGTCCCTAAGGGCGCGGGTCGCCGCTTGCAGCGAGTGGCCAAGACGGCTGACGCGGTAGCCCTGCAGCGTGTGATCCAGCTTGAGCATCGCATCGAGAATATGGTCCGGCAGGGCCTGCGCGTACACGCGTTCGGAGCGGTCCAATAATGCGTAGTCCTCGCGGGTGCCATCCTGCATCCGATGGAAACTCACAATGCCGTCCGGTTTCAATGATGCGTGTTCGCCGGTCATCGCGCCTCCTCTTGCGGTCGATTATTCCGCAGTCTTGATGTGAGTCCAGATGCGCGTGCGGATCCGCTCCGTCGCCGCGCCCGCCTCCGCGGACCTATACAGCCTCGCCTCGATCCCGGGCGTCGGATACAAAGTGACGTCGGCGAGAATACGCGGATCGATCAACGGCCGAGACGCTAAATTATCGTTGCCGTAATATGTATAGTTGGTGATCGAGGCGATCACATCCGGCCGCAGAATGAAATTGATGAATAGATAAGCGGCCTCGGGGTGCGGTGCGCCCTCGGGTATCAGCAGAGAGGTGAAGTTTTGGTCGGCTCCCTCCTTCGGCACCGTGAAGGCGAGGTTGATATCGACGCCGACCGCCTTGGCACGGGCCCGGGAAAGCGCATAGTCGCTGGACCAGGACATCGCGATGCAGATCTCCTTGTTCGCCAATGCATTCAAGTACTCGACCGAATCGAAGGCGCGAACGTATGGACGCACCTTCATGAGCATCGCCTCCGCGGCCTTGTAATCCTCGAGCTTGGTGGTGTTCGGGTTCAGCCCTAAATACCGCAGAGCCAGCTGCAAGACATTCTCCGCCGAGTCGTCGAACGTCACGCCGCAGTCGGCGAATTTCGAGACGATTTCGGGCTTGAATATCATGTCAAGGCTGTCGACCGGCGCATTCGGCATGCGCGCCTTGATCATCTCAACGTTGTAAGCGAATCCATTGATGGAATGCAGGTACGGCGCGGCGTACCGGTTGCCGGGGTCGTGCACCGCCTGGATCGCGAGAATTCGCGGGTCCAGATTCTTCCAGTTGGGTAGCTTGGATTTATCCAGCGGGGAATAGACGCCGGCCTTGATCTCGCGGCCGTAGAATTCCGTGGATGCGATCACCACGTCGTAGCCCGAGCTTCCCGCCAGCAGCCGGGCATCCATGGTTTCCTCCGCGTCATAGACGTCGTAGGTCACTTTGATGCCGGTCTGTTTCTCGAAGTTGGCGATGGTGTCGCGGCCGATGAAATCCGCCCAGTTGTAGATAAACAGCCGCTTTTCCTCGGCCGCCGCCGCATTCCCGCCGGCTACGGTGCACAGCAGCAGCGCGATCATTGCCGCGGCTTGAAGTCGGCTGAACATCATCGTCTTAGTTTACCATCGGGGAACCGCCGCATGAGGGAGCAGAAAACCTTGAGCCATTGCAACCGCCCGCTGCACGCCTTGATGTTGCCTCTATGCTTCCTCGCGCTGGGCTGTCCGGCGTGGTCGGCGCCGCGCGCCCGCGACTTGGGGGTGCCGTTCGACGGAAATCCGGGCCCCCTCAATGCCATCACGGATGTGGCAGGAGTGCTCGTTGGCCACACCACGCTGATTTCCGGATCCGGCACGCTGCAGGTCGGCAAGGGACCGGTGCGCACCGGCGTCACGGCAGTGCTGCCGCGGGGCCGAGACTCTCTGTCGAACCCGGTCTTCGCAGCCTGGTTTGCGCAAAACGGCAACGGCGAAATGACGGNNCGGTGATGATCACCAACACGCATAGCGTGGGAGTGGTGCGCGACGCGGTCATTCAGTGGCGAATCGCGCAGGGCGCCGCCGACGCCAGCGGCTATTGGTGGTCCTTGCCGGTGGTCGCCGAGACCTGGGATGGATGGCTAAACGATATCAACGGCTTTCATGTCAAGGCGCAGGATGCGTTTCACGCCCTTGATACCGCTCACGGCGGCGCCGTCGAAGAAGGCAGCGTCGGGGGCGGCACCGGGATGATATGCAACGGCTACAAGGGCGGCATCGGCACCGCGTCGCGCCGGCTGG
>PKXS01000031.1 GCA_003132425.1 Gammaproteobacteria bacterium | reverse complement strand
CGGTGCGGTCCGGGCGGGCGTCCGCTCAGCACCGCCGAGGCCTCCGGCTCGACCGCGACGATGCGGCAGTGGGGGTTGTGCTCGCGCAGCACCTCGCCCGCGCCGGTGATCGTGCCGCCCGTGCCGACGCCGGCGACGAACGCGTCGATGCGCCCATCGAGGGCCTCGAGGATCTCCGGCCCGGTCGTGCGGCGGTGGACCTCGGGGTTCGCCGGGTTCGAGAACTGGTCGGGCAGGAAGACGTCGGCGTCGCGGGCGAGCTGGCGTGCCGCCTCGACCGCCTCGCTCATCCCCCCCATCGACTCGATCAGCTCGACGCGCNNAAGGTCTCGGTCATGAGCGCGACGAACGGGTAGCCCTTGGCCGCGCACACCATGGCGAGCGCGATGCCGGTGTTGCCGGAGGTCGCCTCGACGATCGTCGTGCGGCCCGGCTCGATCCGGCCCTCCCGCTCGGCGGCCTCGATCATCGCGAGGCCGATGCGGTCCTTGACGCTGCCGCCGGGATTGGACGCCTCGAGCTTGCCGTAGAGCTCAACCGCGGGCGCGAGCTTGGACAGGCGCACCAGGGCGGTTGCGCCGATGGCGCCGGTGATGTCGTTGGCGGCCCTCCGCATCGGAGGGCCAATCTAGCGCCGCGCGCCGCCGCCGGCTCAGCCGACCCCTTCGAGCGTCGCCTTCGCGCCGCTCACGGGCGCCGCTTCGATGTAGCGCAGGAGCTCCGCGCTGAGGCCGAGGTCGATCGAGACCGAGCCGCCGCTGAGGCGCAGGCGGCAGTGATCGTCGGTGATCTTCGCGCTCCAGCCGTGCAGATCCACGTTGCGCACGGCGATCGCGAGCACGCGCTCCGTGCGCTCGGCGGGGTCGCCCTTGCGCTCCGGGCGGTCGAGCGCGAGCGCGATCTCGAAGTCGATCTCATCCGCGGTGCGGTCGCGCAGTTGCGCGAGGTTCATGTCGAGCTGCGCCGCGACGGGCGCGAGCGAGAGGTCAAGCGGCGTCTTCGGGCGCATCACCGCACACTCCTTTCAATTGTCGTCACCTGCAGTCGGGCCAATGCTCTTGGAGGCGGGCGGCTGGTGCATCCGTAGATTTCCGAAGCGGTGCCGGTGCAACCCGGCAGAGGCGCCACGGGAGGGCGGCGCTCAGCGGCTGCTGAGGGCCCCGGCGGACGGCTTGCGGCCGCTGCTGCTGCTGCTGCTGCTGCGCTCGAGGAAGCTCTCGAGCGCCTCCGGCGTCAGCGGGTGGGCGAACAGGAAGCCCTGGGCGAGGTCGCAGCCCTCGCGCTGGAGCTGCGCGAGCTGGTTTGGCTTCTCGACACCCTCGGCGTGGGTCCGCAGGCCGAGCCTCTTGCCGAGCTGGATCAGCGTGTGGGCGAGCGCGTTCTCGACGCCCGCGGGCGCGAGCGCGCTGATGTAGCTGCGGTCGATCTTGAGCGCGTCGACCCGCCAATTCTTGAGATAACTGAGACTCGAATATCCGGTCCCGAAATCGTCGATCGCGATTTTGATGCCGAAATCGCGCAGGCGCGCCATCGTGTCTTGCTGGATCTCTCCGGCCTTTGCCTGGCTGCTGTCGAACAGTGCCCTTTCGGTCATTTCGAGCTGCAATAGCTCCGGACCCAGGCCATGGGTCTTGAGCAGCTTGGCAATCGTCGACTGAAGTTCGCCGCGCTGCAGTTGGGCCGGCGCCACGTTCAGCGAAATCGGCACCAGCGGCACTCCGGCTTTACGCCAAGCGCTCATGGTCTGCAGCGTACGATGCAGCACGAAGTTACCCATGGGCACGATCAGGCCGGTTTCTTCGGCGACCGGGATGAACTGGTCGGCGGGTATCATGCCGTGCACCGGATGCCGCCATCGCATGAGGGCTTCGAGCCCGACCACCTTGCGCGTGACGAGATTGACAAAGGGTTGATAGTGCACGTCCAGCTGCTTCAGGCGCAGCGCTTCGCGCAGCGACGCCTCCATCGCCACCCGATGCTTCAGCTTGCGATTCATGATCTGGCTGAACATTTGCACATTGTTGCGGCCTCGCTCCTTCGCCTGGTACATGGCCGTATCGGAATGCTTGAGCAATTCGCCCATGTCGGCGCCGTCTTGAGGATACAGACTCACCCCAACGCTGCCCGTCGTCTGCAGCGGGTGTGCATCGATGAGGATGGGCTTGTCCAATGTCTCGATGATTCGGCCCGCACCCAAGGTGACCTCGTCGTAGGACTTGACGTTGGGAAACACGACGACGAACTCGTCGCCGCCCATTCGAACGACGACGTCGGTGTCGCGGACACAGGCCCGCAATCGGCCGGCCACCTCTTGCAGCAGCTTGTCTCCCGTCTCGTGCCCGCGCGTGTCGTTGATGTGCTTGAAACGGTCGAGATCCAAGAACACCACTCCCAGAAGGGAGTTCGCCTCTTTTGCCGCGGCGATCGCCTCGGGCAGAAAGGTCGCAAGGTAGTGCCGGTTGGGCAGCCCGGTCAGCTGATCGTGATGCGCCATGCGGTCGAGCCGCTGCTGATTCTCGATGAGCTGCTGCTCCACCTTCCTGCGCACGGAGACGTCATGCGTGACATAGGCCAAAACGTCGCGGCCGTCCACATCGAGGGCGTTGCATCGCGTCTCGATGTCGATCAACGCTCCGCTCTTGCAGCGAAGCTGCATATTCAGCGCGGATTGCGAATTGGCGTCGCGCAGCCGCGCCAGAACTTTTTCGGCCGGGCTGCCTCCGTCGGCAAAGATGTCCAACAATTTCAACGTTCGCGCCTCGGCGCCGGTGTAGCTGAGGCGCGCCAGAAATGCAGGATTGGTGTACAGAACTTGATGGGTGGCCGAATCGACGATGACAATGCCGTCGTCCGTCTGATCGATGATGGCCTTGTAACGCGCATCGACCGATCGTCGGTTGCGAAAGTATTGCACCAACGTGAATATCGCCGCGGCGATAATCGCAGCGGCGAGAATTGCCAGCAATCCGGCGAGCCTGGAAGTCAGGGCGCCGGCCAGCCGCCATGGGCCCGCGGCGCGCGCATCCGCGGCCGGCCCGCGCTGCAACTGCAAGACCCAGGCCGGCTTGCCGTCAAGATCGCGAAGGATGGCCTCACCCGAAGAGCGGTCGCGGGACAAGCGTGTCGTAACTTCCGCACGGTCGGCGAACGGCGATGCCATCGATATCTCTTTATTGTCGAACATCGCCGATGAGCCGAGCTGCCGCGGCGATCGCCCGGTCAGCGAGCCGCCCACCGATTGCGCGAGCCGCGCCATCATGGCCGCGGAAATGGAGCGTTCGAGGACGAGCCACCCGATCACAGAAGCCGGAACCGCGCGGGAGTCGATCCGGACAGCGACGAGGAGCTGATTGCCGGCGAAGCTTGCCGATGCCGGCGCGCGCGCGACGCCGCTCACCGCAGTTGCGGCAGCGGCCGATTCAAGAAACCGAGTCAATTCGGGATCGGGCGGACCTTCGATCAGCCGATCGCCATCGACGCTTGCGCTGAACCGGACGGCTCGCGCTGCAGTGACGACCAAAAGCTTGTTCACCTCGCAGCGAGACAGGGTCGCGATCTGCGGCCGGGATGCACCCGCACCCTTGCTGTCCTGGACCGGCTGCAGCGAGCTGTCGGAGAACGCCAACTCCCGCCCGCATTCGATGAGTGCCTCCGACTCCGCCGCCAGGCCGCGCGCAAGCTCCTGCAGCTGCAGATCCATATTCGCGCGCTCCAGCCCGGCAATGCGCTCCTGCCAATGCCGCTGGCTCACAATGAACAGGCCGAGAAGCAGCGCCAACGGCAACGCGAACGCAGCCAGCAGCCCAGGGCGCCGAAACACCCAGTTGCCGGGCTGTTCGCGCTGAGTCACGTAACGCGGCTCTCAGGCAGCGCCGGATGCCGCCCTGAAGTCCCAAGGCGATGCGACATAATGCGGACAATCGGTGATTGACAGTCCACAGTATTGTCCAGCGCTGCTCGCAGCGCCGATATGCGGCGCACAATTTAGGGAATCCTAACGCTGCGGCGCGAGCGTCGACGGTCGAGTGTGCGTGTACGGCGGCCCGAGGTGCGCGGCTCGCTCGCCTATGCTGATTGCGGGTGGCACTCCTTGATGTCGGGTAGGAACGTGGTTGCGACGCCCAACAGCGGCAGATAGGCGCACATTCGAAAGACGAATGCGATGCCGTGGCTATCCGCGAGACTGCCCAGCACCGCGGCGGCGATTCCACCGACGCCGAACGCAAAACCAAAAAATAAACCCGAGACCGCGCCCACCCGCCCGGGAATCAGCTCTTGCGCGAACACGACGATTGCCGAAAACGCCGACGAGATCGTGACGCCGATGACGAACGTGAGGACGACGGTCCATGGCAGATTCGCGTACGGCAGCAGCAACGAGAAAGGCGCAACGCCCAATATGGAAACCCAGATCACGTGCTTGCGGCCGATGCGATCGCCGATAGGACCGCCCAGCAGTGTGCCGATGGCCACTGCGAACAAGAACAAGAACAGATGCAGCTGCGAGGAGCGAACCGACAGTCCGAACTTTTCGATCAAATAAAAGCTGTAATAGCTGCTGAGGCTTGCAAGATAGAAATATTTCGAAAAGACCAGCAGGACCAGAATCGCAATGGACCACGCGACCGTACGGGACGGCAAGGCGTGGTGCACGGGCTTGCTCGAGCCGCGTTCGGGCGCATCGGCGAGGTGCCTCTTGTACCAGCCGCCGACTTGCCAAAGCACGGCGATCGCCATCAGCGCCGCTAGGCCGAACCATGCGACGCTCTTCTGACCGTACGGGAGAATGATCGCGGCGGCGAGCAACGGTCCGATCGCACTGCCGGTATTGCCGCCGATCTGAAAAATCGACTGCGCCAAGCCGTGCCGGCCCCCGGACGCGAGCCGTGCGATTCGCGACGATTCGGGATGAAACACCGAAGAACCGCTCCCCACCAGCGCGGCGGCGAGCAGCACGCCATGGAAGCTATGGGCCCAGGCGAGCGTCAATAGGCCCGCAAGCGTCAAGCACATGCCGGCCGACAGCGAATACGGCCTCGGATTGCGATCCGCATACAAACCGATCAGCGGTTGCAGCAACGATGCAGTCACCTGATAAGTGAGCGTAATCAAGCCGATCTGTGCAAAACTCAGCGAGAACTCGCCCTTGAACAGCGGATACATCGCCAGCAGCAACGACTGCAGCATGTCGTTGAGCAGATGCGAAAAGCTCAAGGCGCCGAGCACCTTGAATTGAAATTGCCCGGATCCGCCGGGTACTGGAATGCCGATTTCGGCCGTGGTCGCCATGCGCAGTCCGGTGTGTGACAACAGGTTCTCGCCGCATGATACGTGCTGAAACGCACCTATGCTGAAGTGTGTCTATTGCATTCTTAATGCCGCTCTGTCACAAACCTGTGAATTGCTCTTTAGCCGCAACGACGGCGAAGGTTCCGTTGGAGTTGACTTGACTTCATGACCAAGCTATCCCACGCACTCAACGCGGCCGATACCGCGACGCCGGCCGTAGGGCGCGGCTACGTCCGTCTCGACACCAGTCTTGAATTGCTGCTCGAACGCGCGCCGGCGGACCGCGGCGCCAGAGTGCTTGCCACGGTAGTGGCGACCGCCGGTTCCACTTATCGCAAACCCGGAGCGCGCATGCTGATCATGGCCGACGGCAGCTACCTCGGACTCCTGAGCGGCGGATGTCTGGAAGCGGATTTGAAAATCCACGCGCAATCCGTGCTTGAAAGCGGCACGCCGCGCGCCGTCGAATACGACATGCGCGGTCCCGACGATATTCTGTACGGCATTGGCGCGGGCTGCGAGGGAGCGATGCGCGTCATGCTCGAGCCGGCCGGACTCGGCAGTCCCGCCGCGGCGGCGCTTGCCGCAGCGGGGCGCGCCACGCGCGCCGGCGTGGCGACTTCGCTGGTAACGATTCACGATTCCGTAGAGCTGGCGTTGGGCACCTACCGTGCCGCGCCGCCGCTGCCGCCCGATCTGATCTCAGCCGCGCAGCAAACGCTTGCCGGCGGCACCTCCCAGACGCTCGACACTCACACGCAAGTAGGGCGCGAGCGATGCTTCATTCAATTTCTTGCGCCGGCTCCGCATTTGCTGATTTGCGGCGCAGGCCCGGACGCCCAGCCGGTCGTCGGCGCCGCGCGCGCCATGGGCTGGCGCGTCACGGTGGTGGATCACCGCCCGGCCTTTGCAATCAGCGGCCGTTTCCCCGGCGCCGAGGTGCTGCTGGCCGATGCGAGCTCGCTGCGCGCCGCAGTGGCAATCGAACGCTGTCACGCCGCCGTCGTGATGAGTCACCACTTGCCGTCCGACGCGGCGTATCTGCGCGAACTTGCCGAAGCCGGCGCTCCGGCCTATGTCGGGCTGCTCGGTCCGGCGGCCCGCCGCAATCGACTTGCCGATGAGCTGGGCGGCGCGGCGCAGAAGCTACGTGGCCGAATCCGCGGACCCGTCGGCTTGGACATCGGCGCAATGACGCCGGAGGCCATTGCTCTCGCCATCGTCGCACAGATCCACGCCTGGCTTGCGGGGCGCGACGCCCATGCGGGCTTTGCCTCCAGTATGATGTGAGCGGATCGCCGGCGTGGCGATGCCGCAACAGGCGTAGGGGGGCTTGAATTTACAATCTCCCCGATGCCCATTTTGCACCGGGTAAGGTACTATGGCGCGGTTCGCGATCGGGTAATTGCAGCACAACAAATTAGACCATTTGCCCGGGAATGGGCCTCTTTTTCTCCCTAATCGGCCGAAGTCAGGAGACACAGGCATGTTCAAGCTTATCAAGCCGCTGAGCGCAGCGTTCGGCGCGGTGCTGCTGGCCGCGTGTGGCGGATCCAGTACAAATACCTCGGCGCTTTCGACCTCCACCGCGCACGGCACTCTGAGTATGAATCCGCCGTTCCGCATCGCCTCGCTGAATGCAGCCGACTTCCAGGCGAACCTCGCTGCAAGCACCTCGGGCGCGCAGCTATTGGAAATCACCGGCAACCCGACCTGCGGAGTGGATTTCTACTACCTTCAGTTCTGGACCATCGGCGGCGCGGGGGAAACCACCGAGTCCTCCGGGGCGTTGATGGTGCCCACCGGCGCCGCGCCGGCCTGTTCCGGGCCGCGACCGATCGTGCTGTACGGGCATGCGACCGAGACCAATAAGACCTTCAACATTGCCGACATCACCAACGCGTCCAATACCGAGGGCGCGCTGATTGCCGCCATGTTCGCGGCGCAAGGCTACATAGTGGTCGCGCCAAACTATGCTGGCTACGATATCTCGACGCTCGGGTACCACCCGTTTCTAAACGCCGAACAGCAGTCGGGCGAAATGATCGACATCCTGACGGCGGCGCGCACCGCGCTTCCGAAGACCCTGTCCTCCGCCACGAGCGACAACGGCAAGCTGTTCATCAGCGGTTATTCGGAGGGCGGACATGTGGCGATGGCGACCGAGCGCGCCCTCGAACTGGCGGGAAGCACCGTCACGGCGGCGGCGCCGGGGTCCGGGCCCTATGCGTTGGAGGCCCTGGTGGACGCCGTCTTCTTCGGCGCGGTCAATTTGGACTCGACGGTATTCTCGCCGTTGCTGACCACGAGCTATCAAGAAGCCTATGGCAATATTTATAGCGCGCTCACCGATGTCTACTCCACGACCTACGCGACCGGCATCAATACCCTGTTGCCGAGCCTGACGCCGATCGACACGATCATCTCGAGCGGTTTGCTGCCGGAGACCGCCCTGTTCGACAGCACGACGCCGGTTGTCGATATTCCGAACGATCCGACGCTGTCGGCGGAGCTGACCGCCGCTCTGGGAGTGCCCCCGACTCCGTTCCTGCCCGCAAGTCCAGACACTCCTTTGTTCGACCTGGGGTTCGGCTCACCGTACCTGATCAACAATGCGTTTCGCGTGAGCTACGTTTTGGATGTGGCGTCCAATCCGGACGGCGCGGACGCGTTTCCGGCAACCAAGCCGGGCTTTCCGCTGGCGGCTGCACCGCCGGCTCAGACATTTCGCTTGGCTCTGTACAAGAATGATCTGCGCAATGGGAATTGGGCGCCGCATGCGCCGACGCTGATGTGCGGCGGCGATCAAGACCCGACGGTATACTTCGCGCAAAACACCCAAGTCATGCAGGCGTTCTGGAGCGCCCTGCCCGCAGGCCTCGTGTCGGTGCTGGACTTGAGCGCCGCCCCCTCCGGCCCGTTCGCGGCCGTGCAGACGGGGTTCCAGACGAGCCAGGCGCAACAGTTCGCGTTCTACCAAACGGCCGCCGGCGGCGGCCTGTCGCTCGCGGCGGCGGCGGAACTGATCGTGCAGAACTATCACACCTCCGAAGATCCGTTCTGTGCGGTCGCTGCCCGCGCCTTTTTCAGCCAATTCTAAGGTGTAGAAAATGACGAAACTCAACGTCCGCGCGCTGTCTGCCGGTCTGGTTACGGCGGTCGCCCTGTTTTCATGTGTCTCAACCGCGCTGGCCGACGATGTCCAGAGCAATACCGTTCGGCTCGGACTCTACTCGGTGTTTTATCACACGAGCGCGGATGACATCAGCGGGCCCTATGTGCCCCCGGGCGTCAATCTGAAAGAAGACAATTTGGACACGCTGTACATCGCCTACATCAGGCGTCTGACCTCGCATTTCGACGTTGAACTCACGGCGGGCTATCCGCCGCTGAGCAAGACCGTGGGCGTGGGGCCCGCCGCATTGGGATCGGCGCCTTATAACGGACAAGTGATTTCCACCGCCCGCTGGTTGGCGCCCACCCTATTGCTCGAGTACCGGTTCATGGACGAGGCGTCGCCTTGGCAGCCGTACATCGGCGCCGGTGTCAATCACACCAGTTTCTACGATCGGAACTCCACCGCCGCGGGCGATGCGGCCACAGGCGGTCCGACCAAACTTTCTCTGACTTCCTCCACCGGACCGGCCGGCACCGTCGGCTTTGTCTACAAGTTCGCGCAAAACTGGAGCTTCGATGCGTCGTATTCGATCGCGCGCGTGAAAACTCATCTCACGGCCGACACTGCCGGTGTGATCCGGACCACCGATATCAGTTTCGGACCTCAAGCGCTGGTCCTGGCGGTGGGTTACTCGTTCTAGAGCAAGTATTGCCGGTCAGGCGACAGCGCCGCGACATCGAGACCGAGCCGTAACAGATCCTCCGGGATCGCTCGGCGAGCGATGAGCGCGGCCGCCAACCGCGCCACCGCCGGCGCGGTCTGAATGCCGTATCCACCCTGGCCCGCCAACCAAAAGAATCCGTCGGCGCTCGACGTGAATCCGATCACCGGCAGCCGATCCGGCGCGAAACTTCGCAGGCCGGCCCATGTGTGCTGAATGCGGTGAATCTGCAGAGTGGAAGCAGCTTCGACGCGTTCGACGGCGAGCGCGACGTCAAGTTCTTCCGGCTGAACATCGCCGGCGGGGACCGGCGTTTCCTCGGCCAACGAGATGAGCAGGCGGCCCGCGTCCGGTTTCCAATAAAACTGCTCGTCAATATCGATCGTCATGGGGGAGGTGCTCAACCCAGCAATATCCGGCGCATCGACGGTCAAGGCCGTGCGCCGGAACGGCTGGATGCGCCTACTGCCGACTCCGGCCATCGATCCCACGGA
Organism: Gammaproteobacteria bacterium; assembly: GCA_003132425.1. Lineage (GTDB taxonomy): Bacteria > Pseudomonadota > Gammaproteobacteria > Steroidobacterales > Steroidobacteraceae > Bog-1198. The sequence continues at coordinate 46,279 of PKXS01000031.1, read as the reverse complement.
ATCCGCCCAAGCGCCTGCGGCGTTCACCACGATCGGTGCGCTGAACACGGCTCGGGGCGTCTGCGCCCGCCACATGCCCGCGGTGAAGTCCAGCCGCTGCACCTGCGCGTCCGTCACCAGCCGGCCGCTGCCGCCCCGAGCAATCCGAAGATAGCCGCTGTGCAGCGCATGTACGTCGATGTCCATGCTGTCGCCCTCCAAGATTGCGGCAGCGGCGTAGCCGCGTCGTAGCAGCGGCGACAACTCGCAAATCCGGTCGCCCGCAACCGGCACGATCGCGGGCGCGACGTCCGGCAAGCTGGCGAAGCGCTCGAGCTGCGGCGTCTGCGCGTGCGTGGCGATATAGAGGGCGCCTCGCGCATTGATCAGTGGTGAGGCGTTGAAGCCGGCCGGAGGAGCGCGGTAGAAATCCCGGCTCGCACGGGTCAGAACGCGAACTTGCGCCGGACCGTAAATCTCGGAATAGAGCGCCGCCGAGCGACCGGTGGAGTGATACCCCGGATGCATTTCCTGCTCCAGGATCGCCACTCTCATGTCGGCCGCGAGCTTCGCCGCCACCGAAGCGCCGGCAATACCCGCGCCGATGACGAGCACGTCGTAAACCTCCATTACGGCGCCGGATCGCGATGCACGGCTGTCATGCACAGACTCCTAAATTCGAGGCAGAAAAGTCCTGCAGCATCCGCACGCTAGTGTAGATGAGCGAATACCCGCAAGCAGGCTTTCACGCATTCGATGCCGCGGCCACGATGGGATGCTACGATTCGCCGGCTCTTGCTGAGTAATATCATGACATCGGCTACGCATCATTCCGGCCGTCGCTTCCTTCGAGACTTGCCGCTGTGGACCGTCATCGCTCCCGTGGCGGCGGCGGCACGCGTCGGCGCGCCGGACGCCGTGGTGGGTGTTGCCATCGCCGGCATCGTTCTGTTGCCCGAAGGGTTGGCGGCCGTGCGCGCCGCGCGGCAGAATCGCTTGCAGACCAGCCTCAACCTTGCGCTGGGATCGGCGCCCGCGAGCATTGGACTGACCATTCCCGCAGTCAGCGTTCTGTCGCTGTGCATGAACTCGAGGCTCATCCTCGGCATCGACGCCAAATCCACGGTTCTGCTCGTTCTCTCGCTATTCCTGACGGCGCTGGCGCTTCGAACCGGACGCACGATCATTCTGCACGGCGTCGCATTGCTGGTGGTTTTTGCCGTCTACCTGTTCACGACCGTCGTCCCCTGATATCGGCCGCTAAAGACGAATACCGGCCGATTCGGTAAGATCCATGCCGACCCGACGACCGGTTCACCGTTCTCGAGGAGCATCGATGAGACAGTTGATTGCAACCTGCATTGCGTTCGCTCTCGTCTTAGGAATCGGCGAAGCCAAAGCCGACGGCCAAAAACTGCGGATCATCAGTTGGGCCGACTACGTGCCCGCCGATCTCATCGCGGCATTCGAAAAGCAAACCGGCATCGAGGTCGAAGTGACGCTGTCGAATAACGAAGAGATGATTTCAAAGCTGCGGGCGACCGGAGGTGCGGGATACGATCTCGCGCAGCCGTCCCAGGACCGAATTTCGGAGGCGCAGCGGGAATTCGGCATCTACAAGTCCTTCGATCTTAGCAAGGTCAAGCTCGAGGAATTCCAGCCGGCACTTTTGAATATCGTGCGCAGAAATACCACTATCGACGGCAAAGTGTACGGGCTGCCGTATCTATGGGGCACCGACGGCCTCGTGGCCAACACCAAGCGCGCCAAGATCACGGACTATGCCGATCTTTGCAGAGCGGACCTCAAAGGCAAGACTTCGATTCGCCTGCGGCGGCCGACGCTGATGGCGTTCGCTTTCGCCATGGGCAAGGACCCGTTCGCGCTCTACGGCAACCCAAAAGCGTACGCCGCGCTGATGGATCAGGTGGGCGATGAGCTCATCGCCTGTAAGCCGAACTTCAAATTCTTTTTCGACAACAAGGATCAGTTGTTGAACGGCATCCGTTCCGGAGAGGTCGTGGCGGCGATGATGTGGGATACGGGAGGGTGGACGCTCAATCGCGAAAATCCCGACATTCAATACATCGTGCCGCGCTCCGGCGCTCTCGGCTGGCTCGACACCTTCGCGCTGCCGGCCAAGGGCCGCAACGACGCGGCCGTATATGCGTGGATCAATTTCGCGATGCGCCCCGAGAATGCAGCAAGAATCATCAAGTCCGTCGGGAATTTTTCCGCCGCCAATGGAACCGCGCCGCTGGTCGACCCGCGGCTGAAGGCGCAGTTCGTCGCCGCCTTTCCCGATGCCGCATTGAAGGGCATTCATTGGTATCCGGCAATTCCCGCAGGATTGGAAGAAATAGAGGGCCGCGTGCTCGATCGTATCAAGGCCGCCAATTGAGTACTCCCGATCTAGTGGCGGACGCCGTGGTCAAACGTTTCGCGAATCACGCGGCGGTGGACTCGCTCTCCTTCACGGTCGAACGCGGCAGCTTTTTCTCGATACTGGGGCCGTCGGGTTGCGGCAAGACGACCCTGCTGCGAATGATCGCGGGATTCATTGCTCCGGATAGCGGCGACATCGCGATCGGCGGCAAGAGCATGCGCGACGTCGCGCCGAATCGCCGCCCGGTGAATATGGTATTTCAGCAGCTCGCGCTGTTCCCGATGATGTCGGTGGGCGAGAATGTCGCGTTTGGTTTGGCGCGTCGCGGGATGAGCCGCCCCGAGCGGCTCGTGCGCAGTGAGCAGATGCTGGAACGCGTCGGACTCGGCGGCGCCTCGGGCAAGGGAGTCGATGAACTTTCGGGCGGTCAGCGCCAGCGCGTCGCGATCGCGCGCAGCCTCGTTCTGGAACCCACGCTTCTGTTGCTCGACGAACCCTTGGGAGCGCTCGATCTGAAGCTGCGCGAGCACATGAAAATCGAGCTCAAGCAACTCCAGGCAGCCTTTGGCACCACCTTTGTTTACATCACTCACGATCAATCCGAGGCGCTGGTGCTCTCGGATCACGTCGGCGTGATGAGCCACGGCCGATTCGAGCAGCTGGGCACGCCGCAGGATTTGTATTACCGGCCGCAAACACCGTTCGTGGCAGGATTCGTCGGCGCGAACAACCGCATCGAGGGACGCGCGACCAAGACGGATGGCGCGGTGGTCGACATCACGACGGCGGACGGTTGGCTCGTTCGCGCGCGCCGCAATACCGCGATTTCCGAAGGGGACCTGGTCGAGGCATTCGTTCGCCCGGAGGTGGCAAGCCTCGGCCGCGGCGCCGCGGAACTGCCGTCCGGTCAACCCTGGCATTCGGGTGAAGTACAGAGCGTGCTGTTCGACGGTGCGAATTCGGCCGTGCTGCTGCAAGAGGCCGGTAGTCGCAGCGAGTTTCGCATTGCCTTGCCGCAGACCGGTCAATTCTCGGATCTGCGCGCGCAGGAAAAAGTGGTATTCAGCTTCGATCCCGAGCGGGCGGTGTGCTTCCCGGCGCGCCGCAGCGGCGCCATGTGATGACCGGCGCCGTCGAAACGCGCTGGCATGGGCGGTTGACGCTGGGACTGTTGCTTGCGCCGGCACTTCTGTGGCTGGGCGCCCTCATCATCTTGCCGCACGTCGATCTTGCGTTGCTGTCCTTCCGCGAGCGCGTCGGGCCGCGTCAGTACGTCGCCAGCCTTGCGCAATACAAGACTTTCTTCACCGAGCCTCTGTATTGGCACGTGTTCGTGCGCACGGCATTGCTGTCGGTAATCGCCACCCTGCTGACTTTGCTCATCGCATTCCCCATTTCATGGATCATTGCGAAGTTGGCTCGCGGGCGCGCAAGCTCCCTGCTGTTTCTCGTCTGCTTGATTCCGTTTTGGGTCAGCGAGACGGTTCGCACGCTCGGCTGGATGATTCTCTTGAGAGAGTCCGGGGTGCTGCCGGCACTGCTTGTCAAGCTCGGGATCACCGCTGTGCCGGTGGAATTGCTGTACCGGGACTCGACCCTGCTGGTGGGATTGGTCTATTCGTCGCTGCTCTTCATGGTGGTGCCGCTGGTATCGAGTTTGGAGAGTCTCGACAATGCACTCATCGAAGCCGCCTACGATCTGGGCGCGAACGGTTTCGCCATCTTGCGCACCATCGTCATTCCGCATGCGGCGCCCGGCATCACGGCCGGCTGCATCATCGTCTTCATGCTCACGCTCGGCAACTATCTGACTCCGGTGTTGCTCGGCGGCAAGAACTCGCAGTGGTTCACGGAGCAGATCTATACCCAGTTCATTACGCGCTTCAACTGGGAACAGGGCGCGGCCTTTGGCTTCCTGCTGCTCGGGCTGTCCACCGGATTGGTCGTGCTGGGACTGAAGCTCAGCGGTCAACGCTTTGGCGAAGTGATGCGGCGCACATGATTCCCTCGCTGCCGCGCCCGGCATGGCTGCGTAGCGCGACCACGGTGTACTTGGTCGCGTTTCTCACATTTCTTTTCCTGCCGTTGGTAATTGTCGCCGTGTTCGCGTTCAATAACGCGCCCTCCCCCGCGCCGCCATGGCGCGGATTTACTCTGGATTGGTTTCTCGGCAACGCGTCGTCCGGCCGTACCGGCCTATTTGCCGACACCGAGCTACTGGGGAGCATCTGGACCAGTTTCGTCGTCGCCCTGTGGGTGACCTCGCTGTCCGTGCTGGTCGGCACGGCCAACGCGTTTCTCATCGAGCGCGGCCGCTTTCCAGGCAAGCAGGTGCTGTCGATTTTAATGCTGGCGCCATTGGTCATTCCGGGCGTCATTCTGGGGATTTCGATCCTGGCTTTTGCGAGCCAGATTGCCGAATTCGTGGATTCGGCTTTCGGCTGGGAACTGGACTTTCTGCGCCCGGGACTGCCCCTCGTCGTGGCCGGTCAATTCTCGTTTATCGCAACCATCTCGACGCTGACGATCAGCGCCCGATTGAAGCGATTCGACCGAACTTTAGAAGAGGCTGCGCTCAATCTCGGCGCTTCCAAAGGGGCCGTTTTTAGCCACATCATGCTGCCGTATCTGCGCCCCGCCCTGCTAGGGTCCGCCGCCATTTCCTTCCTGATGTCATTCGCGGACTTCAATACCACCTTAATGTTGGTCGGCGCCGACTCGCCGCTGACGGTGATGATGTATGGGCGCATGCGAGAAGGTGCCACCCCTGTATTGAATGCGGTCAGCTTGTTCCTGATGGTCGCATCGGCGCTTCTGGCCGTAACGCTGATGCGCGGCGGCAAGGCACAATCGAAACCGACCGCTCACTGATCCGTCGAACGCCGCCCGCGCGCAACCCGCTTCTCCGCCACCGGCTTAGTAGGGGTACCGAGAACCTTCCCGGTCTCAGCCGCACGCCTCTTCTTCGCTCGCCGATCTGCGTAGTGCCGGTACGTGCACGGGCAGCTCTCCGGCCGATCGCACTCGGACAAGGGCAGGCGCGGCGCCTCCGCCGACAGAAAACGAAGGCCGCGGCACGCAGCGGCAGCGACGCAGCTTGTGCCGGGACTCAGGATGATGACGGCATGCCACTCCTCGGAGATCTGCTCCGCGGTACCAATATGCTTCTTGCGCATCACGGCTTCCTTTGTGTGTCTGGGCCCATCGGTTGCATTTACCGCATCCGCCGCCCGCGCGACCGCCGGCACAGTAGTGCAGGAGGCGCTCAGCGGAAAGTCCGGACCATCGCCGCGCGCGCATCGGCCTGCAGCAGCTCGAGTCCTTCCGCATGATTGTGTTGAAAACCCTTCCAAACCGTCACCTCGGCTGTGCCGGGACTGTAGGCGTCATAGGCCAATTGACTGCTCGCCGGCCAAACGCCGGCCGAGGATTGCGGATCCCGCACGTTGAGATACGCGGCGCGGCTTTCCATTCTCCTGACGTAAAGATCGAGGAACGCAGTAATGAAATGCGCGTTGATTGCATTGATTCGCTCCGCTCTCCATACCGGATCCTCGAACCAATCTTGATCCCATAGCCGCTGACGCATCCTATCGGGCGGCGGGTTCAGGCCGATATCGTGTCCGGCACCTAGAAACGTTAGAAGATAACGGTGCGCGCCGGTCGCCTCGTCGAAGAAGGCGCGAGCACCGGTGGCGTAGCCCACGGTTCGATCTCGGTCGCCGGCAATGAGCAGCAGCGGCGCCGTGATGGTGCTCAACCCGTCGGAGCCCCACGCGGCGAGCGCATCGCCGCCCATAGGGGATATCGCGACCACCGCGCGCAACGCCTTGACGCTTACCGCATCGCGCTTCGCGCCGCCCCGAGCGTAGGGAAGCAGCAGTCCCCCCGGCACCATCTTTGCCGCCGGACTGGCCGGGTCCAGCGTCGCGCCGGCCGCGGTCAGCACCCCATAACCACCGGCGGAATAACCGATCAGAGCCGTTCGGGTTGGATCGATCAAGTGCGCCTCCGCCAACGTGCTTTGCAAAGTTCGCGCCACGAAAGCGATGTCGAGCGGTCTCCGTAGCAGCGGCTTTGGATGTCCGGCCGGGTCCGTGATCGGCGGATCCTCGTGGCGAATTGCCGCGACAACATAGCCCTTCGAAGCGAGGTTTTCGGTCAGCCAAGTCATCGCGGCCGGAGCGCCGCTGTAGCCATGAGAAACAATGACCAGCGGATATCCCGCTCCCGCAGCGGGTGCGTCGCGGACGGCCACGCCCGGCACTGAAAAAACGGCCGGCGGCGCCGGCGGCAAGGACGGAAGACTGGCGGTGTAAATTGCGCGCGCTGCCCCCGGTGCGGTGCGCGCGGGGTACCAAAGATCGACGGTCAGCGCGCGGTCCCGCAGCGGAGCCGCGCCGCGCGCGGCATCGAAAGCGAGCACGTCCGGCTGCGCATGTTGCACCAGATTGATTGTCCTGACTCCCACCGCGAACTCGCCGAGGGGAGCGAGCTGCGGCGCGTCGACGCCAAACTGACTGGGCGGTGTGCCCGCGAAGACCGGACCGGCGACAAAAACGACGCTAGCCAGCGCCAGTGTTTTCCGAATCATCGAACCACTGCTCCTCGCTCCGCGCATGATGAAAAAATACAGCCGCCCCTCCCGCAATGAGCGTTGCCCGAGGGGAGCGGCCTGGGCAGCAGCAACGCCGGCAATTCCGCAAGAGTGTCGATCAACGCGTCGCACTCGAGCGAGCGCGGGTCCCGGCCCTCATTGTAGCCGTACGGGACGCAGAGTATCGGCATCCCGGCGGCGCGCGCCGCTTGAACGTCGTTGATCGAGTCGCCGACCATCATCGCAGAACTGCCGACAGAACCCGCCCGCGCCAGCTCGCGATTAGAGTTCCGATCGGACGCTGGTGTGTCACGCCAACTAGTCGAGCGTAACGCTCACCGGGCAATGATCGCTGCCCATGACGTCGGGGTGGATCTGGGCATCCTTCACGGCGCCGCGCAGCCGTGGGGATACAAGAACGTAATCGATTCTCCATCCGATGTTGCGCGCCCGAGAATTGGCGAAATGGCTCCACCACGAGTAGTACCCATTGCCCTGTTTGAATAGACGAAAGGTATCGACGAAGCCTGCATCCACGAGATTCTGAAATCCCTTGCGCTCCTCGTCGGTGAAGCCCTTCTTGCCGCGATTCGATTTGGGGTTGGCCAGATCCAATTCGGTGTGCGCGACATTCAGATCACCGCAAAAGACCACCGGCTTGTTTTTTTCGAGCAGATTGCAATATGCAAGAAACGCAGGATCCCACTGCCGGAAGCGCAGCGGCAGGCGGCTAAGGTCGTCCTTGGCGTTCGGTGTGTAGACCGTCACTGCATAGAATTTCTCGTACTCTGCCGTCATCACCCGCCCTTCCTCGGCGCTGTCTCGCTTCAGTTCGTCGGCGAACGCGAAGCGCCGCGCAAAGTCGTTTGGAAAGCCGTTGGTGACCGCAAGCGGCTTCTGCTTGGAAAATATCGCAGTGCCCGAATAGCCCTTCTTGACCGCGGAATTCCAATATTCGTGATACCCCGGCAGGTCGATCTCAATCTGCTCGCGCTCGGCCTTGGTTTCCTGCAGGCATAGGATGTCGGGTTGGTGGGTCTTAAGAAAAGGCTGGAATAGTTCCTTCTTAAGAACTGCTCGTATGCCATTGACATTCCAAGAATAAATCTTCATTTCTTTTCACGTCCAAGATGGGAACGCGGCCCCGCCGCTCATCCGAGGATAATAGATCCTGCCGCGGCGCGGTGAAATGAGCCGGGCGGCCGCAGTGGCGTCGAGGAGAAGGCGCACCGCATCACAGAATCAAATGACAAGAACTTAACGGTATTGACAATCATTCGTATTCGCGTTCACAATACGCCCCATGATAGTTTGCGTGTGCAAAGCGGTATCCGACAGACACATTCGCGCCGCGGTTAAGGAAGGCGCGACGTGCATGCGTGATATCACCCGAGAGCTCGGAGTGGGCACCTGCTGCGGCAAGTGCGTCCCGGAGGCGAGGGCCGCTTTGTCCGCGTCTTTAGGATCTGTGCGATAACTCATCCGCGGCCGCCTTTTTTTTCCGCCGCCCGCACGGAATTCGCCGTCTAAGTTCTTTCAGCTGATGCCTTGCGCATCGATTCGGGCATACAATCCCCGAACGCATTCCATTAGGGGCTACCGTGCAAGGCGATGCCAAGGTCTTGGATTTTCTCAATCAGGCGCTGAAGAACGAGCTCACCTCGATCAATCAGTATTTCCTGCACGCGCGCATGCTGGATAATTGGGGTCTCAAGCGCCTCGGCAAGATCGAATACGATGAATCGATCGATGAGATGAAACATGCCGACCGGCTCATCAAGCGAATTCTGTTCTTGGAGGGCCTGCCGAATCTTCAAGATCTCGGCAAGCTGTTCATCGGCGAGGACGCCCGCGAAATATTGGAGTGCGATCTTAAGCGCGAAATGGCGGCGCACCCTTTGTATACCAAAGCCATCGCTTGCTGCGAGTCGGTAAAGGACTACGTCTCTCGCGAATTACTGGTTCACATCCAGAAAAGCGAAGAAGAGCACATCGATTTCATAGAAGAGCAGCTGGGACTCATCGAGAAGATGGGGCTGCAGAACTATATTCAAAACGCCACCGGTGAACTGAGCGCAAGCGACCCCACCTAACCAACGACGCGGCTGCCGCTGAACCGCGCGCTGCCGAGAAAGTGTTTGGCGACGCCGCTGATGCGATCCGCTTCGACGATCGCGGTGAACTTGAATTTCATCGCGATTGGCTGGGATAGACTGGCGGACCAGGTAAGCCTGTTGCCTTGCACCTTGCCGTCGCTAATCGCTACGTGATGATCGGCATCGGATAGCGAGCCGGTCAGGGTCGTACCATCGACCGCCAGCGTAAGCACCCCGGTCTTATCGCCCACCGGCGTCTTGATCGTGACGTTCCATTTGCCTTGCGCCGTCATTAAGCACACGCCTGCGGCAGTCGCGGGCAGGCACCGCTTCGCGGGCAGATGACGCTGGCGGGCGCCTCCAGCGCGTCGGCAATCCAGGCGATATTGAGCACTTGCGAAGCGGCCAGGATACTGGCGGCCGCGGCCTCGGGAATCTTGCCGTCACCGCCGCCACGCCGGCACGAATCGGCGACTGCGGCGACCACACTCTCTCCATCGAACCCCTGTGCATCAAGCGCCGGAACCAGATCGACACCGACCGACAGCACGTGCACCTCGTCCAGAGCATCGCGCGTACGCAATGAATGACAGCAATACAGCCGCGCCCGCTTGCCGTCTTGCATCACCGAAATCTGCGACTCGGGCCGTTGCAGCGTGGGTTTGGCCGCCGGCGTTGCTTGCAATAGCCGGAAAACCGCCCATCGGGGACATGGATCGGACACCAAGCTCATGTTGCCCCAAGGCAAGGGGATGCCATTGCCGCGGTAAACCGCGCGCAGATATCCCGGCGGGTAGGCGTCGAAGAAATGCCAATGCCGGTAGGGCGATACGGCCGTCATGCGACGCATGACCAGCGCCGGCGTCACGCCCAGCTTGCGGTGCGCGGACACCCTGTGTGCTTCGCGAATCAAGAATCGCCGAAACGGAATGCGCGGGCATAGCAACGCGCCGGCAAAAAAACTGCATTCGAAATCGCGCCACGCATACAACACATCCTGCGCGCCCATCCCAGCAGGCGAGGCGGAGGTCTCGCCGTCCCCGGAATGAGCGGCGCTGTGCGGCGAAATGGCGCCGTCGCCGTTGTGCAGAATTTTGTGGCCGACAAAGAAAGCCAATTCGTACTTGAGCCGCTCTTCTTGACTACGCAGCCGTTCGTTGATCAACACGGTCCCGGGAGCCTCGAACCGGGAGCGCACCAGAGCGCCGCTCGGCTTGCGTCCGTCACCATTAAACCAGCGAATCTTTAAGCCATGCAGTTTGCAGATATCCACGACCGCCTCGAGAGTGAGCGGCATTTGGCGTTCGCCGCATCCTTCGGCAGCCCGCTCGATGTCGGGAAAGTTGTTGTGGCGCGTTTCCTGCCAAACCCGGATGAGCAGTTGCGCGAACTGACGGCCGGTGGTGCCGGTCTGCGACAATAGCTCCGGCAGCGCGTTCTGCAGCAATTCATGCGAGAACAGAAAAGCCGGCTCCAAAGGCATGGCCGCAAGGCCGCCGCGCTCGCGCTGCGCCGGGGTGATTTCCACTTCGGTGTTTTCGTCAAGAAACCAGCGTGATTCCTTGCCGAAAATGCCCGCCAGCATTTCCAGCAATTCGGCGGACGGCATGCGCTTGCCGGTCTCCACCATGCTGAGGTAGGACACGGAGGGGGCGCCGCCGGCGTCGATTTGCACGCAGCGCGCCGAGAGTTCGTCCAGGGTCAGACCGTTGCGCTTGCGCAAGGAGCGCAGCTTCGCGCCGAGAAAATGACCCTGCCGGATCAGTCCTGCCATCAACGCTCCTACGCCCTCGCCCTTACGCCCTAGATCGATCAGCACTCTATATTGTGAAATTCACACTGTTAAATTTCCAATGTGTAAATCCTCTGTTCAAGCACTTTAATCTTGACCCCTACCGAGATGCAAGCTCGCCTCTGAATTGATCGACAAGGAGACTGATGATGGCAATCCAGGCACCCGTGAGTTCTCGATGGAACGGCATACAGCGCCCCTACGGTGCTGCCGAAGTTGCCCGGCTGCGCGGTTCCGTGCGCATCGAATACTCGCTGGCGCGTCTGGGGGCGGAAAAATTCTGGCGCCTTTTGGCCAGCGAACCTGTCATCGGCGCGCTGGGCTGCATGAGCGGCAACCAGGCAGTGCAAACGGTGCAGGCGGGCCTCAAGGCGATCTATTGCTCGGGTTGGCAGGTGGCAGGCGATGCCAACACCTCGGGCGAAATGTACCCGGATCAGAGCCTGTACCCAGTCGACTCAGTGCCGCGGATGGTCGAGCGCATCAACAACGCGCTGCTGCGCACCGACCAGATTCACCATTTGGACGGCAAGTCCGACACCGACTGGCTGGCGCCGATCATCGCCGATGCCGAAGCCGGGTTTGGCGGCAATCTCAATGCATTCGAACTGACGAAGGCGCTGATCCGAGCCGGCGCCGCCGCGGTTCATTTCGAGGACCAACTCTCCTCCGCCAAGAAGTGCGGTCATCTGGGAGGGAAGGTGTTGGTCTCCACCGGCGAGGCCATCAACAAACTCGTCGCGGCCCGCCTCGCGGCCGATGTGCTCGATGTCCCCACCGTGATCATCGCCCGCACGGACGCCGATGCGGCCAACCTGCTGCTCTCCGATCATGATCCGCGTGACGCTCGCTTCCTCACGGGCGAGCGCTCGAGCGAGGGCTTCTTTCACGTTAGGGCAGGCATCGAGCAAGCCATTGCCCGCGGACTCGCCTATGCGCCGTATGCCGACTTGCTATGGTGCGAGACCTCAAAACCCGATCTTGCAGAAGCGCGCCACTTCGCTGCCGCCATTCACGCGAAGTATCCCGATAAATTGCTGGCCTACAACTGCTCGCCCTCGTTCAACTGGCAGGGCAAATTGAGCCAGTCGGCGATGAAGCAGTGGCGGGATGAACTCGCGGCCATGGGTTATCGCTTTCAATTCATCACCCTCGCCGGTTGGCACGCCTTGAACCTTTCGATGTTCGAGCTGGCGTCCGCCTACCGCGACGACGGTATGCTCGGTTATTCGCAGATGCAGCAGCGCGAGTTGGGCCAGGAAAAATCCGGTTACCGAGCGACCAAACATCAGTCTTTCGTCGGTACGGGCTATTTCGATGCCGTGCAAACCGCGATCACCGCCGAGCACTCCACCGGTGCGATGGCGGGCAGCACGGAGGCCGAGCAATTCACCGCGCCGGCGCACCAGCCTGCGCCGAAACGCGTGGTCGCCTAACGGGCTCTTGCATGAACGCCGTCGCAAATCACGCCGGAGCGCCGCCATTGGCGGTAGTTAAAGCAGGGGCGGTTCTGACATCGAAGGATCATGCCGCGGCGATCGCCGAACACTTCAGAGACTATAATGAGGAGTTTGGCCGCATCACGCGCCGCGCGGCGCTGAATTTCCTGGCCGAGGATTGGCATAGCGCCAAACTCGATGCGGTGGCGCGCATCGAGCTGTACGAGCAACGAGTGGCGCGATGCGCCGCTGCGATCGGCAGCGAGCTGCGATCGCGCATCTGCGACGTTGAGCTCTGGGCGGATATCAAACGCGCGTACGATTTGATCGTCGCGCGGCGGCCCGACAGCGATTTCTACCGGACATTCTTCAATTCTGTCGCGCGGGATCTGTTCGGCACCGTCGGGGTAAATCCTGAGGTCGAGTTCTGTGCCACCAATGTGGGCCGCGCATCAGGCGCCGTGCCGATTCGTGTCTATCGGATCGGCGCCTCTTTGCCGGCGGCAGTGCGCGAAGTTCTCGCCGACTTGCCGTTCGGCGCCGCCATCGATAATACGGATGCCGCGGTACACCGGATCAGCGCGGAGATCGGCCGATACTTCAACACCGGCCGCCAAAGTGCCGCGCCGGAGTCCATCGAGCTCATCGAACCGGTGTTTTACCGCGGTATGCACGCCTTTGTCGTCGGCCGTCTGATCGGCGACGGTTCGCTGACGCCGATGGTCATCGCGTTCACGAATTCGCCTCAGGGCGTGCAGGTCGATGCCATCAAGCTGTCGCGCGCCGACGTGGGTTCGCTGTTCGGTTACTCGAGATCGTACTTTCATGTCGATCTTCCGGTGGTCAGCGCCGCCATCACGCTGCTGCGCTCCTTCATGCCGCGCAAGTCCATCGACGAGCTCTACACCGTTCTCGGCCGGGCGAAGCAGGGCAAGACCGAGCGCTACTTCGCGCTGCAGCGCCATTTGGATACCTCCATCGACAGTTTCGTGCACGCCCCGGGCGAGCGCGGCCTTGTCATGGTTTGTTTTANNGCGCGGTCTGGTCATGATCGTCTTTACGCTGCCCTCTCACGATCTGGTGTTCAAGGTCATCCGCGACCGCTTCGGGGCGCCGAAAACCAACACCCGTGAGGACGTCATCGAACGCTATCAATTCGTGTTTCGGCACGATCGGGCCGGACGCCTGGTCGACGCTCAGGAATTCAAACGCCTACGGCTGCCGCGTTCGCGCTTCATGCCGGAGCTGGCCGACGAGCTGCTCCGCGAGGCGAGCGAGAGTTGCCGCATCGAAGGCGCGGACCTCATCGTCGAGCACTGCTATATCGAAAGGCGCCTAAGACCGCTCAATCTATTTTTGCGCGAGACCGACCCGGCCGCGGCGGAGGCGGCGATCATCGATTACGGCAACGCGTTGCGCGATTTGGCATCGAGCAACGTATTTCCGGGTGATTTGCTCTTGAAGAATTTCGGCGTGACCAGCCACGGACGCGTGATTTTCTACGACTACGACGAGATATGCCTCGTATCGGACTGCGTGTTTCGCGACCTGCCGCAGCCCAGCTGTGAAGAAGAGGAAACCAGCGGCGAGCCTTGGTTCCACCATGGCCCGCGGGATGTATTCCCGGAACAATGGCTGCAGTTTCTATCGATCCCCTCCGAGTTGCGCGACGTCTTCCTCCGGCATCACGCCGATCTGCTGACGGCGGCTTGGTGGCGCGCCGTGTGCTTGCTGTCGCCGGAGGTAGTAGCAATCAATTCATCCCTCGCGCCGCGGGCTGTACCCGCTGCGTAGGCCCTACTTCGGCCGCGGAAGAATGCTCAGCACGATATCCGACGGCCGGCATAGCTTGACGCCCCACGGCGTCCCCTTCTCGCGTAGCAGATCGCGAGGCCGAATGCCCATTCTCTCGATGAGCGATTTCAGCGTCGCCCGCTCCGGGGGTGTTTTCAAGTATTCAATCACGGTCGGTTCGATGCCGGCGCCGCGAATCAGTTCGAGCGCATTGCGCGTGGCCCGAATTGGCTAAGCATGAGCCTGCATAACAGGCCGCTGCGGGCGTTTCTCCGCGCAACCCGCCGAGGTACATAGAGCGTAAGATACTTTCCGCAAGAACTTTGTTCGCCCCAACCACTTCGCGGTAGGGCGGCCGCGGGCTAGGTGATCGAGTGAGCAACCGGCATCGCATTGTGTGCGCACTCGCGCGTGCCCTGTATCTCGACTTGCCCTATATCCTCGATAGCATCTGGCGCCGCGCTGAATTTGACGTCAACCGGTGGTTTCGCTACACGGTAACGGCCGCCGCTGGGGGTGTCGAGGTTCAAGTCATCCGGCGCCCTTATTTGCGTCTGCTGCCGTTCTGGCTCTACGTCATCGTTCTGGTATTCGTCGCCTACGGGCCCACATTCGATTCGCTTTGCAGTGTCTTCGGCGCACGCGGCATGGCGATTGCGCGCTTCGCACTCGGAGTGGCGTTCGTGGGCGCCTGCGCTTACCTGCTCATAATTCTTACGCGATTCGGCATTGCACGTACCAATAAGCGCTTCCTCAAAGCCCATGTGCACCCCTCGGAAACCCTCCGACGCAGCGTCGTGCGGACCGTCGTCGAGGTTGGAGTGTGCAGCGTATTGACGCCCATCGCACTGATCGGCGTCTATCTTTGGACGCACGCGAATATGTCCATCTGCCACGAGGTGCCGAGCGCAAGGCCCGCTGTGCTGCAGCTGTCTGTTACGCTGATCGCCGTGGCTGCCGCGGCGCTCGCCGCCCGCCGGCTTGCAGCCACGCAACGGCGCACGCTGCAAGATGGCCTGTTGCTCGGCGTCGTCGTTGCAACGCTTTGGCTGTGGGTCGCGGCACCCTTTCCCAGTGAAGCCACACAGACGCCCTACCCCCACGTGTATGCGGTGCTTGCCCTGGCACTGGCCGGAATCGCGATGCTCGCTCCGCGGTGGGCGCGTTTTCAGTTCGCATCGATCATTGCGGGCCAACGCTCATTTTATGCAGGCGCTTTGAAAAGAGTCGAACTCTTTCCGGGCTCCCGAGTCGATCCCGATTTGTCGACGCGGCGGATCGTCGCCGCGACGGTGACGGGCGTTTGCTATCACATCGCTCAGCTGCTGCTGCTCCCCTCATTCTTCCTTCTCATCGTCGCCTCTCACTGGATGCAGCTGACTGCGGCGGTCGGCCTCTTGGCGTCGATTGATCTGCTCACGATGGGTAGCCTGACCACGCGTTGGCAGCAGATGGTGCGCTACGTGACGCGTTGGTTTCTCGTCGGGACGCCGCTCGTGGTTTCCGTCGCGGTCATCGCCCTGGCACTCCTGCGCCTGGGCCGCGTGCAGTACGTGGCCACGATCCTCGACGCCGCACCGTTTGGCGTCATTTTCATTTGGATCGTAATGACTTACGCGCTCTTCTGGTGGTTCGAGTACGCGATCAACACCGGCGCCGGCATGGAGCTCCTGCGATTGCTGGGGAGCGACTCAGATGCGGAGACGGGTCGGGTGCCCTACCTTCCGGATTCAACCATCCGCGTCTCCATGCCCGTCGATCATCGCTGGATCGCGCCTCACGGTCTAGGCCGCTTTGTCGCCCTCGGCTGGTGCCGTGACAAGGATTCACACGAGCCGCTGGCGGCGTTCCAATCCTATGACTTCGTCGAATTGTTCTCACGATTGACGCCGCCGAACGACGAGGACCGGCGGAACGATCTTAAGCGGCGGCTGCAGATCTACTTTCTCGCGCTGAACGCACTCGTAGCCGGCGCTTTCCTTCTATATCTCGGGTACTACGGTCACGCCGACCGAAGCAATACCGTCGATGCCGTCGTCACCGCGCACCGATCGTCGCCGGCGGACGGCTCCGCGGACTTCGAGGCGCTCCTCATGAAGCAGGCGAGCGAGGGCAGACCCGCGATTATCGTGGCGGCCTCAGGCGGCGGGACCCGCGCGGCTCTCTTTACCGCCAGCGCACTTGAAGGGCTTGCCAAACTCGGGGTCAGCCGCGACATCGTGCTCTTAAGCGGCGTGTCCGGCGGCGGAGTCGCGGTGGCCTATTTCTATGCGCACCAGGGTGAGCTGCTGGCGCCCTTCGCCGAGAACTCGCGCGCCTGGCACGATTTCAAGTACCACATGACGGACCCCTTCATAGGCGACGTTCTCGAGGGTGCATCGGAGTGGCGTCTCGTCAGTCGCGAGGCGCTCGGCATGCTGCTGAAGGAAAGTTTCGATCGACAACTTTTTCGTTCATCCGACCTACAGCGCCTGGGGGACGCCAAGCAACCGGCGCTGATCCTGAATACCACCATTACGGGGCATCCGCAGGAAGACTCGGATCTGCTGCGCGGCATGTTCTCCGCGTCACTACAAGCACGCCTATCCTGTGATGCTCGCCATGAGCCGTACGCCAATATTAGCGGCGGCCGCTTAATCTTTACGAATCTGAAAGACAGAAGCGCTTTTCCCATGGCCGGAGGGGAAGTCGGCGTTACGCAAGGGGATCCACCGATCCCGGACGTGCGGCTACCGTACGTCGTGGTGAACGATCCGCTGGTGCCGCTTGCCGCGGCGGCAGCCCTCAATGCAAATTTCCCGCCGGTATTCACCAACGCTCGCGTGACGATTCCGAGCGAGGCCCCCGACAACGAGTGCCCGATGCGCTCCTACTATGTGACCGACGGCGGGGCCACGGAAAATTTGGGCCTCGTGTCGTCGCTCTATGCACTTCGAAGGGCCGTCGCCAATATCCGCAAAATCGACGCTGCGCGGATTCCGCAGATTCACCTGGTGCTTCTCGAAGCGTCCGCGACCACCTATGATTACACGCCTGATCGGGGCATCAATGCGGCAAGCGGCGGATCCAAAGAGCGCTTGACCGGAGGACTCACGCTGGAGTTGCTTCAGGAGGTGTCTGAGATGACCAAGAGGACACAGCCGGCAGCCTCAGGCGTCAAGGTTCATGATCTTGCGATGCCGCTCGCATTTCGGTCTCGGGGAGGCTTCGGCACCAACTGGATGTTCCCTAACTCGATCGAAATCGCGAATCCTCGTACACCTCACCCCGCGCCCTGGTACGCCTCGTTTGAGTGGTGGCGCAGCAGGCGCCAGCAGGCAACTGCGTCGCTGGGCCGTGACGAGTTGATCGAGCTTTGGACCGAGCTGCACGACCCAACCGTCCCTTTCTGCGGAAGCGGTCCGCAAAATCCCGGCCGAGACCAATCGATGCAGACCGTCGCCAATTGGATTTGCGGTGTGATGGGCAGCGAATCCCTGCCTGCGGACATCCACGTCGCGCAGTGGCAGGAGCTGGTGCGAGAGCTGAAATGACCAGACACGAAGAAATTTGCGCTTTGGCTTTCCTGCTCATCCTGACGGGCGCAGTTCCCGGATGCACGGCGTATACGGCATACCGACAATGCGGGTTCGGCGGTTGCCCCGGCGATGCGAAGATCGCCGCCGACGTGCGGGCGCTGTTCGCGCAGCATCCGGCATTGGAGCCCCCCAATTTAATCGACGTGCAGGCTCTGGATCATGTGGTGTATCTGTATGGCCTGGTCGATACGGACTTGGAGCGCCAGATGGCAGAATCGATCGCGCTCGAGGCACCGGGCGTCGCGCGCGTCGTGAACTCGATCAGCCTAAGCTATGCGGGCCCCTAAGACTAAGGTCTCGCAGACATCCGCGATAGCGCTCCAGCGCTGCCGCGGCAAAATCGCGCGCTTCACGTTCGTAACAGTTGGCCCAGTATCCGTATCGCAGGGACTCGATCAAATAGCGCCATCGCGTTAGACGTCCCGTGCGCCACTGACGCAGCACGTGGAAGTACTCGTGCAACAGCAGTTCGGCGTCTGCAGCAAATTCGGCGCCGCTGATTGCGAGCAATATGCGGTTAGGGCGAGTTGTTGCACGCATACCGCGGTGAACCAGAGCGTAGCGCGAGTGCTCGATGACGATGACCTCAGCCACCGGCTCAGCGAACACTTGCTCCAGCGCGCCGGCCACCGGTTGTGCGAGCACGTAACGGCTGCCAAATGGCCGGCCGCTCGGCTTGTCGCGTACCGTCGCCTGCCTTGAGATCCTCATTGCGTGAATCCGCGTTCCTTGAGCCAGCACGATAGAACCTTCGCGGCGCCGCGCAATGCGGATGCATTCTGGGCCGCCTTGGCCAAGGTCATGGACCCCGAGTACACGGAGATGATGAACGCGGCGGCACCCATGCGCTGCGCACGATCGAGTCGAGCGCCCGCCCGGGTTTCCCCGATGCGCTCGCCGAGCGCGATCTGCCATTCGACAAATACCGCGTCGACGGCATAGCGAAATTCCGTGCCGGAGAGAGCCAATTCAAGCGCCAGGTTATTGAGCGGGCAGCCACTGACGGAGCCCCGCTCTTCAATACCGGCGATAATCTCTGCGAATACTCGGGAAACGCCTCTGTCCAATAACGGCGCCGCGCGCACCGGATCGATCCAGGCTTCCCGAACGGCCGGCGCGACCCGTTCAACGATGACGGCAAGCGCCAGCGACTTCTTGGAGGGAAAGTGGTGATGCAGCGCGCCACCCGACACGCCCGTGGCCTGCATCAAATCTTGCATCGATGTCGCATGATAGCCGCGCGTTTGGAAAAGGTCCGCGGCGATGTCCAGAATCCGGGCTCGAAGCCCTACGGGATCATTTCGGCGTGTCCGGTTCGAGTTTGGTTTCAAGGATTGCGGCATCAAGGACATCGGGACTGTGCCCATAGCTTGACAAAGCATCGCTCAGGGAGCCAAAGTACCATATAAACCGGACGACCGGTCTGTTTCTAATAACTGACGGAAGCGCCACCATGGTGACTGCAATCTCCGCCGGCGCCGCAACCTGGTCCATCGCGGTACTACGCGGGACGTTCGCCCTCGGGCTCGCTACTGCGGCTATTGCGGGGCCCGCGAGCTACTCATCCGAGAACCGGAGGTCCTCCGGTTGAGCCCGACTCCGCGATCTCGGTTGCGCTGAACGCGCCCATGGCGGCCGCTACCCCGCGCCTGCTTGCGTGGCGAGACCGCGTGACCGACCGAACCGCCGTTAACCCCTTCGTCCGAGGATTCGCCGACACGCTTGCGCGGCTTGGGCGACCGATTCCTGACTTTATCGCTCGAGCGAGGACGAAGCCTAACCCGTGAGAATCCCGTCGACGGCACCGCATTCCACGGATGCGAGTTCGAAATCAAAGATCGAGAGATCCTCGCGCATGTGCGTTTCGGACCGGGTTCCGGTCAACGGTACAATTCCAATCTGCGTCAGATAGCGAAACAGGATTTGCGCAGGGGTGCGTTTGTGGCTCGACGCCAAGTCCGCAATGATGGCGTGAGCGAGGATCTGCGGGTTCGCAGTCAGCGTCCAAAAGCTTTGGTAGACGATGCGCTGCCGCCGGCAAAACTCTCGTAGTTCGCGATCGTAAGCGCTGTCGGCGTAGAAACGGTTCTGCAGAACCGCGGGCTTTATGCGTGCCAGGTGAAAGAGCTGCTGGAACTCCGCGAGGCTGTAGCAGTTGCTGATTCCCGCCTGCCGGATGCCGCCGGCGTCCACGAGCGCCTCGATAGCGCGCCACGCCTGCAGCGTCTGCTTTGCCGTCGGCAGAGGCGAATGCAGGAGCAGGCAGTCCAGGTAGCCGGTCTGCAGGTTTTGCAGCGAGACGACGAAGGATTGGGCGACTTGTTCCGCAAGCGGCGCCTGCGGATCGTACGGAATTCGGCTCGGATCGTGGCCGGAGACTGAGGTGAACTTGGATTGCAGGTAGACATCTGCGCGGCGCAGCCCGCCGGCCACGCACGCCGCAAGCGCCGCGCCCGCGCCGGCCTCGTTGTAATGTTTGGGCTGGCAGGCCGTATCGATACCCCGAAAACCTTGCTGAAGCGCGCGCGTAACAAGGCGCTCGGTGTCCGCCTTCTTCCAGGCAGTCCCGTAAATGATCCCCGGAGTGCGTACACCGGCGCCAGAAGTGATGAAAGTACTCATGTTCCATTCAAGAGCGAACTAGAACTCTCATCCGCCGCCGCCGGCCACGGCGCAAGTCGAATCCAATAGTAACTCCCCGCTGGGCCCAGTACCCGTCAGCAACACGAACCCGGGACCGCTCCTGAATTGCATGCCCGCGGCCACCAAGGTGTAGTCGCCCATGTGATGCCGCGTATCCGGCTTCAGGGTCGCGAGCAACTCGAACGGATTCGA
Organism: Gammaproteobacteria bacterium; assembly: GCA_003132425.1. Taxonomy (GTDB): domain Bacteria; phylum Pseudomonadota; class Gammaproteobacteria; order Steroidobacterales; family Steroidobacteraceae; genus Bog-1198. The sequence goes on along the minus strand of PKXS01000031.1, from coordinate 25,783 downwards.
GCCATCCAAGTCTTGGCCCATGATTCGCAGCGCCTGGTAGGTCGCGCCTGCAACGCTTACCGGCGACCAAATCTCTGTGAATTGCTCGGCCGAAGCGCGCAACGAGTCGAAGACATCTTGCCGCAAGCATTCGATGTGAATATGAAACTGATTTTGGGTGCGAGATTGTGCGATGTTGACGACAAGGCCGACGGCGGTTCTTGGTACCTCGCGGCCGACGAATTTAGTGATTAGATCGCGCGCATGCCAAGCTTCCGCGAAATAATTGGGCATGTCGGGATCGAGCAATTCACTGCTGTCGATGCCGGCCATCGTTTGCGTGGGAATCAACAGATAATGTGCGCCGCCTTTCTGGTCTGCGAGCACCGCGAAGCCTGAATCGCTGGTTTTGGGATCGTCAAGGAAAATGCGCTCGCAGGGCGCCGATTCATGATGCTGCAACCAGTTGACGACACATTGGTTTTGGACGATCTGCCGTAGAGCGTCGCGGCCGGTGGGTCGCGACGCATCGGGGGATGAGTCCGAGGATGACTTGGGGGCGTGGATCCCAATACCGACCGCCGGCGGTGCGAAGGTCACGGCGGCGGCGATTCCTGTCAAGAGAATTGCGCGTAATTTCGCGTTCACGGGATTCCATTCGGTAGCTTTGCAGCCCCCATCATTACAAATTGCATTCGGTTTCGCATCTAAAGGTCCGCTTATACTTCCAATCGATGATGCCGACCTTCTCCGCTCGCCGAAGCTCGCTCCACGTGCTGTTGCCAACGCTCGGCAGTGCGGGCGATGTGCACCCGGTAATCGCACTCGGGCTGGCGCTGCGTGCGCGCAGCCATCGTGCGACGATTCTCACGTATCCGCTCTTTCAGCCGATGATCGAAAATCTGGGTTTGGGATTCTTGCCGGTGGGAACCATCGAGGGCGCCCGCGCGTTGCTCGCCGGTCCCAACCTCTTTCATCCGCGCAAGGGCTTCGAGCTTGTCGCGCAGCAAATGGTCGTACCTGCTATTGCGGAGATTTACCGCCTGATCGAGGCGCACGCGGGTAGCGACACGGTTGTCGCAGCTTCCGGCCTTTCCCTCGGAGCCCGTGTGGCGCAGGATAAACTTGGCGTACCGACCGCCACCGTTCACCTGCAACCCAGCCTGCTTCGCAGCGTCGTTGATCAGGGCATGGCGGGAAACGTCCGTATTTCGGCATCGCAGCCTACGTGGTTCAAGCGGGCGTTCTTTCGCTTGGCCGATTGGGCGGTGATCGATCGAAATCTGAAGCGGCCGCTGAACGAGTTCCGCGCAACGCTTGGCCTCGCACCGGTCAATCGCGTGTTTCATCGCTGGGTCCACTCGCCGCAATGCGTGATCGGATTCTTCCCGGCGTGGTTCGCCCCGCCGCAACCGGACTGGCCGCCGCATACTCATCTAGTGGGCTTCCCGTTATGGGACGGTGGCGGCGGCCACCTGCCCGTTCCGCCGGAAGCGGCGGAGTTCCTTGACGCCGGCGAACGGCCGATAGTCTTTACGCCGGGTTCGGCAGGGTCGACGATGCACCGCTTTTTTCGCGAGTCGGTCGAGGCGGCGTGCCAACTCGGTATTCGCGCGATGCTGGTCACCAATTATCCGCAGCAGTTGCCGAGCGATTTGCCGCCAGGCGTGAGGGCCTTCAACTATATGCCGTTCAGCGAGGTGCTGCCACGTGCCGCGCTACTGGTGTACCACGGGGGCATAGGCACGCTCGCGCAGACCATCAAGGCCGGAATTCCACACCTTGTTGTTCCCAATGGTTTCGACCAATTCGACAGCGGGTGGCGAATAGAGCAACTAGGCCTTGGTCGAAGCATTCCGCAGACACGCTATCGCGCACGCGAGGCAGCGGAGATGATTCGCACGATTCTCGGTGATGGTGAGTTGAAACAACGCGCCCGAAAATATGCAGCGAGAATTGAGTCTCCGGCGGCACTTACGCTTGCGTGCGAGCTAATTGAAGGTTTGGCGATTCGTCCGTAGAGTTCTTCGCGCAAGACCCCGACTAACCGGCGACCGCTGGACATAATGCGCGTGGAGGGTGACATAAGCGCGCTGCGTGGCGCTCTTCGATGGAAATTCTTGGCTGTTTTGTCGCTATTCAGCGACCGGCGTCATCATTCAGTCGGCCGCAACTTGGCAAAATCAAGACTGCCGACCGCGCGCGATTAGGGAGCACAACGAGTGGCAAGAAACAACGAGGGGTCAGTGCACGAAGACCTCTGGCACCTAACCATCGACGATCTGCTCGCAACGCCCCCTGCTGGGCACAGACTCGGCGAGCCTGGTCCCTACGTCATTACCCTGAGCGCATCCAGCGCGCCTCTGAGCATGCCGCCGAAGAAAATGGTGAAATGGGATCAGCTGCACGTCTATCAAGTGCAGCGGGAGGAAGGTGGCCGGCGTCGATACCGGTTGCGTCTTGGGCCGATTAGTTCCGAGCTCGAGGCAGACGCCATTCTCGCGTCCGCTCGCGAACACTATCCGGCCGCGTTCATAACGACCGCCGACAAGGACGACCTTCGCGCCATTGCCGTCGCCACCAGCAAAGTAGCCGCGCAACCGGCGCCCAAATCGGCTGCTCAAGTTCCGAGGGAGGCTGTGGCCAAAGAGGTTCGGGCCGCTCGGCAAGAGGGCGCGCCGCAGGGTAGCGAAAGACCAGTGGGCCCCGGCGTGCCGGTGGTGACTCCTGTCACCAACGTCCGAGTGCCGCAGGCTTCGCATCGGCCGGTCCCCGTCACATCGCCGCCGTCCGCATTTCGTCCGATCCAAAGATTACTGTCAACGTCTCGGACTTCCCTTTCTACGCCGCCTACGCTTAGTACTCCGCCGCTGAAGGCAGTGGGTGCACCGGTCAACAAGGAGGTACCTCTCACACTAGGTCGCGCTGCGCCCGTGACGAAAGACGCCCGATCAGTCCCGATCGAAAGACCGTCACCGCCAATTGAGCTGCGGCCCCCTCCGCCCGACCTGGATAGCACACAGACGTTGCGCGCCCTCACTGCATCGGATCTTGCCGAAGGCCAGCTAACAAAATGGTTCGCGATTCAGCTCGCGACCGGCAAGGAGGCCTTCCGTCCAGAGGATGTGCTGAGCCTGGATTTGTTCGAGGAATTCAATCTGTACTCGACGATCGAACTCGATCAGGGCAGGCATCTGCATGCGTTGCGCCTAGGATTCTTTCTGGATGAAGCTGCCGCCCAGGTGGTCGCCGATTATCTAAAGGGCTTCTTCGACACACCGACGATCAGGCGCGTGAGTGCCTCCGAACGCGAACGGTTTGCGGAGGGGCGGGTTGCGGCGCGCAAGACAAGCGACGCGACGGGCATTCACGAGGTCGTTGAATTGAGCAGCCCTGCACCCGCACCCAAGACAACCTTGGCCGACCTGTCCAAGGTCGCCACGTGGCGTGCTGCCGAGGACCTGCCGCTGCGGCCGTCGCCGGTTTCACCGCGCAAACGCTGAGGAGCGTGATTTCTTACAACCGACCCGACGCGCGCGGCTTCAGTCGGATTGGTAACTGGCCCAGGTGTGACGGCGCCGGATCGCGGCATCCTGTGATTTATTGCGTTTGCCTTCGACGTCTGGCGCCGTGAATCTTGGCAATACGCTCTGCCGTTGTAGCCAGTTGCGCGCGCAAGGCGGGCGGCCCGATAGGCGCGGACGGGCTTTCCGCTTTCCGCGACGGGATACCAGATGCCGCCTTTGAGCACGAGACCGAGAGGGGCAAGACTTGGGAGACGAACTGAGTCATGGAATTCAAGCGAGTCTCGCGATCTGCGAATCTACTCCGCTGGCGTATCTGCGCGCGGGTGGTGTTGACGTCGCGCACAACCAAGTAAGTCGCATACCGACACCGACGGCGCAAGGCTTTGGAACCCGTAATTCTATCTAATGTTTCGCCCGCATCAGCCTTGACGGATGTAGCTTAAAGGTCAGCTCGGCGCCTGCGATTTCGCACGACCGGATGAGACCGGTCCGACGGAAACTCGACGCTGACTAATTGGCGCCACAACAGTCCGAGCGGTATGCGATGCACATGCGGGGACCCCGGACCACAGGAGAAAAGCGGCGTAACCGCGCCAGGGTCGCCATGCCTCGGCGCGCGCTTCGAGAGCTCTTGCCGTCAACGGCGGACCCTTAACGCCGGCTTGGCGCCGCAGCACGAGATCCTCCGTCGGAAACGCATCTGGCTCAGCATACGCTCGAAGAGACACGTATTGCGCGCTCCAAGAGCCTACCCCGGGAATCTTGGCCAAGGTGCGTGTAACCTCTTCGACAGGGTCGCCAAAACGAACGACGCCGTTGACTACCGCCCGCGTAAAGGCACGCAATGCGCTCGATTGCTCCGCACTTAAACTTAGCTCAGTCAGTTCAGCCTCTGCGAGTTCAAACGGGGATGGGAACAGGTGACTGAGCCCATCAGGTGCGGGCTCGATCAACCGCCCGGCGCAGCACTGGCGCGACCGGATCACCGCCTGGCCGCACTTCATCGCGTGGGCGGGNNGAGCCGGCCTGCCAAGATGCGCGCTGCTTCCGGAGTCACTTGTTCTCCGAGGATGGCTCTAACGGCACATTCGAACGGCTCCCAACTGCCCGGAATGCGCAGCCCTGGCCGTCGCGTCACCAGCGGACCCAACAGTGGATCGGTGCGAAATGCATCGGCAATCTGCACCGGGTCTGCGGCTAGATCAAATACTCGGCGCGCGATTGACGATAACTCAAACAAGTCTGCCGGCGGCGCGCCGCGCACTTGCATCTGCAGCGCTTGGGCATCTTCGCAGCGGCTAATTTTGATCAATGCATGGCCAATTGAAGTGCGTACCGTTCGGGTATATCCGCTGGCATCAACGCGTTCGATTCCCGGGACGGCGCGGCGCGACAGGAATGAGAGTACATAAGACCAATCATAAGGCGGTCGATAGGCCATTCGCAGCGTGATCTCATCCGTCGCATCGCCGCTTCGAGCGCGTCGCTTTCGCAGATCTCGCGGCGATCTGTTGTAAGTCGCCTTAAGCGCCCCATTAAAACGCCGTACGCTGCCATAACCTGCGGCCAGTGCGATCTCGGTCACCGGCAAGTCGGTCTCGTCCAGCAGTCGTTTTGCAAAGTGCAGCCGTCTGGTTTGAGCGATCGAGACTGAGGAAGCACCCACGTGCTCTACTAACAATCTGTTCAGGTGTCGAGGGCCCACGCCGACTCGAGTTGCAAGATCCTCGACCGAGCCCTTGTCGAGTGCTCCTTCTTGGATTAATCGCAGAGCCCGGCGAACAACAGCGGATGTGCCGGTCCATGCCGGTGACCCCGGAGCCGCTTCCGGGCGACAGCGCAGGCACGGCCGAAACCCAGCGTCCGCGGCTTCGGCCGCAGACGCATAATAGCGGACCGGCGATGAGAACAAGCGGACTGGGCAAATGGGTCGGCAGTAGATGCCGGTAGAAAGAACCGCAATAAAAAACTTTCCGTCAAAGCGCGCATCGCGACTACGTCGCGCGCGATCGAGTGCCTCACGCGGAAGCCCTAGAATCTCGCTCATGGGCACTGACCATACAGATTGTCGTTGCCGGCGACTGGCCATATTCGGCTGTCTAGTCATCAATTTGTCGGTCTCTCCAACGAGAAGGGACTTTTGTCGTCCCATCGGCGCGTCGGCATCGAGGATCTCGCCGTTCAATAGTTGAGGGGTTTAGCGCAGTTTTTGCACTCACGTATCGCCCTCGCTGTGCACGGTCCACCGGTTGCAAGTGATGCAATTCCCTGTGTGGCGAACGATGCGGGCATCGCACACAAACAAATGATCGACGTACATCGGCGTTGCAATCTTACAACAAGAATGCTCTCAGCCGCGAACTAGACGCCTGGCGGGAAGTGCTGAGGCGAGCAGCGAATAGCCCTGATTTCTCGTGTGGGCGCGACATGTGTTTATGGTCTTGGCGGATCGTTCGCGCGCTTCGACTCACCCCGTCGCGTAGTGGACTCCATGTCTGAATCCTGCCAGCAGCTAGTCAAGCTGCGCACTAAGGTAACGCTTCACGGGGAAGGTAGGAGGCGATGGTGTGGTTTCGCAAGCGTTCGGCAGGTTGATTGTAATGGCAACCTTCTTCGCGCTGCGCGCCGCGCAAGCATCGGCGCACGACGAGCGACAGGTCATCGCAGCGCTAGATACCGAATATCAAGCCGCCGTCAAGGTCAATGACGCACCTGTGATGGACCGCATTTTGCATAAAGATATGATTTTAGTTCTGGGCGACGGAAGAACAAGCACCCGGGACGAGCTACTGCAGGAGGCGCGCGATAAGTCGATTACCTATGAGCGCCAGGACGAGGATCCGGGGACTCAGACGGTGCGCATCTGGGGGGATACCGCGGTGGTTACGGCGCGACTGTGGGTGAAGGGGCTCCGCAAGGGTGTCGCCTTTGATCGACGATTGTGGTTCAGCGACACGTATGCGCGAACGCTCAAGGGCTGGCGCTATGTCTTCGGGCAGGCGTCGCTGCACCTACCCGACGATACGGCTCGAAGTCCAGGGTCGGCGCGGACATAAGAAATCTCAACGTCGAATAAACGATCAAACATTATAAAAATCAAGGGGAGAAAACATGTTCGATACAAAAGGGATGATGCTTCTTAGGACTTATGCAGCAGCGTTCGCGCTGCTGTTCGCCGGCGCTTCGGTTGCGCAAACTACCCCGCCGCCGGCACCCACGGAACTGCAAGAGATTGTGGTGACGGGTTCCTACATACCGCGGACCGACTCCGAGACGGTGTCACCCGTCACGATTATCTCCTCAGCGGATATTACGAACAGCGGCCTGACTTCGGTGGCGGATGTAGTTCGCACCTTATCTGCCGACAATAGTGGCACGCTGCCGACGGCCTTCCCAGGCGCCTTCGCAGCCGGCGCTTCCGGCATCGCGCTGCGCGGCTTGACGGTCAACTCGACCCTGGTCTTGATCGACGGATTACGCGCCGCGGACTATGCGTTGCCGGATGACGGCGTGCGCGACTTCGTCGACCTCAATTCCATCCAGATCGGCACCATTGAGCGGATCGAGGTGCTACAGGACGGCGCCTCCTCGGTGTACGGTGCCGATGCAATTGGCGGAGTCGTCAACATCATTCTAAAAAAGACGTATCAGGGATTTAACGCGAATGCTGAAATCGGTAATTCGCAGCACGGTGGCGGCTTCGAGAAACATTTCGACTTCACCGCTGGAACCGGCGATTTGGCCACGGATCACTATAACGCTTACTTCAGCGCTGAATATCAGTCCGACAACGAGATCAGGGTGAATCAGCGTGGGTTCCCTTACAACAATAACGACTACACGTACGCCGGCGGCAACAACAACAACCCGAACCCAAATAATGGTCTAGGGTCGATCTACGGCTCGGTGACCCCGGGCACGCTCGGCACACCCGGCAATGTGCTGACCGGAGTGCCCAATCCAGGCGCTGTCTCCCAGCCCCTGGTTCCCTGCCCGGCGAGCGCGCCGCAGAGAACCGCATCCGGCAATACATTCTGCGATCAAAACCAGGAACTCTATATGGACGACCAGCCGCCGACTTCGCGGTATGGGCTCGCCGGCCGCATCACGGTGCAGTTCAACGACAATATGACCGGTTATCTGCACGCCAGCTATTATGAGAATCAGTCCGTGTATCCTTCAATGCCTCCCGCGCAGATACAACAAACTGCACCGAACCTCACGACCACGATCGCCTTACCCGCGACCATCCCCGGCCCTGGTGGCTTGGGTAAGGTCCTGAATCCCAACGACCCGTTTGCCTCTCAAGGCTATGCGGCGCTGATCAATTATTCGTTCGGGCCCCTCGGCGCCGAATCAGCCTACATCACCAATCACAATGCGCGTATGGTCGCCGACCTCAGCGGATCGTGGGGTGGCTGGAACTACTCAAGCGACCTCGTCTTTAACCACACGTGGTTGGACTACGAGCTGGGTGGCTTCGTGAACTACAACCAGTTGCTGTCCGATGTCACAAACGGCACCTACAACTTTATCAACCCCTCGGCCAATAGCTCCGCCGTGCTCGGCGCCTTGGCTCCGCGTCAGGTGACGCAAGACACATCGGATATGGATACGTTGGTACTGCGGGCCAACCGGCAGCTGGTGCAGCTGCCCGGCGGACCGCTCGGCATGGCACTCGGTGCGGAGTGGCGCTACGAAGCGGAGTATGATCAAAATTTCCAGAACAACCCGCCGCTGGTCCAAGGTCTCGGCTTTTCGCAAGCAATAGGCAACCGCACGGTAGCGAGCGCCGACGTCGAATTTGACGCACCGATCCTCAAGTCATTGGAGGTGAACGCGTCCGGAAGATTCGACCATTATTCGGACTTCGGCAATACGTTCAATCCGAAATTCGGCGTGAAGTTCAAACCGGTCGATGAGATTATGGCGCGCGCCACTTACTCGCGCGGCTTTCGTGCACCGAGTTTTGCCGAGAACGGTTCGAGTGAGGTGGAAGGATTCGTCCCTGACTTCGGCTTTTGTCCCTCGAAACTATGTACCGCCCACGGTGCCGACGGCTACATAAGTTCCTATTCCCTCGGTCAACTCACCACGGCGAATCCTGACATCAAGCCAGAGACATCAGACAGTTTTACCGCCGGTCTGGTGTTTGAGCCCATCAGGGCCTTCAGCGCGACATTCGATTATTACTACATCAAGAAAACCAACCTGATCACGGGTCCAAATCAATCCGCGGCGTTAGCACAGTACGCCGAAAACGGGACGCTGCCGGCCGGATTCTCGGCGCAGTATGATAATCTCGACCCGGCATACCCGAACGCGCTGCCTCGAATCGTGACCATTACGGCCCCGTACACCAACGGGGCGTCGGAATATACGGATGGCGTCGATCTTGATCTGCGCGGGCAATTCGATATGGGAGTCGCGGGCAAAGGCTCTACCGATTTGGCGATCACCAAGATCTTGAGCTTCGTGTATGAACAGGCCGGGCAACCCAACCTGCAATACGCCGGCTACCAGTCGCCGTACAATCTATCGTCTGGAGCAGGCACGCCGCAATGGCGTGGCACCTTCACCAATACCTGGACCGACGGGCCGCTGCGGGTTTCCGCCATTGTGTATTACACCAGCGGCTACAAAATGTACGGACAGGATCTGTTTGGTGTCAGTTCCGCCGGCGCTGTTCAGTACATTTGCCTGACCAATATCATCAATGGATACAACGCGCCGAACTGCCGCACGGCGTCGTTCACCGACACGGACTTGACGGGCAGCTACGACATCACCGATCACTGGCAGATATCGGCTGCGATCATGAATGTCTTGGACGCGAGGCCGCCGTTTAATCCTCCCAACTACGGTGGCATCAATTACAACCCGACCTACTCGCAGGCGGGCATTGTAGGTCGCTTCTTCCGGCTCGGCGCGCATTTCAAATTCTGACGTCGTCCGCTCGCGTCAATTGATGCGAGGGGATTTCTCGTCAGACCGTGCTTGAAAAATGTGAGATGACAGAAAGGCTTGTGAATACACCCAACGAGGAGCGCGACGCGCAGCTTGTGGGATTAATCGACTACCGCCCGCCGCAGTTATGCACCCGCATGACCAAAGTCGAGCGATTCCCATCACAATGCGACTTCTAGATCTCATCGCGCAGGGACATAGCATTCCGATTCGTTTAGATGACGGTCGCGTGTTGCCGACGGCAGACCGGTTCAAAAACGATGTCCGCGATTGCCCCCTGCGCTATGTACTTTCTGACCAGTTGGTACACTGCGCCACGCAGCTCGCGTACGCCGAAGGGGATCGCCTGAGCGCCTGTCTGGATCTGATCCACATCCCGTCGCAATCCGTCTGGGTTGAATGGGCAGACACGCCTCGTCGCGACGCGCTTAAGGAAATTCCGACGCTTGAAGTGAAGTGCCGTGAAGGTGCACAGCGAGGCGGTGCCTTGGTCACGGCCGCGCCCGACTGCCGATGCGGGCATATAAGGACGTTTTGGTCCACACCTGACGACTTGGCTTTTCTTTCGCCAGTTGTCACCTACTTCAGTCTCGACCAGCCACCGGCGGAGCAGCACCAGAAAGATTTCAGCCCTTGGCGCGGAGATGCGTTCCTTCGTCTGGAGGAGGAACCAGCCATCGATGAATTGCTCGCGCACCTGCGCTTCCATTTCGATGATGAGTGGGCAATCTATTACCGCGAGCGATGTCATACCGTTGACTTAAGGGACAGCGTGCTGCGCACGAATTTAGGATGCGTCGCCTTCGATACGCCGATGCTCCTGGCGTTCTTCCTGCTGCTGGGTGCACACAATCTTTTGCCACATCAAGAGGTCCGTCACGAACGCATTAATCGGGTGCGGCAGCACAGCGGTAAACCACCGCTCTTGGAACATATCGAAGTCTCAGCGCCCTTGGATACAGCCCTTCCCTCGGGCTCCGTGTCAGACGGCGAGTCGTCTCGACTACGCCCCCGTCTGCACCACGTTCGCGGTCACATCGTTCGACGCGGAGCCACCGTGTTTTGGCGATCCCCACACCTGCGCGGCAGCGCGCGACTGGGGCGGGTGCGAAGTAGAACGGTCGCACTCTGGTTGGCGCGACCCTCGGTGGCAATCGAGCGACCGGCACAACCTTAGAACCCCTGCGGGGCGCCATGTCGCCGAGCGCCGCCCTTAACTCGCCTTCGACTTAAGATACTCGATCACCGCTCTGACCTCCGATGCCAGCTCTTCTACGAGCGCTTGAATTTGGGCGCTCCCGCCCAAGCCTGCGGCTGCCTCTAGTCGCGCCGCCGTCGCCGATGCCGCCACCGCCCGCACGTTCGCGCTCGCACTCTTGAGGGTATGCGCGGATTCGCGAATAGTCGCAGCATTCCCGGTGCCGAGCGCCGCAGCAATCGACGCAAGCTCCCGATTACCCGTACTGGTAAAAGCCTCCACCAGGTTGCGCGCGAATCCTGCATCGCCATCCACCGATTCGAGCAGTTCCTGCCAATCGAGCAGAGCGTGTGGTTGCCCCGGACTACCTTCGGGACGGCCACCTCGCGCCTCGGTCTTGGTCGCACTCTCCGCAGCGATCGAAGGTTCATTAATCGCGAGCATCGTGCCCGTCGAGCCGGTACTCGGCAGGCGACGATCCAGGCAGGTCTCGAGCTTGATCCGGTCGATCGGCTTGGTGAGGTAATCATCCATGCCGGCGGCGCGGCATTTTTCCTCATCGCCCTTCATCGCATGTGCGGTGAGCGCCACGATAGGAATGCGGCGCTTGCCGTCTTCGAGCTTGCGGATCTCGCGTGTTGCCGCGTAGCCGTCCATTTGCGGCATCTGGCAATCCATTAAAATGAGATCGAATGTTCCCGCTTGCCATGCGGCCACGGCCGCTCGGCCATCGGCGACGACGTCGACACGGTAGCTCAGTTTCTCCAGCAGTCGCACGGCAACTTTCTGATTCACCAGATTGTCCTCCGCAAGCAAAATTCGGTTGCGGGACCGCGCTCGCTGCGCGCGCAAGGCGTGCCGCGTGATCATAGGTTGGCTCTGTAGATGCCAGGAATGCGCCGTATTGGCGAGGACCAGTATCAGGCACTCTGTCAGATCTCGCTGCGTGACCGGCTTTAACAGATAACCTGCAAAGCCGATGTCTGCAAACAACTGTCCGTCACCGCGTTGGCCGGAAGAGGTCAGCAGAATAAGCCGGGTGGATTTTATGGTCTCATCCCGAACGATGATTCGGCCCAGCTCGGCACCATCGCAATCGGGCATCATATGATCGAGCAGCGCGGCATCGTAGGACCGGCCCGCAGCGCTGGCCTGGCGCATGAGCGCCAGCGCCTCATCCGCCGAGCTTGCGGACACGGGCTCAACACCGCATAAAAGTAGTTGCCCCATGAGGACTTTGCGGTTGGTGGCGTTGTCATCCACTACGAGCACACGCTGACCTTTAATCGAGGCCAGTGCCGGATATGGGGGCTGCACGCTGTCGGCTACCGGCGCAAAATGTGCGGTAAACCAGAAACGCGACCCTTCCCCCTCGACGCTTTCAACGCCGGTTTCACCGCCCATCAGCTCGACCAGACGGCGCACGATCGACAACCCCAAACCCGTCCCGCCGAATCTGCGCGTCGTCGACGAGTCCACCTGCATAAAGGGCGAAAATAGGGACTGCAGGCGATCCGCGGGAATGCCGATGCCGGTGTCGCGTACCTCGCAGCGCACCCTTGTGCCGTTCTCGCCGGTCTCGATGACTTTGATCTCAAGGGACACCTCACCCTTCGCAGTGAACTTGATAGCGTTGCCGGCGAGATTTAGAAGAATCTGGCGAATGCGCCCCGCGTCGCCCTTCACGAGGCGGGGGAGCGTGGCATCGATCTGGGCTGTGAGTTCCAACCCTTTCGCATGGGCTTGAATCGAGACGAGCCGCGCGACATCTTCGAAGGTATCGCGCAAGTCCACATCCAGTAGTTCGAGTTCGAGCTTACCGGCTTCTACCTTCGAGAAGTCCAGGATGTCGTTGATAACGGTCAAGAGCGAGGCGCCGCTGTCGCGGATGGCCTCCGCGTAATCACGCTGCAAGGCGTCAAGCTGCGTATCCAGAAGCAACTCGGTCATGCCAAGCACGCCGTTCATGGGCGTGCGGATTTCGTGGCTCATGTTGGCGACAAAATCGCTCTTCGCGCGGTTGGCTGCCTCTGCGACGCGCACCGCTTCGAGCGTCGCCTTTTCGGCCTCTTTTCGATCAGTAATCAGCTGAATCGAGCCCGCGAGTTTTACCGACTGGCCGCGCGAGTCGAATCCACCCTGGGCGCGGGAGCGCACCCATTCATAGTGTCCCAGCTTATGACGCAGCCTAAACTCGACGTCGTAGGGCTCGTCGCTTCCCAAATGCTTCCAGATGTCCGCCCTGATGCGATCGCGGTCCTCCGGGTGATTGAGATTCAGAAACGAATCGAGATCCGTGCCGAGCGCCCCAGGATCGTATCCCAGAATTTGCGCAAATCTCGGTGCAAACCAGAAAGACTTTTCGACTGAATTGAATTCCCAGAGGCCGTCCTGGGTGCCGCGAACGGCGCGAGCCAATCGCTCTTCGGCGGCCTGAAGCGCGGCTTGCGCGGACTTGAGGTCCGTGACGTCTATCATCGCGCCGATTATGCGTGTCACTTCGCCCAGGGAATCGCGTGTAATGTTGCCCTTTTCGCTTATCCACCGCACCTGGCCATTGTCGAACAACAGTCGGTATTCACGCTGGTAAGTAGAGGAGTCGCCTCTGATTTTATTTTCCGGCATAAACACCGTCTTGATGTCATCCGGATGTACCCGTGCCAAGAAGGCCTCGCGATCTGATGCGCGATTGGTCTCGGGTATCGACAAGAACTCGAAGTAATTGCCGGAGCAGGTGATAGTGTCGCTTTGGACGTTGACATCAAACGTTGCGATGCCCGCCGAAGCCTGGGCAAAAGTCGATGACTCCGTGCTGTGACGCAATTCCAATTCTAGCTTTCGACGGCTGTCGACCGCGATTTGCAACGATCTTTGGGACTCGCGCAGCGACTTTTTGAGACGGCGCATCATCGTGCCGGCTATCACGACAAAACTCAGAAGAACCAAGAATGCGACCGCATCGATAATCACGTCGGCGTCCGCCTTATCGCGCGATCGTTGCGCATGAAATTTGCAAAGCCAGTTCGCAGTGCCAATCCACGTTATCGGCCGCCGGGAGTGAGGTCAAGGACAGTCTTCCCGCTCCATTACGCGTACGGCAGAGGCAGGGCATCCCGCCCACCCTCGTCCTTATCGCTTATCGGTACGCGAACGGCAATCCAGGCCACGATAGTCCGGTACGGCGGCGTCATTGTTTCGTCACGAGGCCGCTGCATAATCGATTCGATCCAAGCCAATTCTGCGGTTGGCTCTCTGGTGCCCATTCAGACGGAGGACCTCAACTTTGGAAACGCTACCGTTGTGCACAAGCGCGCGCACCCTCCCCTCACCGGCTTTGGAGATTCCCGCTCGCTTGACCATCCGCCACGAAGCCACCGAGGACGAATTGGACCTCATCGAGATCCGCTACCAGCATGCGCTGGCACTCTTGAATCTTGAAGACCTATTCGCCGAGGGTCAGCTCGACTATCTGTGAAGCGTCGAAGGGGGTGAAGCGCGACCCCACCCCGCGGCCGCGCTCGTCGCTCATCAAGTGCTATTGGAGCCGAGGCACATCGGTAAGACAAATCTTATAACCGTCGGGCCAAGCCATGCGGTAATCTTGATGGGGTGCCATCTGTCGTCTTTCTGGCTCGACTCATCGGCATTTTAGTCCGTCATGTCGCAAAGTGGTGCGCGCGGCGCAATCGATCTCGTAGACTCGCCACGATTTGATGACAGCACCACCCGTGCTCACATCCTATCCTCAGGTGCACCATCCATGACATCAAAATCGCTCACCATTTCCGTCGCCATCACCGGTTTGTCGCTTGCGTTGCCGGCCCTCGGCGGAGCACCGTATTCCTTCGACACTGCCCCGGGCCGGCTCCCGAAGAATGTCGTTCCGCTTGACTACGCGATCGAGATCGTGCCGAACCCGGCCGATCTGACTCTGACCGGCCACGAATCCGTCGCGCTACAATTCCGTGCCGCCACGGCTACCATCGTATTCAACTCTCTGAATGAGACTCTGCACGACGTTCGGTTGGACGGCAGTCCGGTCAAGAGCGTCGTGTCGAGCGACAAGCAGCAGCTGACCACGGTGACTTTGGCGAAGCCGGCCACCGTCGGCCGACACACCCTGACCTTCAGCTATGCGGGGAAAATCGAGCAAGAGCCCCGCGGACTATTTGCGCAACACTACGCCAACCGTGACGGCACTCAAGGCCTATTGCTCTCGACGCAGATGGAGGCTACCGATGCGCGCCGCATGTTTCCGTGCTGGGACGAGCCGGCATTCCGCGCCACCTTCCGATTGACCGCCACCGTGCGCTCCGACTGGGCGTCCGTGAGCAATATGCCCGTCGCTAAGAGAGTCGTTCATGGCAAGCTTGCCACGACCACCTTCGAGCGCAGCCCGAAGATGCCATCCTACCTAATTGAGTACTCGGCGGGCGACCTTGCGCAGATCAGCGCCGACAGCGGCGGCACTCGATTCGGTATCTGGGCCGTACGCGGTCAGGAACATGACGGGGAAATCGCTCTGGCCAATGCGCAGTCGATTCTGTCGGACTATAACGCTTACTTCGGATATCCCTATCCGCTGCCGAAGTTGGACTCCATCGCGATTCCTGGCGGCTTTAGCGGGGCCATGGAGAACTGGGGTGCAATCACCTACACGGATCAAGCATTGCTGGTGACCCCGGCGAGTACCATGGCTAGTCGGCAGGAAGTCTTCAGCATTCAAGCGCATGAAATGGCGCATCAGTGGAACGGCGATCTCGTGACCATGGGCTGGTGGGACGACATCTGGCTCAATGAGAGTTTTGCCTCTTGGATGGCGGCGAAGGAGACGGCGCTGCGCAATCCGGATTGGAAGTGGTGGGAGGGGCAGGACGCCGACAAAGAGACTGCGATGGATGCCGATGCCAGCAGCGCCTCGCATGCGATCGAGCAACATGTGAGCGATGAGCTGCAGGCAAACAATGCCTTTGATCCGGATATCACCTACAGCAAAGGGCAGGCAATCTTGCGCATGTTCGAGGCCTATGTGAGTCTCGATACATTTCGCAACGGCGTCCGCGCCTACATGAAGGCGCACGCCTACTCCAATGCGACCAGCGCCGATTTGTGGCACGCACTGAACTTGGCAAGCGGCAAGAATATAGGGGAAATCGCCTCCGGCTGGACCGAGCAGCCGGGTTACCCGCTGGTCATGGTTGTGTCCGGATGCGACGCAATGGGCGCGCGTACCATTAAGATTTCGCAGCGCCGTTTCTTGTTGCGCGGCACCGATCCGAAGCACTCTCATTGGAGCATCCCGCTGCAGATCCGCTCGGGAGTGAACGGCGCGCCGCAGTCCTTGCTGGTGACGACGGACAATCAGACCGCCCAAGCGGGCCGCTGTGAGGAGCCCTTGAGCGTGAATGCAGGCGCCATCGGTTTCTATCGCACCCAGTACGATCACGCGACACTGCGGACGAACACCAGCAATTTCGGCAGCCTGCCGGATCCGGACCGCATTGCCTTGCTCGATGACCAATGGGCCCTCGTGCAGTCCGGCGCGGAGACGCTGCCCAGCTATCTTGCCATGGCTTCGGCAATGCATTCGGACCTCGACTCACGTGCGTGGGGGCAGATAACTCAAGCGCTCGGGACAATCGAACATTACGAACGCGGCGCAGCGGGACACGGTTCCTTCGCTACTTACGCCCGATCGGTGATCAAGCCGGCGGCCGATCAACTGGGGTGGGATGCGAAACCCGGCGAGACACCCGATGTCCAGATATTGCGCAGAACGCTGATCAGTGATCTGGGAACGTGGGGGGACCAGAGCGTCATCGAGGAGGCTCGGCGGCGATTCGCAGCCTTCATGACCGATCACCGCACCCTAAGTCCCGACGATCAATCGGTAGTGCTGTCGATCGTCGCCGAATATGCCGATGCCGGCACATTCGCGCAGCTGCATGGACTGGCGAAGGCGGCCGGCAACGAACCGGAACTCGAACGATACTATATGGCACTCATGGCGGCGCGCGATCCGGCGCTCGCGACGCAGGCGGCGCAAATCGCGCTGTCGCCCGAAATACCCCCTCAGGCCGACAGCTCGCGAGTGCGTTTCATTGGCCGGCTGGCGCAAAACAATCCAAAGCTCGCGTGGCAGGTATTCCGCGACAACAGCGAGAAATTATTGGCCCCCTTCGCTGGTAACGGCCCGTTTGTCATTGCGCAATATGTACCCCAGCTATTCTGGGACGGCGCGACGCTGACAGAGCTCGAAAGCTGGATCCGGGCACACGTTCCGGCGGAGATGGGAACCTTTATTGATCGCGGCGTGCAAAAGGCGCGCTTCGAGCTGGACCAGAAACAGGTTCTAGTTGCCGCTACCGATGCGTATCTGCACGGCACGGCGGCCAATCAGCGCGTTGCGCGATAGCCGCCGATGCTGTGTGGTAGGGCCAGCTCGCGTGCATGAGCGCGCCAAAGAGCAACGCCAGTTAAAACGCTGACCCGCACGGTAGTCAGTATGCATCCATACGTTCGCCGTCCAATTCATGTGGCGATCGAAATCGGCAAAGATCCCCGAAAGAATCGCCCCGCCGATCAAGTTATGTATATCTGCGTCGCAGTAATTCTAAAATTTATAGGCCGCCCCCAGGATAAAGTACCGCCCGACCGCCCCGGCCTGAGTCATGGCAGCATCGTACGCGGCGCCGCCACCACCGCCATAGGTCGCCATGTCAAGCGGCGGCGGCTTGTCGAGGGCGTTCAGGACCGACGCATGAAACGAAAGATGGTCGTTGATGCTGTAGCGCCCATAGAAATCTACGTCAGTGAAACTGGCGACCCTGCAAAACGAACTCGGAAAAATACTTCCGCTGGGGAACGTGCCGCCCCCATACTCGGATATGAAGCGATCGTTGAGCGCTGCTTCGCAGGTCGATTGGCCGCTCGAGGGATCCGTGACGCTAAAGCTGCCGACGTAGTTGACCGATCCGGTTAGCGACACCGGTCCCTTATCCCAGGTGAGCGACAGTACCGCACGATTCTTCGGGTTGCCGGTGTCACCCGAGAAGCCGCTCGGGCCGTGCGTGCCCGCCAACTCATAACTGACCCCGGGAGCCGAGAGCGTGAAGGTCAGAATGCGCGTGTAGTTCAGCTCTCCTGTCAAACGGCCCGCCTCACCGAGATCAATCGCACTCTTAAAGTCCAGATCGATGCCGTTGGTATTGGTTTCGCTGGCATTGATGTAAGGATAGCCCTCATAAACCGCTAGGCCTACGGGCGTCAGCACATTGCTGATGGTGCCGTTCGGATTGACGAAGGGCTCCAGCTGCGGCACCCCACGCACGATGGTGGTCGCGTTGATGTTGAGTCCGCCCGCCTCGAAGGCGCTGATGATGTCCCGATCCACCTTGATGTCGTAGTAATCCGCGGCGACGCTGAACGCCTTGGAGGGCTCAAAAACGAAACCGAAAGTATAGTTGGTGGTGAGTTCGGGCTTCAGGTCAATACCGGAGGTCTGCACGCCGACTAATTGAATCGAGCATTGATTGGGGAAATTGCCCGGCGTATTCGCGGCGGCCGGATGCGGGCACAGCACCGGATCAGCAGCGGTGGAGGCCTGAAAGGTTAGACCGGAATTGGTTTCCGGAATGCTCGGCGCGCGGAAGCCTTTGCCCCAGGTACCGCGGAAGGCGAACTCTTTCACCGGGGTGTACTTGAAGCCGATCTTGGGCGTCGCGTCCCCACCCGCCGACGTGTTGTAGTGGTCATAGCGCACCGCCGCATTGACTTCGAGTTGCTTCACCACCGGTGCATTCAGTTCGACGAATGCCGCTGAGTCGGCCTGCGAGCCGATGGACCACGCATCGCTCATAGCCTGAGTACCCGCGATGCTCGACGGCGGCGCCGTTGCATTGAGCTTCTTCTCGAAGTATTCGGCGCCCACGGCCACCGCCAGGTCCCCGCCCGGCAACGTGGCTAAGGCGTGCGTGCCATGCACATTGCCAAAGAACAGATAACTGGAAGCGGTCGATTCGGCATTGGGTGCAAATTCCGACGCGACGTTACTGTTGCCTAAGATGTAGCCATTATTGAGCGCGGTCTGGAATAAACCCGCATCGAGATACCCGGTATACACCTGGTCCGTGATCGCATACATGTAGCCGCCCGCCGCGGTGATGTCCCAACCGGCTGCGTTACCCTTGATCTCTTCCACCAATCGGTAGGTATTGGTCTGAACATGGTCCTGTGGAATGCCAAGCTCCGGAAGGCTGTAGATCAGCGGCGCTGCCACGCCATAGGGATTGCCGGGGTAATTCGCCGGTACCGTGATCGCGGGGTAGGTTTTCAGGCTCGGGAGTCCGTTCGGAGGAAAGGGGAATATCGTGATGAGTCCGACCGGCAGGGGGTTAGTGACTTGATATCCGGCGTTATTCGGTTGATCCACTTTGGACTGAAAGACCGACGCCGTAGCAACCGACTGCCAGTCACCGCCCAGGTTGACGGTAAATTTCGTCATGACATTCATGTTCGTCGTCGCCGGCTGCAGATCGTTCCCGGCGTAGGTGTACGTGCATTGATTCGCCAACTGCGCCGTCCGGGTACAGCCCGGAAAGAAAGCACCAATGGCGCCCGTCGTGGGGTTGAGCAGGTAACCCGTGATGCTTCCCGGCTGGGAGAAATTCGGATTGGTTCCTGCTCCAGGCGTCGTGTTCACACCGCCATAATTGGTCCAGTCCAAATTGTTCCAAAGGCCGCTGCGATCTGCGGTCAGGATAATCCCCTGACGACGATACTCGGCCGTCACCCATAAATTGTAGCCATCCGAGCCCAGATCTCCCGTGCCCGCGAGGGCACTGAGATGCAGCATTCGGCCGTCGTTGTACCCCGATTCTCCGCCCTCCGCATCGACCTCGGCGCCGGTGTAGGTTTTACGTAGAATGATATTGACGACGCCGGCAATCGCGTCGGACCCGTACTCCGATGAAGCGCCATCCTTCAACACCTCGACTCGCTCGACCGCATTGAAGGGAATTGAACTGACGTCGACGAAGCTGCGCTGACCGTCGTCGGTCAACGGATAACTCACCATCCGGTAGCCGTCGAGCAGCGTGAGCGTGCCACCCACGGTCAGGCCGCGCAATGCCACACCGGCGCCGCCGGCCGCGAACGCACCGTTGAACGATTGGCTGAGCGTGCCTTGGCCGTTGGCCGACAGATTGCGCAGCACGTCGGACACCGTGGTGTAACCCGACTGCTCCAGATCTTTAGCGCTGATGACCTGTACCGGGCTCGGCGTCTCGGTGTCCGTGCGCCGGATCATCGAGCCTGTGACCACGATCTCCTGCAACTGCTGTTCGTCCGAAGACGTCGCCGGGCCTTGCGCCGGTCCGGTTTGTGCACCCGAACTGGCAGCCCACACCAGCGCGAACGCCGCCGCGACGGCTCTAAGCGGCAATGATCTCTTCGGCAACGATCTCTTCACGACGAACATATTGATTCCTCCCTAATATTGCTTTTGATTCGCGGTTGTCTAAGTTCAACAGCGCGAAGCGCCCGCGACGGCTTGTGGCTTTGTCATCTTCGTTATCCCCTTCTTTGATCGACTGACGTCGATCGATAATTCGTGGCGAGTCTACGAGATCGATTACAACGCGCGCTCGGCTTTGCGACGTAGCGGACTTATAAGCCGATGAAGAGGGCGAATACCGGGACCATTGGCGCGCTGATCCACATGGAAGTAGTTTTATTTAGGGGAATCGACGCGCCGAGTCGAGGATTTGAGAGCCGACAATAGCTCGTCTCGCCCGTGCAACAGCGCCTAATCCGCGCGTTCGATCAGCCTGCAATCCCGCCGCACAGTGCCGCGCTCGCGCAACGCAGATGCATTCGGCGTAGGGAATTCAAAAGCACAGCATCCAGGCTCCCGGGCCGCAAGTTCATGCGATCGAGGTCCAGGGTGTCGTGCTGCACATTGGGCAATCGATTTCCAGCCAACCGCGCCCGGAGATTATCGCTCCAATGATCGTAAGCTTCGTTGTTGATCAAGAACACTTTACCTTGTGGGCCGACCAGATAGCTCAATAGCTCGCTGTAGTACCCGTCCCCCGCCAACACATCCGCAACGTGCATGCCCGGTTTGATTCCGGCTAGACGCAATATATCGGCTGGATGATCAATGGGATCGCGCTTCAAATCCGCCGCGCTGCGGCCCGCATGCGCGAGCGCCGCATCGTATCGATCGGCCGCGTATGCATGGGCGTATGCGAAGAGACACATCACACAGAGTAGCGACGGAGCTCGCCAATCAAGCCGCGTCATTTCATTTCGACTCATACCGGTTCTCCTCGAGTGCGCCGCTCGCGGAAAATTACCACCTGAGGCGCCGGCGTTCAACGGGCGAAAGTTCAGCGGCCGTTTAACGCGCTTCATCGCACTCGCGGTCCGCTCCGGCGCAAATCCGCATCGGCTGCGAAATCTTGATTTACTCTCCGCGCTGATTACCGACATGAGCGCGATCATTGCGACTACTTGATCTCGTGGCACAGAGTACATCGGCGCCGCCGAAACTTCCGGCTGAATGGCCGTTTCCAAGCGCTCATCACTTTTCCGACGCAGTTCGGTCCTGTCCCCTACGGCTGGTGCTTGCGGACGATCTGATTCACTGTACGACCCTGTTGGCGTATGCGGAGGGCGAGAGGCTGAGCGGATGCCTGGATCTGATTCACGTACCATCGCAGCATTTATGGGTCGAGTGGTTGGAGGCGACACGGCAGGCGGCGCTGCGACAAATACCGGAGTTTGACGGTAATCCGTACTCAAGAGTCAGGCGGCGCACAGGAGTTTTCATCGATGCCGACATCGCCGGGCGCGCCGGCACGATGAGAACCTTCTGGTCCACGGAGAATGAGCAGGTCTATTCCGCCGCGCTAGTTACCGACTTCGACCTAGACCGCGTCATTCGTCCAGCGTTGGATATTGCCGCGGTATTCAATGGAGCGGGAGTCGGCGTAAAGATGCCGGAGGAAGCGGCCCTCGATGATTTGCTGAGCCACGTTTGCTTCCGGCTCGATCCTGCCTGGGCGGATTATTATCGATCGGCGAACCTCCCGGAGAGTCAGCAATTGGTTGTACTGCGCGAGGTGCTCGGAACCACCGCCTTTGACATGCCGATGATATTTTCCCTGTTTCTGCTATTTACGGCGAAGGATGGAGTACAGCGTCGGGTAGCGGACTTAGGGCGCCTGAATCACGCCCGGCGTCGCTCGGGGAAAAGAGAACTTCTGGAACACATCGAAGTTGCAGGACCCATTGCCGCGACCTACGAATCTACTTCGTCTGTTGCGGATTCAGGCAATCGCCGAGGTCCGCGGTTGCACCATGTCCGTGGCCACATCGCGCGACGCGGAGACAAAGTATTTTGGCGATCACCGCACCTGCGCGGCAATGCCCGAATGGGTGTGGTGCGGTCGCGGACAGTGGAGTTATCTTTCCGCTGAAGGCACGGTCGGGGCAAACCCTCGATGGTTACGTTGAGCTTTCGATTACCTCAAAGATTTGTCCCCAACAAGCGCTCCAAGGCCGACCTATAGTTGCGGCTCAACTTCAGCTCGGTTCCGTCCAGCAGCACAACCGTGAATTCTCCCTTCGACAGCGGACGCAGCTCCCGCACTCGCTCGACGTTGACCAATGCAGAGCGGTGAATGCGCACGAAACCAGATAAAGCCAGCCGCGTTTCCGCGGCCGCAATCGTCTCGCGCAAGAGCCAGCTCTTGGTGCCGACATGCAAAGATACGTAATCGTGATCGGCCTCGACCCAATTGATATCGGCGACGTGCACTATCATGACGCGGCCTTGGACTTTCACCGGTATTCGATCCGCAATCGGCGACGCCGGTTGACGATCCGGTGACTCACGCAACTCAGCCGCCAATTGCGCAAAGCGTCGAATCATGGAACCGTCACGCTCACCCGCCACCGCCGCGCGCGCACGCGCCAGCGAGTCGTTGAATCGCTCCTGATTGATGGGCTTGAGTAGATAGTCGAGCGCGTGTATCTCAAACGCTTGAACCGCGAATTTGTCGAATGCGGTGACAAAGACGATATACGGGCATTTCGTCTCACGAATCGCGTCAATTACATCGAAGCCTGTTTTTCCCGGCATCTGAATGTCCAGGTACACTAGTTCTGGCTCGGACGCGCTGATCGCTTCAATGGCCTCGCGCCCGTTGCGGCATTCAGAGACCACCTCAACATCTCCCGCACGCTCCAGAAGAGCGCGAATGCCGCGCCGCGCTAGATCTTCGTCATCGACAATAATTGCGCGCATCATCATACGGCGGCCGCCAATCGTGACGAGGAGGCGCGCGTCTCCGGTGCTTTCCGAAACGGCAGGCGCAGAACAACTGCGAAACCTCCTCCTCCTGGTCGTGGGCCCACGGACATATTCGCATCATCACCATACAGCGCGGATAACCTCTCGGCCGAATTTCCCAAACCGACGCCGAACGCCTTTGCGCCTCCAGCGCCGATTCCCGGACCGTCGTCCTCGACCGACACGACGAGTACGCCGTCGCGCTTTCGTATCGACACGGATAATGCGCCGCCTTCCTCGCGTGCCAATACGCCATGCCGCACTGCGTTCTCCACTAGCGGTTGCAAGATGAGAGTCGGAAGAAGCGCACCGTACGTTTCGGGATCGGCATCCACACTCGCTCTAAGGCGGCTGCCAAAACGAAAACGCTGAATGCGCAAGTATCGTTCTATGAACTCGAGCTCTTCAGCGACGACGATTTCCGGTGATTCGAATTTTTGCAGAGTCAACCGCAGAAAGTCACTTAGCGTGTCGACCATTTCAGCGGCCATGGTACCGTCATTTTCCCGAATCAATGTCGCAATGCCGTTCAAGGAATTGAAAAGAAAATGCGGATTGAGCTGTGACTGCAAAGCACGCAATCGCGCGCTGTCGGCGAGTTTCAAGGCGCGAACCACGCGTGCGCGTTCAATCTCCAGGTCCAGCATGGCGTTAATGCCGAAATACAGGGAGGACCACGTGAGTAGCGCGCATCCATACGGAAACACTTCGTCGACCGGGAGCAGCCAAGGCTCTTTTGATATTACGATCGCGAAGGGTGTGAAGTGCGCGCCAATACCGTGCAGATGCAGCAGCCCCGCGAGAGTCGCTCGAAGCAGCGCCATATGTAGTGCCCACCATACCGGTGCGCCTATTAAGCTCATTGTCAGCGCAAGCAAGCCTAGCGACTTATACGACACCCCAGCCGCACGGGCGCGCCGGAAGACGCTGCGAAAGACCAGAGTGATGCCGGACCCCCACCCAATCCACAACAGGCTCTCTAGTCCCGAGGGAAATGGACCCCAGTAAGCCATTTCCCAGGCGACCGAGATCGTGCCATAAGCGATCCACCCCCCAAAATGAAGCACATTAAAGAGCGTTGCTTTCGAGATTTGCCAACCTGAGGCTAGAACGATTGGAGGAGAGTTGTTGATATACGTCCCATCGGCGCAAGGTCGCTGCGCCGGTTTGTCGGAAAATCATTGATGCTGTGGGAAAGGAGTTTAGCGCACGACCCCGCGACTCACACGACCTGTCTCGATGCCTCTATTGAAGCGTCCGCTTCATCCGACATTTGGTCCGCTTCGTCTATTTCTAAGTCCGTTTCATCGCAAAATCGCCTAGGTCTGCCTTGTGCGCGCGCCGCAGGACCGCTTTCAGTAGACCGGGCTATTCATTTCCTGGGCCATTGCGGCAGGCCCGAGAAGGGTTGCCTTGAATGAGACTGTGCGCCAAGGGAGTAGAGACGTTTCGGCCCGTCCGGGTTGACCTGGTCAACGGATATTTGGCGCGCTTCATCGCGCCTTCGGTCCGCTCTCACGCAAATCTCGGTTGGCTTGGAAATCTTGAATTACTCTCGATGCTGATGACCCAAACTAACCGCCGTCGAATGCTCGCAGAGGCGCTCGCAGGAACTTCGCGAGGGAAATCAAGATCTGTCTATTTGAACCTCAGTCTTGAATTCGTCGGCGAAGTGACGGTGGGAAATGTCGAGATCGGCGTCAGGCATATTTTGGATCGTGTCCGCATTGTTGACCGTGATGGCGCCAGTCGATACGGCCCTTGCTCAGCATGCCTCCGACAATCCGGTGGCCTCGGCCGACGATGCCTTTGGCCTGACTCTGGGTCTGGAGAGCATCGGCTTATATGGACCGGGCAGCGTGCGGGGCTTCAGCCCGCAGGTGGCCGGGCATGCAGAAAAACATTGGGTACCACGCCAAAGGTGTACTTCCGATAAGCTACCGCGGACGAAGTCGATCAAGCAGTGCCGGCAACATTTCAGCCGGGCCAGGCCCAATTTCTGATTTCCGGCATGTCCTGGCCATACCGATCGATGTATTGCCTGTGCTCGATCAATTTGTCCTGCAGCTGTTGCTTGAGATAGACGCCCCGACTGCGTGTCAGAGGCAATCGATTGATGACATCCGTCACCAGGTGAAAACGGTCGAGCTCATTCAGCACGGTCATGTCGAACGCCGTGGTTATGGTGCCCTCCTCCTTGTAGCCGCGCACGTGAAGATTGGCGTGATTGCGGCGGCGGTAAGTCAGGCGGTGTATCAGCCAGGGATAGGCATGGAAAGCAAAGATGATCGGCTTGTCGACGGTAAAGAGCGAATCGAAGTCGCTGTCGCTCAAACCGTGCGGGTGTTCCGAACTTGGCTGCAATTTCATAAGATCGACGACGTTCACCACGCGAACCTTCAGTTCGGGCAGGCGCTCGCGCAGAATCGACACGGCGGCGAGCGTCTCGAGCGTGGGCACATCGCCCGCGCAGGCCATGACTACGTCCGGCTCGCTCTGCTGATCGCTGCTGGCCCATTGCCAAATCCCGATGCCCTGGCCGCAGTGCTTGATGGCCGCATCCATCGACAGCCATTGCGGTGCCGGATGTTTTCCTGCCACCACGACATTGACGTAATGGCGGCTGCGCAAACAGTGGTCCACCACCGACAGCAGACAGTTGGCGTCCGGCGGCAAGTACACACGGACGACTTCGGCCTTCTTGTTGATCACATGATCGAGAAAGCCGGGATCCTGATGGGTGAAGCCGTTGTG
>PKXS01000059.1 GCA_003132425.1 Gammaproteobacteria bacterium | reverse complement strand
ATGCGAGCCGGCACAGTGCGCTGTGCTACGGGCACGCGAAGAAGATTGAGAAGCAACTGCTGCGCCGTGCCGAAGGGATGAAGGCTCAGGACAAGGAGCGCGACCGCGGCAAGCAGCAGACTCTCAAAAAGATTCCGCGGCCTCCGGCTCGGGTCCGCTGCCACGCCGGGTCGGCAGTATCGCTGCTCAGGGTGCCTACCGACGAACCGGGATCTCGATGTAGCTATCGCCAAACCAGCGGATCTTGATCGGAATTGCGCCGTCGGTGATGGATTCCTCGCTCACGTCGTTCCCCGTGCCGTAGTTGATCTCGCGGTCCGGCCGCTTGTTGACGGCGAGCACCAGCACCAGCCGGCTGCCCGCCTGGATCTGGCGGCTCGTGATCCGCTCGCTCGTGAACGTCAACTCCTGGCGTTCGCCCGCCTTGAGAAGCCGGCGATGAACGCGGTCTCGCGCGTAACTCGCGCGGAATTCGTAACTTGGGCTGAACAAGCGAATGTAATCGCCGTTGGCCTGCAGTTCGTATAAAGCGACATTTAAGTCAACGTCCATCTTGTTCACAGTGAAATCCAACCGGCCCGAGAACAGGCCGCTGAACTCGGCCGGCTTCGCCAGCGGCTCACTTGCGAACATCACGCCGTCATGGATCGCCGGACTCTTGCTGATGAAATCGGCCGGCGGCAGCCACTCGGCGTCCTTGCGATCGGCAAGGCTCACCGTTTGCCGGATGAACGCCGAATGCAACGGCTTTTNNGCTTGTGCTGCGCGAGCCGATGATTGTCGCCCGAAGCACTTGCGGTGAGATAAAATTTCAGCGACCCCGTCGCCATGGCCGCGAGCGATGGCGCGTGGCGCCATTCGTTGGCTCCCATGACTTCGTAATTGACACGGTCCTTCAACAGAGGCGGTTCTGTGCCGCCCTTGAGGACGTGGTCGAACCACTGATAGCGCAGCTCATGAAGGTCGATGAGGGCGGCCGAATCGACTTGATAGCCATGCAGCATGGCCGGCGCTCCGCGCTGCATCGCATTGTCGCCGTAAGGGCCGATAACGAGCGTATGGTCGGCGTGGTGGTTGTATCGATAGTGCTGCGTGAAGTAATACAGGGCTCCCGGCTCGCTTGCGGCGAAATAGCCTGTCGTTGTCAGCACCGGGATGTTGATGTGCGCAAATTGCTCCCGGTAAGGGAGCATCTGTTGCCAGTACCGATCGTAGCTCGGATGATTCAGCCAGCGGATGAAAATCGGATTGGGTGCTCCATGCACGCGCCCCAAATCCCGGTATCGCCTTCCGCCGCGGTACCACTTCTGATCGAGCTCGCGCCACAGCGAGTCATCGTCGCAGCCATTGTCGACCGGGCCCTGGGCGTTGATCGCGCACAGGGACCATCGGTACGCCGAGTTTTGAAAGATGCTGCCCCCCATGGGTACGTCGATTCCGGGCGCGCTGGAATCAGATGTGGCAATCGCCTTGAGCGCCGGTGGTAAGCGTTTTGCGGCCGCCCACGCGGTAAAGGCGCCGTAGCCGTCGCCGTACATTCCTACGCGTCCGTCGCTCCACGGTTGCGTGGCGATCCAATTGATCGCCGCGCGCGCGTCCTCGCCGTCGTGATGATAGGGATCGAGCTTCTGGGGACTCGTCCCATGGCCGCGGCTGTACGCAACTACCCCGATATAACCGTGCGCAGCGCACTCCTTGGCGTAGTTCTGCGAGTCGCGCATCGTGAACTCGAGCAGCGCGGGCAGCGGTTTGGAAAGGTTCCTAGGACGAACCACCGAAGCGGCGATGCTTGCGCCGTCGGGGGTCTTGATCAGAACCTCACTGTCGACGGTATAGCGCCGGCGATCGTCCTCGGCGTCGAGCAAATCTACCAAAGGGCCAAACGTCCGGTAGGCATCGAATGAAATATACTTCCAGATCAGTTGCACGGCTTCCGATTGGCCGATGCTATCTTTGGTCCGCTGCTGATCAAATGATTTTTGCAGGCTCTCCCGAAATACCGGCAAAGGAGTCTCGAACCATCTCGTGACCGCGTACGCGTCCTGGTCGCCGAGACGGGGAACCACGTCGCGGAACGACTTCGTGAATCCTTCCGCGAAGGACACCCGATTTTCCGCTTCCAACGCTCTCGCGTAGGCGTAGATGTCGTATAGCAATGAGCGGCTGACCGGCCGGCCTGCATCCGCTCGTCGCCGCCGATCGCGCAGCGACTGCCGCGAAACATACGCAGCCGCGTAATCGCCGGCGGCCATTTGAAGCGCAGACAAATTCGCAAGATAGCGGTCGGAATCGAGATCCTGATAGACGGGAAGCAGTCTCACGGCAAGATCGCGCATGATCGCAGGTGTGCCGGGGTCGCTTACCGCTGCGGGCGGATGAAATTCAAGCTCCGGCGCCGCGGCCGGCGCCGGCGATACCGCGGCCAGAAAGAAAAGGAGCAGAGAATTCGCCGCCCATCTGGCGCCGATCTTCCCGGTTGGCATCCGCGCGTTGCTCATTGGCGGCGCCCGGGATCTTGCAAGCGCACGCTATGTGTCCGGCGGGACTTGACGAGATGCAGAACTCTTGAAAAAAGAGGATGCGCCTGAGCGGCTCCGCCGATATGAATGACGCCGGTATGCTGAAGTTCGTTCGTGAAGACGTCGATCACCAGATCGAGCACGTCGTCGTCGAGGGAACCGAAGGTTCCGTCCATGAGTACCCACGGCGGCGTCTGGATCAAGATGCGGGCAAAGGCGAGGCACAGTTGCTCGTCGTGACTCAATTCCCGATCCCAACGGCGGGTTTGATCGAGCAACGGCGCGAGGCGCTCGAGGCCGAGCCGATGGAGCGCGCGCGCGAATGCGTCCGTGCTGAAACCTTCGCCCTTCAGCGGATAGGCGAGGACCTCTCGCAAGGTGCCGCGAGGCAAGTATGGTGTGCCGCGGGGTAAGTAAAATATCTGTTCGCCTTGCGGGCGGGTAATTTGCCCCTCGCCCCACGGCCACAAGCCTGCCAATGCTCGGAAAAGCTGGGTTTTACCCGTGCCAGGCGCACCAAGGATGAGGGCTCGCTCCCCCGCCTTCACGACCACTTGCGTTTCCTTGAGCGCGTCGGCATTGGCGGACGATACGATCTCGAGATTATCGATCGCTATGACGCCGGGACCGCCCTCGGCGTAAGTGATTCGGCTTTCATAGGCGCGCGGTTCCTCGGTAGTAATCAACGCGTGGCGGAAACTCGCCACTCGAAGCAACGTCGCGCGCCAATCGGCAATGGAGCTGAAATTGTCTATGAACCACCGCAGCGAGGACTGTGCCTGGGTGAACGCGCCGGCGGCCATCATGAGACCGCCGAAGGAAACCTTGCCCGTGAAATACAGCGGCGCGGCAACGAGTATTGGAGCGACTATCGTAACCCAACCGAACCCCGCGGTGACCCAGGTCAGATTGGTATGCCCCATGACGATGCGGCGCGTAGCGGCAAGCACATTGCCAAGATGCATTTCGATGCGGCGTTTCTCGTCCGACTCCCCGGCCGCCAGCGAAATATCATCGACGTGCTCGTTGACGCGCACGAGCGAAAAGCGCAGGTCCGCCTCGCGCGCGTAACGCTCGGCGTTGCGGCTTATCAGGCCTCGCCCGACCCAGTAGCTCAGAAGCGAGCCGGCGCTCGCGTAGACAATCGCCGCCCATACCATGAAACCGGGGATCGCATAGTCCCGGTCGTCGATACGGAACGTGAAGTCATTCGAGAGAACCCAGAGCACGCCGGCGAAGGTCCCGAACAGGATCGTGGCCTGAAAGAGCCCTATGGCGAGGTTCGCCGAAAGTTCGGTGAGGTGACGCGCATCCTCGTGCATACGCTGATCGGGATTGACGCCCATCGGCCCGGCATTGGCGAGCCAGAATGCCCGGCGCGGCTGCATCCAATCCTGGAGGAGACTGTGTACGAGGCCCTCGCGCAGTCTGACCTGCAGCATCTCGGTCAGCCATGTCTGCGCCACATTGAGGACGAGCAGAAATGCCGCGATCAAGAAAAACACGCCGAGCTGGTAGAGAAAGTCTCGCATGTCGCGGCGCGACAAAGCATCGTAAAAAGGCTTATTCCAACGATTGAGGCGAATTTGTCCGTAAGCCGAGGCAACGACGACGATTACGATGGCGACCACCAGCAGCGTGAGCGTCTTGCCCACCGGCGAGCCAAAGATCGCACGGAGCATCATTCCGAGCTGTCGCAGCAGGCCCAAGTGGGCCGCCTCACCCTCGGATGTCGTGCCGGAGACTTCTGTTGAGCGATCTATCACCGTGCTCGGCACTGTGCCACGCTTTAATGAGGCAGGCTACCTGTCCTCATGCGCTCGTGCAGGTGACCTGCGCGGGAGTATTGAGAATGGTCACGGACTCGTGATCAAAACTCGCGCACGCGCTGCCGTTGATCGTCACGCTGCGCAGCGGAGCCGTAAGCGGCGGACGTAGAATTATCTTGGGCGCGACTCCGCTTCCGATGTCAAATCGCAGAGTTTGCGAATCAATCTTGCGCAGCGAATAGCTGAGGCTACCGTGCAGAGTCGGCATCCTGCTTACACGCACGCCGGGTCCTTCGAGCCACTCGGGTGCGAGACCCGCCGCAAGCACCAGGGATCGATCGGCTTCGCGTTCGTAGGCGAACAAGCTGCGCACGGCGAGAACGTATTCGGCCGCGACCCAGGTGTGCGGCAGATCACCGACATGGGCCGGTGCCTTGAGGTCGCGCCACGCGATTTCCGGCCATTGGTTCCAAGGCCGAGGGCGACGATCGGAAAGAAAGAACCGCAGCAGCTCCAGAGCCGCATCACGCCTGCCCAGCCGGACGAAGGCGCCGATGATGCGGATTTCGTAAGGCGTGTAGCTCGGCGATGCCACCGCGCCGCTGCGCTTACGGCGCCACTCGGTAAGATAGTCGTCGAACGTTCGTTCCACGGCCTTGCGGTCCAGCCCGTCGGGCACATCGAGCAAGTAAATGGCGTTGGCCGTCGCCGTCGGATCGAAATCCGCCCACTCGATGCTCCCGGGAATGAAGGCGAGCTTACGCTGCGCCCGGGTGGCTTCAATCGAGGCGAATAGTGATGAGGCGAAACGCGTGCTCAGCAGTTCCCATCGGTGCGCCGGCTCCCGACGGCCGAGCGCGAGCGCCAGATCCACCGCATCGCGCAGCCCTCGCAGCGCCCAGAAGTCGTCCCAATACGAATGCACGGGCTGCGCAAGGTAGCCCTCATGGCTGACGGATATCGGCAGCAGTCCGTCCGGACCGAGCAAGCGCTCGATGCACCCGACGGCTTTGTCGACGAACGTCCACGTTTCCTCGAGGAGATGCTCATCCGAAGAAAATCGATAATAGTCGGCGATCAACGCAATCAATTCTCCGTGGCTGTCGTGTTCGACCAGCCAATCGGTCCCCTCGCGGTCTACACAGCAAGGCACAAATCCATCCGCGCGCTGATGCGGCGCATACCAGCGAATGAACTCCCGAACTTCATCCGCGTGTCCCATGCGCAGCAATGCCGCGCTCATCATCGCGCCATCGCGAATCCAGGATCGCGTGTATCGCCGAGGCCCCGGCTGCAGGGCCGGCCCGGAGCGCGTCACCAGGATGTGTGCCGTCGCCGTGAGCGCCGCCTGGATTGCGTCCGTAATCCAGCCGTTGCCCGCCCATTGGTTCACGGCAAGCCTGGTACCCCAGTCGAACGCCGGTTCGGCGTTCGACTGCCCTGCAGCGAGGGGCATGCAGCTCACGACTCTTTCGCACATTTGCCGGGGCTGAAGCGACAGATCAAAGCGCAGCGCGCCAGTCGCGAAACCAAACGAATCGTGCGCATCCGTGTTCCCCGGCAGAGTGCCGGCGCTAAGGTGGGACGCCATGCATCCGTCGTCGAAGGACATCGCTCCGAATCCCGATGGTACGGTCATTGGCACGATCTGCGTCGTCTCGTTGACGCACACTCTACCGTCGCGCCATTCCAAGTCGTGAATCGGACTGACGCCGCCCAACTCGCGGAAATTCTGCCAGGGCGGCGTGACCTGAAAGGGTCGCACCAGCACAAATAGCCGCGCGGGCAATCCTTGGTCGGTGAGGTTCTCGAACCGCAAGCGTACCCGCACCACACCGCCCGCGGTGGCCTCAGCCTGTATGCGCAGGCGCCAATCCCCGGTCTCCCAAATCACGGAGGGAACGGGAATCCAATCCTCAAGTAGTTCCTGTCGCGGAGCAACGTCGGTCCAGGTGACGAGCTGCCCCTTGGTCCACAGCATGGGCTCGATCGAGAAAGATCCCTGGCTCACTTCGACCATGCCGTCATCATTCATCAGTGCGCACTGCGTGCCGTTTGAAGTGCCGATCGGCGTCCACACACTCTGTTCACGATGCAGCCAGCGCGGATGCCAGCCGCGCGCTTCTGCATCCGCGATGTTGTACCAGAAGGCATGGATAGAGCGCGAAAACTCAAACGATTGCAGCCGCAGTGCCGCGCCAGCCGATGGCTCCCCGAATTCCAGACGTAGAAATCGGGCGTTGACTCCGGGTAAATAGACATAGCTGCGCTTGCCGCCTGCCCTCATTGCCGCGCGCAGCGTCTTCCAGCGAACACCGCTATTCGAGCCGCGCACACGAAAGCCGCTCACCGGCGCTTGGTCCAGCCAGTCGATAACTAGGCCGCCAATGCCGCGAGGCTTGATCGAATCGATCACAATCCACGGACGCTGATCGTCGGGACGTGGTTTCCAGCCGAGGCCGGCCAGCGCTTTGGCGGCTTCGAAATCCGGCATCTCACTTGAAGCGTGGGCGCTCGGAGCGTCCGTAGGGTTGCAGTCGTCGATCTGCATATCGGCAATCCACATCGTGCCCTTGCCGCCTTCACCCGCGACTATCGCAAACTCGATCGAGCCCAGTTGCGAAATACCGCCGCCGCTCGACGGACCCCAGGCAAATTCGATTTCCCGGCTTCGTACCGTCATGCGATTCCATCGCACCGGGAACTGCAGGTTCTTTTTCACATATCGCCACACGTTTTGACCGGAAGCGTCAACCAGCTTCAGTTCCAGATTATTCAGCGCGCCGCGGCCGCGCAGCCGAAAGTGCACGGCGTATTCCTCCGGCATCGAGCGCTTAAGGGCGCGCCGCGCGACTACAAAGCCTCCGCCCCCTTTGAAATCGAAATCCATTTGCAGCGCAGGAACCGACCCCGCGAATACCGACGACAGTTTCAGTTCCGCGTCACCGGAAGCTATCGATTGCCATTCAACCGGAATGGCGGAATCAGCGTGTTTTTTATTCATCGCTACTCGATTGTGCGCGCTCAGCCGGTAAATCAAGTTCAATGTAATCTGGTTTCGGCGAAAAAATACAGATGAATATTCTCTCTATAAATCACACCAATTATATAATATAACTTATTGTTTTGATTAATTATATAAATCGATAAAGTCATGTCCTCGCTGATATTGAAACGATTTCCGCGGATCGCACAGATGCGGTCGAGAAAACAGGCGGGCAAGCCGTCGCCGTCACGTTTACCACCGGCGATGGCAAGCCGGCGGCCAGCTTTCAGGTGGCATCCGACTTGACGGCCCTGCCTGCCGGGTGGAGCAGCACCTCGAGCAGCTTTGGGTGTTCGAATGTCAGCACCGGCAGCGCCTGCGAGCTAGTCCTGACGTATGCCCCCGCGGCCGCGGCCAGCGGCACGCCGTCCTTAACTTACAGCTACGATGACGACTCCGGAACGGCGAAAGCCGGTTCCGTCAGCATTCCCTATGTAGCGACGCCTTGAAGCTGTCCAGATTTTTGCAACGGGATCAACTACCCACGGCGTTGGGATCTCGCCAAACTCGCTCGAAGGGCAACCGCCACGCATGGGGAGCAATGAGTTGGTGGATTGCGTTTGGCCCCCACGACCCTGGATCGTAGAAGCGAACCGGCGGAGGCCCCTCCAGCAAGGGCATCGATACCTCCCACAGCCGCTCGATTCCTTCGGCGGTGGTGAACAACGTGTGATCGCCCCGCATCGCATCTAAGATCAAACGCTCGTATGCCTCGAGCACATCGCCGATACGGCTGGTGTCGTGCATGGCAAACTGCATGCTCAGCTTATCCAACCGCATGCCTGGGCCCGGTCGCTTGCCGTAGAACGACAGCGACATCTTCGCGGCATCCGCCAAATCGAAAGTCAGGTGATCCGGACCTTGCGCGCTTACACCGGAACCGGGAGGGAACATGCTCTTGGGCGGCTCGCGAAACGCGATGGAGATGATCCGTTGTCCCTCTGCAAGGCGCTTGCCGGTGCGGAGGTAGAACGGCACGCCGGCCCAGCGCCAGTTGTCGATGAAGCATTTCAAGGCTATGAAGGTCTCGGAATCCGAATCGCTGTAGACCCCTTCTTCGGATCGATATCCGGTGTACTGCCCGCGGACAACATTGCTCGGCTTGATCGGCAACATGCTGCGAAAGACCTTGTTCTTTTCCTCGCCGATTGGTTTTGGCTCCAAGGACGTCGGGGCCTCCATCGCCATAAAGCCAAGAATCTGGAACAGGTGCGTCACCACCATGTCGCGATAGGCGCCGATTTGCTCGTAGAAACCCGAACGCCTACCAAGACCAAGCTTTTCCGGCACGTCGATCTGGACATGGTCGATGAAGTTGCGGTTCCAGATCGGCTCAAACAGTCCATTGGCGAAACGAAATGCAAGTATGTTTTGCGCCGCTTCCTTTCCAAGAAAGTGGTCGATCCGGAAGATACGATCTTCGTCGAATACCTCGTGCAGCCGGGCGTTCAACGCAACCGCGCTCGCCAAGTTAGTGCCGAACGGTTTTTCCATGATGACGCGGGACCGATCGACCAAATCGGCTTCTCCTAGCATGCGCACCGCAGGCAAGGCCGCATTCGGCGGTACGCTTAGATAGTGCAGCCGGCGACTCTCGCCGTTCAATGCCTGCTCCGCCTCCACTACCGCCCTTTTGAGGACGCCCGCGCCGGCGGCCAACGAGACATATTGCAGGCCTTTTGAAAACGCGCTCCAGTCGTCCTCGGTCACCTTGCGAGTAGCGAACTCGGTGAGCGCTTCTCGGGCCAACTTGCGGAATCCGTCGGCGTCGAGATCGTCTAACGACACACCAATGATCCGACAGCCGGGGATAAACCCTGCACTTGACAGATGGAACAATCCGGGCAGCAGTTTCCGTCGCGCAAGGTCGCCCGTGGCACCCACGAGAACTACGACTTGCGGATACTGCGGACCAACCCCTGGAGGTATCTTCGGCGCCATTCACCTCTCCTGTTAGCAATCTAACCAAAGCGCCAAGCGAGCGCCAGCGTCGTAAGTCCCACACCGCATTGCAGAGTGCTTGGCGATGCGGCACACTCATACGGCTACAACATGAACAAGCGGTACCGAACTGGTCAGCTGACGGCGCTATCTATATTTCGAATCGACCCTCGCCCGCCGTTGAAATCGCATGAATAATGAACAAAAGATGGTGCCCTTAGCCGCATTTTCGCTGCGCCGGCTCGCGCTCTTGCAAGTCGTCGCTCAAGCAGGAATCGGCGCGATATGAATCACGGCGCGGCGGCAACCTTGCCAATGAGCACTCTTGACGATGATGCGTGGGATGATCTGCTCAGCTTCATCGAGGAGCGCCGCGTCATTCCGATTGTCGGGCCTGAGCTCTTGCTGGTCCAGACCGAGCGTGGCCCGCGGCTGCTGCTCGACTGGGTTGCAGAGAAACTCGCCGGCCGGCTCAATGTGAACATTGCGGAATTGCCGCAGCCGTACACTCTCAATGATGTGGTCTGCGGGTTCTTAGCGGCGCGCGGACGCCGTGAAGAGGCCTACGTTAGATTGCGCAGCATCGTCAAAGATGCGAACTTCGAGCCGCCGCTGGCGTTGCGGCGACTGGCGGCGATAACCGACTTTGATCTGTTCGTGTCCACCACGTTTGATTCCCTGCTCGAGACCGCGATCAATCTGGAGCGGTTCGCCGGAGCGCCATCGACGGATGTGCTGTCCTATGCGCCGAATCGAGTTACCGATCTGACGTCGGAGCGCGACCGGCTGCAGCGCCCGGTGGTCTACCACTTATTCGGAAAGCTCTCGGCATCGCCCACCTATGTGATTTCCGATGAAGATTTGCTTGAGTTCATCTGCGCCCTGCAGAGCGAGCACCTTGCGCCGGAGAAGCTCTTTCACGAGCTTGAGCACAATCATCTATTGTTTATCGGCAGCAATTTCACGAACTGGCTTGCGCGCTTGTTCTTGCGCATGGCGAAGCGGCAGCGTCTATCGGATCCGCGCGATGTCGGCGAGGTGCTGGCGGACGATCACAGCGGCGAAGACGATCGTTTGATGGCCTTCCTGCATCAGGTGAGCGTGCGCACCCGCATTTACATGGGTGCTGAGCGCTTCGTCGAGGAACTGCACCAGCGCTGGCAGGCGCGGCGCAAGCCCGCAGCCGCGGCGCCGGGTTCTGCGCCGGCGCGGTTTTTGCCGCCCGCGCGGGAAATGCCGGACAACGCGGTCTTCATCAGTTATGCGCGCGAGGACCTCTCCGCGGTTCATCAGATCAAGGCGGGACTCGAATCGGCCGGCATTACCACCTGGTTCGACATCGATCGGCTCGAGGTCGGCGATGATTATGATCGAAAGATCCAGCGCAATATCGCGCGCTGTTCGTATTTCATTCCGGTCGTCTCGGCTGCCACGCAGCGGCGGCTCGAGGGGTATTTTCGCCGCGAGTGGAGCTATGCGATCGATCGGGTGCGCAACATGGCCGATGGTGCGCTGTTCATTTTGCCGGTCAGTATCGATGCCACAACGGCGGCCGAAGCGCTGGTGCCGGACAAGTTCAAGTCGCTGCACTTCACGCAGCTCCCGGGCGGGCAGGTGCCCTCCGAGTTCGCGCAACGACTGAGCGGGTTCATGCGGGCACGGTCGTGATGAACGATGCGAACGTTCCGGTGGCCGACTTGACCACGGCTACGGTTGACGAGCGCAATCCCTGGCTGGGATTGGCGTCCTTCACCGAAGAGACGAGAGCCTTTTTCTACGGGCGCGACGATGAGGTCGCCGAGCTCGCGCGCCGGGTACAGCGCAAGCTCCTCACGGTGTTGTTCGGTCAGTCGGGACTCGGCAAGACTTCGATACTGCGTGCCGGTCTGGTGCCGCGTCTGCGCGGCCAAGGCTACTGCCCGATTTACGTGCGCATCGATTACAGCAAGGCCGCCCCGGAGCCGGCCGAGCAGATCAAGCAGGCAATCAGCCGGACAGCACGCCACTCCGGCGAGTGGACCCAGGCAGGAGTCGCCGTCGAGGGCGAATCGCTGTGGGAATTTCTGCATCATCGCGACGATGTGCTGCGCGATGAGTCGGGCGCGACGCTGATTCCGTTGCTGATATTCGATCAGTTCGAAGAAATCTTTACCCTCGCGCAAAGCGATGACTTCGGGCGCGCGCGCGCGGCGCGCTTCATCGATGAGCTGTCGGATCTGGTGGAGAACCGCCCCCCAAAGTCGCTCGAAGCAAAACTCGATGAAGACGAGTCGGGCGCCGAGCGCTTCGATTTTGCGCGCGGCGACTATCGAGTGCTCATCGCGCTGCGCGAAGATTACCTTGCGCCGCTCGAGGGACTAAAGCGGACGATGCCGAGCATGTCGCAGAATCGCCTGCGCCTTGCACGGATGACCGGCACGCAGGCGCTCGCGGCCGTCCTGCAGCCGGGCAAGCGTCTGGTCACGGAGGAGGTGGGCGCAGCGATCGTTCGCTTCGTCGCCGGCGGAGCGGAACTCGCCAATGCCGAGGTCGAGCCTTCGCTGCTGAGCCTGATCTGCCGCGAACTGAACGATGCGCGCATCGCGCAAGGACGCGAGGAGATTTCCCTCGACCTGCTCGCCGGCTCCCATGCGACCATCCTCAGCAATTTTTACGAACGCGCGCTGGCCGACCAGCCGCCGGCCGTGCGCCAGATCATCGAGGATGATCTGCTGACCAGCTCCGGATTCCGCGAGAACGTCGCGGAGGAGCGCCTCGTCAAACGCTTCGAGGCAGTGGGCGCCGCGACCGGGACGCTGGCGATTCTCGTCAATCGGCGCCTGCTGCGCATCGAGGAGCGCCTCGACGTGCGCCGCGTCGAGCTCACGCACGATGTCCTGTGCGCCGTGGTCAAAAGCAGCCGGGATTTGCGTCATGAGCGCGAGGCGCGGGAGGCGACCGAACGCGTGCTCGCGGAGCAGCGCGAGCGCGAGCTTAGCGCACGCCGCGCGCTGGTGCGGGCGCGCCGGGTTGCCACCGTCTGCACCGTGCTTGCCGTGGGTGCGTTGATCGCCGCGGCACTTGCCGTGTTGAGCAACCACCGGGCGCGCCGCGCCGAGCTCGAGGCGCAACAGACGCGTGCCGTCGCCGAACAAGCGCGCAGCGGAGCCGAGCACCTCCTCGGCTACCTCGCCGATGATTTTGTCCGCGAACTCGAAAGCTTCGGCCGGCTCAACGTCGTGGCGGAATTCTCCAAACGGCAAATCGATTATTACCACGCTCTGCCGCCGGGCCTCAAGGGCGCGGAGACCACTCGCAATGGCGCGCTGGCGATGGTGCACTACGCGCGCGCCATGCGCAGCCTCGGCGACCTCGATGCCGCCAGCGCCAACGCGGGCGAAGCGGTGCAGCTGCTCGAGCAGCTGCGGCGCGGCGGCGATACTTCCGAGGCCACGACGATTGCTCTGGCGCTCGGCTACGGCATCAAGGCCCAGATCCTGGACAACAGAAATGATGCGGCCGGAGCCGTGACGGGCAAGCGGGCCGCTGATCTGCTGGCGCCCGTCGCCGAATCGGCGCATGCCTCCGTAGCCGCGCGGCGCGCGTATGTCGAAGTACTCATACGGCGCGGGTATGAGCAGCAGAACGACAATCAAAACGAGGACGCGGTGCGCTCGGAGCAGGAAGCCATGCGCCTTGCCACCCAGCTCGGCGCTGGTGATCTATCGAACATCGACATGGGAGCGGCATACGCGGAAGCCAGCGCCTGGCTGGTTGTCGCGCTGCAGAACCTTGGCCGCAACGATGAGGCGCGCCGCGTCGGCGACGACGCCGTCGCCCTGGCCGACAAAGTGCTCGAGCGGCGGCCCGGCTATCGCCTGGCGCTGCATGCGGAACAAGTCATTGAGGGCGGTCTCGGCAATGTGGCGCAAAACGATCTGAATCCACGCGAAGCATTGCGGTTCGCCGAGCGCGACGAACAGGTCTCATTGACCCTCCTCGGCCTCGATCCCAAGAGCATGGTGAGTGTCAACAATCTGGGGGTCGCACATCAGGCCCGGGGGGACGCCCTCTGGGCCGCCGGTGAGCTGCGCGAAGCGATGCCCTTTTATTCCCAAGGGCTTGACAATTTTGCCCAGACAACCGCCGCCGGCACCGGACCGATTATCCTTTATTCCTACATAGCCGGACAGATAGGCCATCAGCAGGCACAGCTCGGCGACACCGCTGCAGTTGCGGCCACGCTGGCCAGCGAGGCGCCGTACCTCGCCAAGCTTCGCAACAGCGAACCCAAGGGCAGCATGGCGCCGGTCATCGTCGACGCCATTGCAAAAGCCGGTGCGGCCGACGCTGCCTTGGAGCGCGACGATCGAGTGACCGCGCGGCGCATCGCCTCCGATGTCATGAGCCAAGTGCAGGCCATCAATCCCGGACGCGGCCTGCAGGAGGTTCAAAAATATGTCACCCTGTTCGTGGCCGCGGATATCGCCGGCCAAGCGGAATACCAGCTTGGCAACTACCCGGCCGCTGAACGCGACGAGCGCGTCGCGGTCGAGGCACGCAAGAAATACCTGACCGAGGCCGTCACCGATCGGCGCGATTTCGCCGAGAAATCCACCTGGCTCGCGATGGCGCTGGCCCGCCAGGGCCATCGCGAAGAGGCCGCGCAGATAATCGCCCCGGTCGTCAAATTCCACCGAGAACTGTCGCTGAAGAATCACGGCGATCGCTGGCAGCCCCTGGAACTCGCTGGTGCGCTGTACGCCGAGGCGCTCACCGATCCGAAGAAGAGCGCGGCTTTACTGCGCGAAGCGGCCGCGCTGGTGGACGGGCTGCCGCCCTCGCTGCGGGCACTGCACGATGTGCGGCAATGGCGCGATCGGATCCACCTAGCGCAGCAGGGCGTGGGGTGAGCCCCGGACCCGGGCCGGCGCTCCTGTTCCGTTCGAGCGGCCAGCGCGGCTACTCGAGCGCCGTCGGCACCGATCCGCGCCGCGTCTGTGCGCGCAAGCTCGAACGCGAAATCCAGGCAAAGTTCACGCCGGTCGCCTGTATCGTGCAAACCCCCGAAGGCGCGGTGCATGCGCGACCGGGGGATGCGATTCTGACGGGCACCGGCGGCGAGCACTGGCGCGTATCGCGCGAGCGGTTCGCGGAGAAATACCGGCCCGTGGCGCCGACGCTTGCCGGCGAGCCAGGACGATACTGTAGCCTGCCGAATCGTATTCTGGCGCTGCCCATGACGGGGCCCTTCGAAGTTCTGCTCGCCGATGGAGAATCAAGGTTGAACGGGCATGCCGGTGATTGGCTGGTCGATTACGGCGATGGAAGCCTCGGCATTGTCTCGCGGGCCATATTCGCGACCACCTACGAAATCATCACCTGACCCAATGATGGCACTGCACCAAATCGTTGAACGGCTGTTGCTGACCGGCACGCATCTCGAAACGCTCAAGCCTGCGCCCGCACCGGTCGCACCGGCGGCGCTTCAGCCTCT
The DNA here is from genome assembly GCA_003132425.1 of Gammaproteobacteria bacterium. GTDB lineage: Bacteria > Pseudomonadota > Gammaproteobacteria > Steroidobacterales > Steroidobacteraceae > Bog-1198. Next base: position 17,657 of record PKXS01000059.1, on the reverse strand, counting down.
GATCGACGCCGTCGCGGAATCTCACCGCCGGTTCGACAAGCGCGCCATCCACTTCGGACATCGTTATCGCAGCGGCTTCTGGGCAATCTATCTGCTGAGCGCAATTGCCGTGCTATGCGCCGTCCTGCCGCTCGCGCTCGGCTGGGACAGCGCGTACCACTTGCAGCATCCGTACGCCGGATTATGGGCGGTTACCGAAGTGGCCGTGATCGGCGCGGTGAGCGCGACTTACTGGCTGGGTCATCGGCGCGATTGGCAGGGTCAGTGGCTTCGCGCACGCACGACAGCCGAGTTGAGCTGGTATTTGCCGATGGTTGCGCCCTTGCTCGATTTCACTTCCTCTGCCGGGGAACCGAATTGGTACCTGCGCATATTCGATCCAGGTCAGTACCTTCGCGGCACCAGCGATATTGCCGCGCTGTGCGAGCGCAACGAACCACTCGCACGCAAACTCCTCTCGACCGCTTGGTCGGATCCGGCGTTCACCGCAAGCTACGCTCATTGGACAATCGACATCCTCGAGCAGCAGCGCCACTACCATCACGGCGTAGCGATCAAACAACACGCGCTGCTGCATCGCGTTCATCGAGTGACCAGCACGCTGTTCGCGTTAACCGCACTCGGTGCTCTGCTTCACCTGGTGATTCACACCCTGTGGCTATCCTTGGTGACGACTTTTTTCCCTGCGCTCGGCGCATCGCTCCATGGCGCGCTTGCGCAATCCGAAGCCTACCGAATGGGCGCCACGTCTGATCGCCTGACCGGGGAGCTTAAGGGTGCGATCGATGGCATTCGTGCGACTATCGATGAGAACGGCTCAACGAGCGATGTCGGCGCGCTCAAGGCGGCGATTGAAGCGGCGATTGCGCTGATACTTCAAGAACACCAGGACTGGCATCTGCTCGTCCGCCCACATCATTTGCCGCTCGCCTGATCGATACTCGCCTCGAAGATCGTGAGGCCCGGCGGGATGACAGCCCAGATCGGACGGCCGCGGGTAAAAATCGCGATCTGCGGGCGGAAGGACGCAGGGTCATCCAAGGAGCCCGCATAGACCGTGAATGAGCTGTCCTTGCCGACCTCTCCGCCAAAGACCAGGCTGCCGCAGACGGGACAGGAATTGCGTACGGTATCCTTGCCATTTGCCGCTTTGGACGTGAACTGCCGGGTCTGACCGTTGAAGCGAACGGCGCTGCTGGTAAATCCCATGAAGGGGACAAAACCCGAGCCGGACGCCTTGCGGCAGTCGGCGCAGTAGCAGTGACCCGCGTATAGCGGCTCGCCTTGGGCTTCATAACGCAGCGCGCCACAAAGACACCCGCCAGTGTAGCGTTGCGGCATTCGAAAGACTCCCTTCAGTGAATACTGATTCCCAATTCTTCGTAGAACGGTTTGTAACTCACATCGCGGCCCAAAAAGCGCTTGAGCAGCAGGTCCGGTTCCGCCGTTCCGCCCGGCTCGAGAATCTCCTTCCGATAGCGCATGCCGACGGCGGGATTATCGAGACCATCCTGCTTGAATTTGCTGAACATGTCCTGAGCGTAAACCTTCGACCACAGATAGCCGTAGTAACCCGCATCATATCCGCCCATCAGGTGCTCGAACGAGGCCTCAGGATAGGTGCCGGGTATCTCGTGAATTGGAACCATTTTACGCTTAAGGGCAAACCACAAGGGGGTGGGCTCGGCTGTGCCGCTCAAGCTGTGCAGTTGTAGATCGTAATAGGCATAAAACGCTTGTGCGGTCCAAACGGCGCCGTCTGCCACGTGCTTCGCGGCGATCATCTTTTGAATCAGCTCATCCGGCAGGGGTTCGCCGCTGCCGATGCGGCTGGAGACTTTCTTTAAAACCTCAGGCTGCCACATCCAGTTCTCAAGCATCTGCGAGGGTGCTTCGACAAAATCCTGCCGCACGTTGGTGCCCGCAAGCGTCGCGAAGCGGGCTTTGGTCAAGGTGGCGTGCATCGCGTGTCCGAACTCGTGAAAAAAGATAATTACTTCCTGATGGCTAAGGAGCGTGGGCTTACCTGGCTGCGGAGTGGGCCAGTTGCCGACGATTGCCACCACGGGCTTGCGATAGCTCCCATCGGCAAGCATCCGCCCTCCCCTCAATGGGAAGTTCGCGAAGTGCCCATACTTGCCCGCTCGCGGGTATAGGTCGAGAAAAAACCAGCCAATAGCTTCATCGCTGGCCGCATCGTAGATCGCGTATTCGCTCACGTCCGGTGCCCACGCCAGCGCCGGCTCCAAACGCTCGAATCGCACTCCCAGCAGATGCGCGTAAATCTCGAGCACGGAGGGCACCACCTTATCGACCGGGAAATACCGGCGGATCAGCTCGCTATCGACCGTGTAGTGTGCTTTCTCAAGCTGGTGCTCATAGTAGGCGTAGTCCCAGCGGGCAAAGGGCGTCAAGTCGCCGGACGCACGCTTCAGTGCCGCAAGAGTCTTGATCTCGAGTCGTGCTTTGGGCAGCAGGGTGCGATCCACCTGCTCGACCAGGGCTGACGCGCGCTGCGGAGTTGTAGCCATCTTCACGTCGGTCTGGTAGGCCGCCCATGAGGGAAACCCGAGCAGGTGCGCCAACCGCTGGCGCAAGGCAATGGCCTGGGTCAAACGCTCGACGTTCGTGGTGCCGCCGCGGCGCAAGTAAGCTGTCTGAAACCGCCGTCGCGCCGAAGGCGAGACCTCACTGTCCATGAACGGCCCGACAGTGCTTTCATTGACCGCAATGCGCTTGCCATGCTTACCGGGTTTGAGCGTGCTGATCAGCGCGGGCGTCAGTGATGCCACCTCCTTCTCGCTCAGCTCAATCTCGGTGCGGTCCTCGCTGATTTCGCGTTCGAATGCAATCTGCAGGGTATTAAGTTCATCGAATAGCTTGGTCACTTGAGCGCGCGTGGCCGGATCCAAGCCGGCGGCGGCGCGACGGCCGTTCTCAATATAAATCTTGGCCAGCTGCTTATCCTCCGGCGTAGTTGCCTGGGCAGCGGCAGATTGAGCCATCGTGTATATCGCAGGGTCCGCGGCCAACTCAACGCCCAAGGCGGTGTAGTCGTCGGCACATTTCGTCGACGCATCCCGCACCTCTTTGCTCACGGCGAATTGCGCCAGATTTGCCGAGGCGCTGAGAGCGTCGCCCAGATCCGCCTCGGTGGTTTCAACCGCTCCGAGGCCGTCGGCAAGTGACGCCGATCCGGAAGCGCGGGCATCAATCTCTTTAATCGACGCACGAGCGCCGGCCAGCGCGCTCTGGCAGGCCGCGGTCAATTCTGACGGCGTCAAGTCCCAGCGGATTCCCGTATCCGCGCCGAGCGGTGCATGCGCCGGCTCCGCGGCGCCGCACACCGACCATACACAGGCAAGCGACCCGACTATCGCACTTCGAGCGCGCACGCGGCTCATCCGGATCAGGGCCACACGAAGGAAATTGAGAATCATCGCTTGCTGCTCCTCAGAACTTTGGCTGGTCGATCCTTTTGACCGGCCGCGCCATCCGCATATCAATACGCGGCAGGCACCATTGTCAATCCGGTCCATAAATGCCTGTGTTTCCCGCATAAGCGCCGACTTAGGAACCGACGCTTTATGCGATCGACTCATCCGTGGAACTCTTGTCAATACATACGTATTGACAATGCTATCTAACTCTTGGATACTTCAAACATGAGGCAGGAACCAAAAACAGCGCAGCTGCAGATTCGCGTCTCCAGTGAGCAAAAGGCGGCGATCCAGCACGCCGCGAAGCAGGCCGGAATGGACATGTCGGCGTATGTGCTGAGTTGCGTGTTGTCGGTCCCTGCCGCCCGGTTTCAAGAATGCATCGAGGCCTGCGCCGAGCAGGCTGCGCCGAGTTTCGCGCTTGCCGAACTCAACTCATTGCTATCCGCGTTGACGCCCGGCGAAATGCGCGATGCGGTCGCGGCGCCGCCGTCGATCGCACTGACGCCGTTCCTCGCAAACTATGTCGCCGCAATGGTTGAGTACGGATGCGCACGCTGCTCCATAGCGCTCCCTGCCTGGACGCGCGCGGTCAAACCATTGGACGAGCCCGCGTTTGGATCATCGCTGCAGGGTCTACGGCTGCACCTTCTGACCCACTCACCGGCACCGTTCAGGCGTCGCAACATCTTTATCGACTCGACGCTCGGCGAGCGGATCTAAACATGGCGCCTCTGACGCGGGCAGACATACGGCGGCTCCTTGACCTGCTCAACGAAGAGCTACGCGATTCCGCGACGCAGGCCGAACTTTACCTCGTGGGCGGTGCCGTCATGTGCCTCGCTTACGCCGCCCGCCCATCCACGCAAGACGTGGACGCCGTATTCCGACCCGCGGTTGCGGTGCGTAAGGCTGCGGCGCGGGTCGGCGTACGAACGGGCCTGAATCCGGACTGGCTCAATGATGGCGTCAAGGGATTCGCGAGTGCACAGGGCGACTTTGCGTCGTTCCTGGAATTGGATCACCTGCGCGTGTTGGTGGCGCAACCCGCGTACCTGCTCGCGATGAAGTGCCTAGCGATGCGGATAGGCGCAGAATTTCACGACGAGGATGACATCCGCTATCTTCTGCGCCACCTAGACATCCGCGCGTACGACAAAGCGCTCGCCGTCATTGAAAAATACTATCCCCTCGAGCGTTTCCCGCCGAAGACGCTATATGCGCTGGCGGAACTGTTGCCGAAGCGGTGTTGATTTCGGGCAAAGGGAAAAGCGGAACCGAAGTTTGGTTAACTGGATCAGTTACCCACCGCGTTGGGTTCCAGATCGGCTCAAACAGTCCATTGGGAAACGAAATGCAAGAATGTTTTGCGCCGCTTCCTTTCCAAGAAAGTGGTCGATCCGGAAGATACGATCTTCGTCGAATACCTCGTGCAGACGCATCGACGCTTGACCATATGGTTCACGCTTGCCTTTCCACGCGCTGTTGCGAGATGTTATGTAAACATCACTGGTTTGACGAGGCGTGATCGCACTCGATTCGCAGCGGACAGCGTGCACCGCGTTGGACGAACGTCGTACGGCACCTCCTCTAGTTGGTTCACTCGGATCTTTGGCGTATACAGTGTTTCGGGGCCGCAGCGAACCTCCGCGCAGCTCCGGACCTTCAAAGTTGTGGCATTGCCAAGATCCTTTTTACTTTGTTCGCAGAGCCTGGCGATAAAGAGGCGAGCAGGCGTTGACTTTCATGTGCGAAGCGAGCACCGTTTTATGCACAAGAACATACGTGGGGAAAAGAAACGTCAGCCACGGCTTTTTTCTGAGGTCCTCATGACTAAGACCGTGAGCGGTGTCGGAACGCTTAGAGATTTTGAGCTGACTTGTGTCGGCGGGCGTTTCCCCGAACTATAGATTCACTACGCGGGATATAAAATACTCAAATGCAAGCTCTGACTCTCTAATCTACCGCAAGTATTCCCTTCCGTCGCGGAACGGAATGCACGTGAGGAGTTGAATCGGAGTGAACAAAGTAGGATCCCCCAGGGTATTGCTGATCGGTCCGTACGATCCCCACTGCGGTGAATACACTTTTCTCGCTCCGCCGCTGGGTGTCTGGCGGCTTGCGGGCGTACTCGAGTCTGCTGGCGTCGAGACGAAAGTCTTCGATCCAAACTGCTGTCGCGAGCCGCCGCAACGAGCGCTGGAGCGCGAGCTCTTCAGCGGCGCGTGGGACATCATCGGTGTCTCAACTACGGGGATGACCCTCCGATTCGATTTGGAACTTGCGCACATCGTGCGCCGGGTGACGCCGGGGGCGTTCATTGTTGCTGGCGGTATGGAGGCAACGTTTCGTCCGGAGCTGATGTTTGAGCTTGGTCCGTTTGACTTAATTGTTCTCGGTGAAGGCGAACGGCCGCTGCTGGATCTCGTAGCGCGTGCGCGCGCCGGCCAACCGCTGCGCGGCATCACTGGAACGGCAGAACGCAATCAGGACGGCAAAATCCTGGCAATGCCGCAGCGTGCTCTGAATCGGGATGAACTGCGCGATGCAATTTACAGCACTCCCTACGAAAAGATGCCGTATTCGGCCTATTGGGAGCGTCTGGAATCGGCCTATCGCATTGGGGCGCTGCCGAGCAAGGCGGCGCGAGAAGCGCACCTCGCCGAAATTCGTTCGGTGCGGCTGATCACGCTCAACTATTGCCCGATGGGCTGTACGTTCTGCTCCGCGACCAACTTCCTGCATGAGGCGCAGGGAAGTGTCGCCTCCGTCGCGCGCCTGGAGGCGGACGAATGTCTGACCATGATCGAGCGGATCATCACGGCACATCCGTGCGCGCGCACGATTATTTTTCAAGACGACATCTTCACCTTCACTCGGGATCGCCGGATCCTGCCGCTGTGCGAGGGAATCATCGCAGCGAAGCGCAGCGGGCGGATCCCGGCGCATCTGCAGTTCATCAGCACGAATCGGATCGACGCCATGTCCGTGGAGCGTCTGACAGCCATGCGGCAGGCCGGGTTCCGGGTACTGGGCTTCGGCATCGAGAGCTTCTCGCAGAGAGTGCTCGGCGAGTTCAACAAGGCGCAGATACACCGGCACATCGAGCCGATGCTCTCCGCAGCTCTGGCGACCGGAGTGACTCCTTTCCTCGATCTGATCCTGAGTTCGCCGCATGCCGCTCTGGAAGACGTCGCGGAAACCCTGCGGGGAGCGTACCGCTGGATGCGTCAAGGGTGTGAGATCGGAATGTATCCGTACATCATTCCGTTTTCGGGAGCGGCGTTTTCGCAGGACATCAGTCTCTTGCCTCATACGCACTACGCTCATCGGCAGGTCGCAGGAACCAATATCTCCTGGGAGCAGCCGGCGAAAATCCTGCCGATAGACCCGGTTGTGAAGGACGTGATTCTGCGCATGGAACGCAGCTTCGAGGCGATGCTCGCGCCGCTCGAGACACAAGTAGCGCATCTGCCGTCGCGCGTGCGCTCACTGTTGTGGATCTTAAGTTCCCTGCCAATCATGGCGGAGCGCGGTCAATCAATCGCCGACGAGGCCGAAGTTCGGGCGGAGTTATACGCGCGACTTCCCGCCTTCCGGCCGGAGGCGGCAGAGCTTGCCGCCGAGACAGCGTGAAACTCCAGCGGACGTGGTCGGTTCTTGCGCCGCTCGCGGTGTGCGGGCTGCTGGCGGGTTGGATCGTGCTTTCCGCAGCCAACGCTCAGGCAATCGGTTTTTCGATCTTCGTCTTTGCGGTCGCCAACGTCATCGTGTACACAGATGCGCTCGATTTCGCTCTGCGCTTGTATATGCGGCGTCGTCACACGGCCGCCGCCGCCGGCGTCTCTGACGGCAGTCAGAAAGGCAATCTCTCGATCAACCTCGCCGCAATTCTGCCGCCCGACGCAAGGCGTGTGGTGCCGGCATCGCCGTTCGCGATCATCGCTTCGGTCTACAATCTGGAGGATCACGTCGAAGAGTTCATGGAGGCGTACGAGCCCTACCGCGACCGCGTGTGGCTCATCAGTGACGGGTCAACGGACAACACCGTGCTGCGATTATGTCAAGCCGGCTGGCGATGTTTTGACGACGGCGTCAACCGGCGCAAGCCCGGCGCCTTGCGCCGCTTGCTCGAACGTCTGCCAGCTCACATCGAAACTGTCATGGTGATCGATCCGGACATCCGCATTCGCGGGCTGAACGATGGCAGCACGATCGATTTGAATCGGTTCGTCAGCGACTTCCAGCAATCCGGTGCCGCCGCGGCCTGTCCACGGATCATGATCGAGCCCGACGGATTTCTGGCGCGATTTCAGGCCTTCGAGTACGCGCTGGCGTTTCGTGTCGGGCGTGAGAGTCTCTCGGATTTTAGCATCACTTCGGGCGTGTCTTTTTATCGTCGCAGTGCGTTGGCACTTGCGCTCAGCGAACATTCGCTGTCCGTCTACGCCGAGGATTTTGAGAACGCCGTGATTCTGCTCAGCCATGGCGAGCGGATCTATTACGACGGGCGCCTCGTTGTGAGCACCGAAGGCCCGGGTTCCCTGCCGCGCTGGTTCTCGCAGCGAGTCGGCTGGTATCACGGGCTCATCAAGGTCTATACCGAACGCTTTTCTGAAGTGCTGAGAATCAGTCGCCGGTCGCCCTTCGCCGCGTACCATTACCTCGTCTATGTGGGCGTTCTTTCGCTGGCGATGCACCTGATCAAGGTCGTGAGCGCGGTACTCTTGCTGCTGAGCTTTTTGAGTGGGCTCGACGCGTTGCTGCTGGATAACTTTGTGCCGCAGCGGAGCCTCATCAATCCTGAATATTTTACCGCTGCGCTCAGCAGCTATCTCGCACTTGGAGTGATCGCGCTCTTCACCAGCGTGCCGAAAGCGGAGCGATCCTATGTGGCACCCATAGTCCCGCTGTACCTGTGTTACGCCCTCGTTCACATCGCGCCCATGACGGTGGGCTTCTTGAACTTTTTTGCGCTCAAGCTGCTTCGCCGGCGGATTTATCAGGATCACTATGAAAGCCCCGCGGACCCCACTGTCGCCTTAAAAAATATGCGGATGATTCAATGACGGTGCGCGGAATTCCCGCTCCCCAGCTGTACAGTCCCGGCGTGTATTGGGAGGATCGAGCGCAGCGCTTCGCCGGCGAACGCGATGGACTGGCCGCGGTATGTGCGTACGGCATGCCCGAGTTCTACAATCGCGCGATTCACCTGGAGCAACGCCTGGCACTTGAGCCATGGCTGAAAGTAAACGCTGGAACCCGCGTATTGGACGTAGGGTGCGGCGTTGGGCGCTGGAGCCGCCTGCTTGCTGCGCGGGGCGCTCATGTAATGGGCGTGGACCTGAGTCCTACGATGATCGCGCAGGCCCAACAACGCGCGGCTATCGAGGGTGTTGCCGACCGCTGCCGCTTCCAAGTGCAGGATCTTTCCAATCTCAGTGTAGGCGAGCGCTTCGACCTGGTGTTGGGCGTCACTGTCCTACAGCACATTCTCGATCCGAACGCATTGCGCACCGCGCTCGCGGCGATGACTGCCCATCTCGCCCCGGGCGGACGCATGATTTTGCTCGAGGCTGCTCCGACCGCCGTGACGAATCATTGCGAGTCGACGGTGTTTACGGCACGTCATCGCGACGTTTATCTCAATATGATCCGCGATTGTGGTCTTGAGCTGCGAGCGCTGACCGGCGTTGATCCAGCCCCGTTCAGGACACAGCTGTTGCCGCACCTCCGCAAACTGCCTGGAACCATGTCGCTGAGCCTCCTCGCGCTGGCGACCGCTCTCTCATTGCCCATTCACGCGCTTTTCGGACGCCGCGCCGTCAAGCGCTCCTGGCATGCCGTGTTCGTTCTAGAAAAAAGAGTCGAGGGAACTTGACCATGGCCATTAGAAGCCGCTCCCTCGTAGCCATTGGCGTGTTCGTGTTGCTGGGAGGCTTGGCCGCGCTCGGCCATTGGTATGTAACGCAACGGGCACCACCACAGCGCTCTTCGGAAAAAACCGTCCTGGTTCATGTCACCAACGCCGGCGACCGAGGACCCGGCACACTGCGCGAAGCCTTGTTCATCGTGGCAAGCGCAAAAGGTCCCACCAGCATCTCAATCGAAATTCCGAAGATCAGCCTCGAAACTGCCCTACCGGCATTCGTCAATGGGAATGGGGTCAGGCTCGTGGGGCAAACGTCAGGAGCCGAGATCGATGCCCAGGCGCTCAACACCGGACCGGTGCTGGATATCTCGGGCTCAAATACCTCGATCGAAGGCATTACGATCAAAAATTGCCCGGCCACCGCGATCCTGGTGCGCGCAGTGCGATTTCGGCTTTCAGCATCGACCATCGAATCGTGCGACGTCGCCGTGGAAGTTGCCGAAAATGCCAGCGACACGTTGTTGGAGCGCAACCACTTCCAGAAGGACCGCCTCGGAGTGCGTTTCGGAGCATCGGGGCACAATTCGGTAGTAGCCAATAGTGAGTTTGTAGAAAACAAGGACGCCGGCCTTTGGGCCGTGCGAAGCGCGCCGGATTCGAACGACGATGTCATCGGCATCCATGACAACAAGTTTACGGAAGACGGCATCGCGATCGTCGCCGGAAATGTTCCGGTACTGATAGAGCGTAACGACTTCATCAATGCCCATGAGGCTGACGTGCACGTGGTAGGCGCCGGGGCGGTGATCCGCGGGAACCGCATCAATGGCGGCGCATCGATGGGTATCGTCGTCGAAAACACCCGCGGCACAATCATCGAGAACAACGAAATGGAAGGGCTAGCCGCGTATGGCGTGATGGTACGCGGGTCGTCCAACACGCTGGTGCGGGCAAACCGCATCCACAATTGCGGCTACGGAATAGCCTTCGTGCTCGGCGATCCACGCAGCGTCAGCACGGCGGTCGACAACACCATCATCGAGCCGAAGTTCAACGGAATCGATGTGATCGGCGACTCTCCAAACTTGCGGGGCAATCAAGTGTTGCGGGCCCACGCTTACGCGCTGCATGTTGAAGACTTTCAGCCGCCCAATGGCGCAAAGGTCCTATCGCAACCTTTCTTGGAAAACAACAACTTCGCCAACAGCCCCGTCGGCAAAACCAGTGCGCTCGTCGAAGCACAACCCAAAGTGCAATAGTGGGGTAGTCGCGTGAGGCCGAATCTCGACAGCACCCAGTTACTACCGCGTCCGATCTGGCAGAATCCGCGGATTCATCTCCTGGACGACGTCTGGTTGTTGACGATCGTCGCCATTTTGGTCGCCGCAGGCGTGCCCTGGTTTGTCAACGGCTTCGAGGCGGATATCGGAACAGCGACTTGGGGTCTGCTTGCCCTGGGTGGGATTCACGTCGCGTTCACCCTCCTGGCGTCCCCAACGCCCTCCCCCGGCCGGTGGCGCGATCGCGCGTTGTCGCTGCTGGACGTGGTCGGCGTCATCCTGATCGGCTTCATCTGGGATCATGTGGGTGCGCTTCAAAATCCCATGTTTCTCACGATATTTGCGCTGCCGGTCATCGGTGCGATTTTTCTTTCACGCTGGCACCCCTATCTCATCGCTACCGTAAGTGTCCTCGTCGTCGCCATCGTGGCTCTGAGCGAGGCTCCGGAATTGCGTTGGTATGCAAGCGGGCTGTTCGGCGGCGACACCTGGCTTAGCGCGTTGTTCGGCCGTCAAGCCACGGTGGCGCAGCCGTCATTCTCGGGATTCTATGCACCGTCAAGGTATCTGATCGTACTGCTCGAGGTATTTACCATCGCTCTGTTCGCTTGTGCGATAGCGGCCGAATATGTCGGCACGATATTCGAACGGCTGACTGCGCATAGCCTCCTCGCGCGGACCGAAGCGGAGCGCGGGCAGGAGCTGTGGGTCACTCTGATCGAGCGGCTGCCTGTGCCGGCTCTGCTGATCGAGCCGGACACCCTGCGAATCGTCGCAGCCAGCGAGTTCGCGATCGACTATCTGGGATCCGATGTACCGCTCGAAGATAGCACTCTCTTCAAGGCGGTGCGGTTCTCTTATCCCGACATCGTCAACGAACTGATCGTCGGTTCGGGCAGCGCGGCGCCTTTGACCGGCATACGGGTCGCGGACCAATTGCGACTAACGCAGTTGCGAGTGCTGCACCTCGTGCACACGGGACGTCGCTTGGCGCTTTTGACCATCGAGGACTCAACAGAGGTTTTTTGCCTCAAGGCGGCGTTGGACACCTCTGAATATGCGGCCTTGGTGGTCGATGCACGCGGGCGTGTTTTAGCGTTCAACAAGCTTCTAGTTGGGTTGTTTGGCGGCGCGGAAGTCGGGGCGGATGTCGCACATTGGCTGCCGCAGGCGGATCTAGGGCCGCACTGGTGGGAACCCGGACTGACCGGACGGCGAAAGATGCACATTGAGATCGGTCCGCGAATCTATCAGCTGACGAGCTCTGCAATAGCGCTGGCGGGCGAGGAGGAGCGTATTTTCTCGGTGTCATTTCTCCCAGTCGCCAAAGGGGGGACGGCCGATCCGTTTGGCTCGAGTTCGAGTGTGGTCACAGGCACCATGCGGCAACTGCGATGAATTTTGGCCGACTCATTATTGCCGCGTTGGTGGCCCCTCTGCTTGCGCCGTACGCGGCGCTTGGGGCGGACCCGACAGCGGCTCCAATCGTGCCGTCGACGTCCGACGACCGGATCGCTCTGAGTGCCGACGGTTCCACTCTCACGGGAACCAACGGCGGCGGTGGCGGATCGGTCGGCTGGTTGCACAGCTTTGATGCCGACACGCTTGCCGGAGTCGCGATCGAGCACCAGACACTTTTCACGTCAAATTGGACGTTTGGCTCAGTCAACGGATCCATGACGCGCGGGACCGGCGACGCCCGTTACAGCGTCTACGGCGAAGCTCACGAGGGCGCGGGCGACGACGGTCCGCGTGCCTTTCACTATTCGATCGAGGCGCTCGGAGTGGTCGGCACGTATTACCATCGACTCTCCGCGCAGCTGGAAGATCGGGACATCGATGTCGAAACGATTCATGGGAATCTGCCCAAGGTCGGGCTCTCCTACCTGTGGGGTCCCCGTCTTCTGACGTCGGTCACTTATTCGTACTCGGTGAACGGCAATCTCGGAACGCGTCTGACGGCCGCACGAATCGACATATACGGCGCCACGGTGAACTTTCTCGCGGGCGTAGCATTCGGCCAGGCTTCGCCGGTCATATTGGGGGCCGTATCGAACGAGATAGTCGCCCTGGTTCCAGAGCACAGGCTCAGGGAAGGCTATGTGGGTATCACTAAGCCGTTACCGCATTTGCGCAGCGACCTCGCTCTGGTCGCCGACTACCAGGACCTCTCGGGCATCAAGCGCGCCACGCTGACGCTCAATTATATTTTTCACGTGGGCCATAACGGCAAACCATAGTGACCAAGTCGATTCGCCAGCGCGGCATCGGATGGTTACCGACGGTTGTTGTGTTCGCCACCGTGCTCATTGCCGGATCGCGTCTGATATATCTCAGTGTGCAGCACCACGCTGCGGTAGCTCGCGAGACGGCGGCCGCGGTTGCGGCCACCTTCGCCAGGAAGATTGAACCGCCGCTGCAGAAGCTGGCCGATCTTGCCGGTCGGCCGGCGGCATCGGCCGCGCAGCTCCCGTCGAACACGGATGCATCCGCCTCAATCGAGTCGCCGGCGCCGGCGAACAACACCTTTTGGATGACGGCCGACGACAAAGTGCTGGGTTCGCGGCCGGCAGAGGCTGCAACCGCAAGCGGTATTGCCAGCGAATGGCAGTCGGCGGAGTCTACCCGCGCTTTACCTGGCTCCGCCGTTCTGGGTCCGATGCGTCTTGGTAGCCAATGGCTCATTGCCATACGCTTTCCCGAGGAGATAGCGCACTCGCAGGGTTGGTCAGTTGCTTACGCTGACTTTGACGAGCTAATCGCTGAAAGCCACCTGACCCGGCTGGTCGATATGGGCTACGACTTTGAGCTCTCGCAAGTTGAGCCGCGCAGTGCGCGACCGCGCATCTTCGTCAGCTCGAGTTCGGAACCCTTAATCGACACAGTTGTGGCCAGGATCCGTTTGCCGACGGCGGCAGCAGCTCCCGGAAGCTACCTGCAGGTGGCGATCCGCCCGCGCTCCGGCTGGTATCCGGCTATCCTGCTCACATCAGAAATAGCCCTTCTGGCGTTCCTAACGTGGCTCTTGGCCTTCGGCACTCACGATTTGAGCCACGCGTTGCAACGCTCACGCGCGGCCTTGGCGGCCTCGCGGCGGCGGCTGCGCTCGATCAATCAGCATCTGGCGGCGGAGATGCAGCGGCGCCTGAATCTGCAGGAGACCTTCGACCACGCGCGCTTTCACGATGCATTCACGGGACTGCCGAACCGACGATTTTTCATGAACCAACTCGACCAAGCGCTGCGTGACGTGCGCACGAAGCGGCGCCAGCGCATCGCGGTCATCATCGTGGACATCGCCCGATTCCAACTCATCAATGACATGCTGGGTCAAACGGCCGCCGATGAGCTGATGGTCCAGGCAGCGCGCCGCTTCGAGAAATCAACATCGGCATTCGATGGAGTGCTCGCACGCCGGAGCGGGGATCAGTTTGCACTCTTGATTCTGGACGTCGCCTCCGCAGAAGCGGCACTTGATATTGCCGGTCTTCTTCAAGAGGCGTTACGCTCGCCCTTCCAGTTGCGCCGCCACCAACTCGTCGTCGGGGCGACCATCGGCATCACGTGCGCGGATTCGGGCCAACAACGCGCGGAGGACGTCGTCCGAGAGTCCGACATCGCCCTGTCGGTCGCCAAGCGCCATGAAACTGCGAAAATCGTCCTCTACGCGCCCAACATGGGAGGGCAGGCAGCGAACATTGTCAGCCTGGAGGCTGACCTGCACGTCGCACTGGAAAAGCACCAGCTGCAGCTGCTGTTTCAGCCGATCGTCGATCTGCGAACTTACACGATGGTGGGTGGCGAGGCGCTCTTGCGCTGGCGGCATCCGGTGGAAAGTGTGCTCGATCCGGGTAGATTCCTGCGCATCGCAGAAGAATCTGGATTGATGGTGCCGATCACCCGCTGGATCATTCTCAGAGTGGTCGAGACCGCGGGCAGATGGCTCCGGCGTGTGCCTGCCAATCAGAAATTCTACTTCAGCATCAATCTTTCCCCGACGGCATTGCGAGATCCGGGGCTTAGTGAATACATTGCCTCCCTGCTGCGAGAAACCCAACTGCCGCCGTCGCTGCTCAAGTTCGAGCTGACCGAGGCTGCACTTATTGGCAACGTCGGAGCGGCGCGCGAGACTCTCGATCGCCTGCACAGTATGGGCATCCAATTGATGCTCGATGACTTTGGAACCGGCTTCTCATCGCTGAGCAATCTGCAGCTGTTTCCGTTCGACTTCGTGAAGATCGATCGCCCGTTCGTGAACCGTACGGGCTCCGATCAGGCCAACATGAGTATGATGGCCGCGATGGTACAGATCGCCGGCAGTCTGAATCTCACTGCGATTGCGGAAATCATCGAAACCGAGACGGCCGCGAAGGCCCTGCAGGAAATGGGCTGCAATTATGGGCAGGGCTATTATTTCAGCGAGCCAATCGAGGACGAGCTGGCGCTGCAATGGCTGCGCACGCAAGAGCCTTTCCAGCCTCCGCCGGCGACATCGCCAACCATGAAGGTTCGCCCACTCGAGGAGGACAGTTCGCCCGCAACCCCGCCTCCGCCGGCGAAACCGGCAACCGTGAAGGGCCGCCCGCTCGAGGAGGACAGCTCGCCGACCGCCATGTTGCCGACCATCGACTTTTCAGCGGCAACGGAACCGGAGTAGTAGAGAAGCCGGCGACCCCACCCGCAAGACGCGCCCCGATACGCGCTCCGCGCTCCGACATCTCCTAGCGGCACAGTCCTACAGCGACGTCTTCGATTCTGAGGCCACACTTCGTCATGCTCACGGATCTTTTCCGCACACACACCAAAACCAAGTGGGCGGGAATAGTTCTCCTCAGCCTCGTTCTCGTCGTCATCTTCCTATCATTTTTTAATTGGAATTCGTTGCGGCCTGCACTTGGCCGCGTGATCACGGCGAAAACCGGGCGCCCCGCGTCGATTGACGGGGATCTGAAAGTTCATCTGTGGTCTTGGAATCCCACTGCGGAGGTCAACGGACTCAGTCTGAAGAATCCGAAATGGGCTGATCGTGATTTGATGTTCGCCGCCAAGCGAATCACCATCAGCGTGAGTTTGGGTCGCCTCTTGCGCGGCCAGATCGTGCTGCCGCAAGTGGATTTATTGGAACCCACTGTCAATTTGGAGCGAGATGCTAAGGGCCGCGCGAGTTGGGAACTCGGCACCGCGGCGGGAACTCCCAATCATGATACCCAGCCCGTGAAGTTGCCGATCGTTCGGCGTCTGACCATCGAAGGCGGAAAAGTGCACATCGTTGATGCGATACGTAAACTGACATTCAGCGGTTCTTTGGTTGCGGCCGAGGAGTCCGGAAAGCAGGATGCAACGGCGTTCAAGATTCGATCCTCCGGTTCCCTCAACGCGAAGCCCTTCCGTCTAGAGGTCAACGGCGGACCCCTGCTCGATTTGGAGCCCAACAAGCCCTACACATTCTCGGCGCATTTGACGGCGTCCGACATTGATCTAGAAAGTCATATCACCGTCCCCAAACCCTTCGATCTCAGTGCCCTCGACGTTAAATTCGTAGTGTCCGGTGACGACTTGGCAAACGTCTACTACTTGACCGGATTGGCGCTGCCTAACACTCCGAAATATCACTTTGCGGCTACGCTGCAAGTGGACGGAACGAAATTCAGCAGCCGGGACTTAAAGGGTAGCTTCGGCTCCAGTGACGTGGAAGGACAAGTCGAGGTGCAGACCGCCGGCGCGAGGCCGAAGCTCACGGCAAAACTATTGTCGGCAACGCTCAATATTGCGAACTTGGCGCCGACCTTGGGAACGCCGGCGCCGAAGACCGCCTCAGCGAAGTCCCGTGAGGCAGCGAAGCCACAGCCCGAGGCAACGGACGCGGCGGCGCCGGATAACGGCAAGCTGCTGCCCGATGCAGATCTTCAAGTGAACCGCGTGCGGGGCATGGATGCCGATGTCACGTATAAAGCCGGGGCTGTTACCGCGCCGAAAGTCCCAATGAAGGAAGTCACCTTTCACTTGGTTCTAGCCGACGGCGTGCTGACGATAAATCCATTGACGTTCGCACTGGATCAAGGAAAATTTGCGGGCAGCGTGCAAATCGATGCGCGCACCGACATACCTGAGTCGAACATCGACATGCGCGTCCAGGATGTGGACTTGAGTGAGTTCAAGTCCGCAACCATGAAACAAGCCCCACTTCAAGGAACGATGCTGGGCCGCTTCAAGTTTCATGGGCGTGGCAGCTCCGTTCACAAGTTCGCAGCGAACTCGGACGGCGCGATGAGCGTGGTCATCCCGCACGGTCAGATCAGCGACGTCGTCGCGGAGCTGACGGGAATCAACGTGCTCAAGGCACTACGGTTGTTGCTGTCCAAAGACCCAGCGCAAACTGAGATTCGCTGCGGTATCGTCGATTTCAAGGACCAGCAGGGGTCGCTCAACACGACAACGGTTTTCGTCGATACTTCCAACGTGCTCATCACAGGACGCGGCAAGATCAATCTCGACAGCGAAGACATTGATCTATCCTTGCAGGGAGATCCCAAGAAATTCACGTTCCTGCGATTGCGGTCGCCGATCACGCTGGGCGGCACGTTGGATCATCCGAAGCTCGGGATCGACGCCAAGAAGCTGGCGGCCCAAGGCGGCGTGGCAGCTGTGCTGGCAACGCTACTGACGCCGGTAGCCGCAGCGATTGCGTTCATTGATCCTGGACTTGCGAAAAATAAAGACTGCTCGGACGTGATGTCGTTGGCAAACGCCGGCATTCAGAACTGACGCGTTAACTTTCCTTATTGGCGGAGAGGGTGGGATTGCTCCGACGCCGGTTTTCAAGTCTTGCCTAACGCCAAATACCGCATCGATCGCTCATAGAAACGCAACGCTGTATTGGCGCCGCGAAATGTCAAATAGGCCGTGAATGAGGCTCCTTCCCAGCCAAGTGCCACCTGTCACGAACGCATTAGATCCGTCCAAGAAGTAAAAGAACTACAAGGACGATCAAGATGACGCCGATTACGCCAATCCCCCGGTGCCCGTAACCGTACCCGTATCCACCGAAGCGGCCACTGAAGCCGC
>PKXS01000119.1 GCA_003132425.1 Gammaproteobacteria bacterium | reverse complement strand
GATCGAAGTTGTCGCCGTTGAATTCGTCGATCGCCTGACCCAACGCGCCGGCGCCCATGAAGGGATTCATAATCTCATCGAGAAATACGTCGACCGCGGAGGTGATTTGGTAAGCGTAATTGCGCCCAACCACGCCGGTGTTCGTCTTCGGATTGTAGGGCTGGCCGATTTTCGAGTGCAGCAGCAACAACGCGTTGTGCTGGGCGAAGGCGCAGCAGATGACGAGGGCGGCCGGTTGCTCGAATTGCCGGCCTTGCTCATCCACGTAGGTCACACCGGTCGCCTGTTTGCCGGTGCTGTCCAGATTGACTCGCGTGACGTCGCAACCGGTGCGGAGTGAGAAATTGTCGCGTTTGAGCAGCACCGGGAGAATCGTGGTCTGCGGCGAAGCCTTGGAGTAATTGCCGCAGCCGAACCATTCGCAGTATCCGCAGTACGTGCACGGCCCCATTTGCACGCCGAGGGGATTCTTGTATGCCGCCGACGTGTTCGCAGCCGGACAGGGAAACGGTTTGAACCCGACGTCCTTAGCGGCCTTGTCGAACAGCACCGTGGCATAACTGCGCTTGAGCGGCGGCAGTGGATAACCGCGCTGGCGCGGACCTTCGAACGGATTGCCACCGGGCTGGAGCTGACCCTGGATGTTCCCCGCGTTACCAGATATGCCGCACAGGTAGTCGAACGTGTCGTAATAGGGTTCCAATTCGGCGTAGGTGATCCCCCAATCTTGAATCGTCATATCCGCGGGAATGAACTTCTTGCCGTAGCGCTGCTCGGTGTGGCTGCGGATCACGAAATCCTCGGGCAGGAAGCGCCAAAGCTGACCGTTCCAGTGGACGCCGGCACCGCCGACACCCACCGCGGGAAGGAATGAGCCGAGATGACGCATGGGCAACGCGGTCTGATCTTCCGAGTTGCGGAAGGTGAGCGTATCTCGCGCCGTATCCTGGAACAGCCCATCACGAACCGCGTAGCGCAGTTCGTCCTGAATCTGTGTGGTCGCAAAATCCGGCACGGTATCGCGAAACTTGCCGCGCTCCAGCGCGAGCACCTTAAGGCCGGTCTGCGTGAGTTGCTCGGCCAGTATGGAGCCGGTCCAGCCAAAACCAACCAAAACGATATCGACGGGCTTGAGCGGATTCGCCATGATCACCCTTTCCGAAGCCGGGTGCCGTCGCGGCCGAGAATGCCCACCGTCGGTTGTGTGTACGGCTTGCCGTACTGCTCGATCTCGCTCACGTAGTTGTAGCGGGGACCCGGGAAACCAACCAATTTCCAGCCGGTGAAATTACGGTTACCGCCGTACATGGGATCGGCGAGAAACCCTTCGACCGTGTTATTCCATAACATGGTGAAAAAGACTTTGGCAGGCACGTCGGTAAGTTCGATCACGCCACTCTCCAATCCGTGCAGGACCTCGTCCTGCTCGGCCTCGGGCAACAGGGCGAAGCTTTTGCCGTGATTCTTCTGACACCATGCGTTGACATCGCGAATGGCCGTTTGATAGAGCTCACCCGGGGTAAGTTTGAGTTGATAGCCCTGCTCCGGGATTCCCTTAGCCCACGGACCTTGCATGTACCACTTGTCCGCGCGGCCATAGGGACCGGCCAGCTGCCGGTCGATGAATACAGCGACCGCCGCGCCCCGGGCACCGAGACCATCTTCTTCATCCGGAATCAATCGCTCTGTCGCAGCCTCGACGAATACCCGTTCCTCGGGAGTGAAAAACTGCGGCGCAGGACTCCCTTCGTGCCCTTCAGAGTGACTGGAAACAGGAGAATTGCAACCGAGCATACCGGCCGCCGGAAGAAGGAGTGCCGCGTTGAGCAGTGATCGGCGCGTGAGCGATCCGCAGTCATTGACACTCGCGGACTCCTCGGCATCGCGTCCGGGCGCGTGAGCTGGCGCAGATGCCCCAGGCCCCTCCCGATTCCCACGCATGTGCAAACGGCGATAAGGCACGTTAACGGTCTCACTTATTGATTGTTGTTCGATCTGCTCACTGCCAGAGGTTTTACGTATACCGCAAGTACCGCACCCGCTCTGTGCGGTGTCATACATTGCAAACTTTATACGCATGGATGTTCTGGCAGCGCACGAGAACACGCTATCTGGCGCGGCTTTACGCAGCGCAATACTGCTAAGGGTGCGCCGTTCCCGCGGTGGAACGAATGTGTGTGGTAACGAACGGACACACAGAAAAGACCGCGCGCATCATGCTTCTCAATCGATATTTCGCCGCGGAGCTGACATGTTACACAGCCTGAAGGATATTGAGAATTGCACGATCGGCGCGACCGACGGCTTCATTGGTCATGTGAAAGACGTATATTTCGATGATGACGCGTGGGTCATACGTTATCTCATTGTCGAAACGGGAGAATGGCTGTCGCGTCGACGAGTATTGATATCACCCATCGCAATCAACCAGCCGAACTGGGCGGAAAAAATCCTTCCGGCGGCAATCACGCAAGACCAAGTGAAGAACAGTCCCGATATCGACACCGACAAACCAGTTTCTCGTCAGCATGAAATCGGATATCTCGGCTACTACGAGTATCCGTATTATTGGAGCGGCGGCGGCCTTTGGGGCGGAGGTTTGTACCCGGGCATGATGCTGTCAGGCGAATACCGCAGGATTCAGGCTCAGAATGCGCGGGCGGATACCGAGGCGGATGCGGAGCGGCACCAGGGGGACGATCCGCATCTGCGCAGCGGCAATGCGGTAATGAAACATCACGTGCATGCAACGGACGGGGATATCGGTCATGTCCAGGGCCTTCTCATCGACGAGAAGACCTGGTCCATTCGCTACATGATCGTCAATACAAGCAACTGGTGGTTAGGACATGAGGTACTTATCGCGCCGGAATGGATTGATGAGATGAACTGGGCCACCTCAAAAGTCAGCGTCGATCTGACGCGCCAAGCCGTGAAAGATTCACCTGCATATGACTCGGCAAATATTCTCGATCGCCGCGAGGAGGCTGATATCTATAAACACTATGGCCGCGACGGCTACTGGCCACGCGAGTCGACGCGTGAGTCCGCGAGGACAACGCTGTAGAGCCAGCGCGCATCGCGCACACGGTGGACAGCCGCGGACCACTGATAATTGGAGGTCGATATGGCTCATTCTACGTCGCGGCATCCGCTTGCGGCCAAGTTCGATGATTTTTTGTATGCGCAGATCGGTGAGGACAAAAATGGACTGTCCCTGACTGTTCTCTCTGCGCTTGCGAGGCAGAACGTCGATCCCTGGGAGGAAGCTGCAGATTTGTGTCGATTGCGCACGGACGTCGCCATGCGAAAGTTGGCCGCGATGATTGCGGCGCTGCCTCAGGGAGCATTAGCGGAGCGCGAGCCCAATGCTGTCGCTGCTCGCTTGATCGGCCTTTTGCCACACTCCACCGTATTTCATCTTTCGTCTCAAAAAGCGATCCCCAGCGTCGAGGCCGTAAAGCGTTCGCCCGCGATATCCTTTATGTTATCCATCGCTGCGTACGTCGCGTTGATGTTGATCAGCCAGTGGCTGATTGCCAGTATTCAAACGTCGCGTCATATCGACACGGCTCCTACGGCCGCCGCTGGGTCAGCGCCGCCGCCGGCACAGGCGCCGGAACGCGTTCTTGAATGAGCCATTTGCGCGTAGTCACTCGAGTGAACGGTTACGCGCCGGCGTTAATCGGCTGTCGAAGGTAATCGCGCATTGGATCATCTACCTCACGCCCATCACGTCGTCATTGTAGGCGCCGGCTTTGGGGGATTGGAAGTGGTGACCGGCAGTTACCGGCAGCGAACATCATTCTCTGGGCTGCCGGGGTACGCGCCTCCGCCGCCGCTGACTGGCTCGGGGTGCCGGCCGATCACGCCAACCGGGTTAAGGTTCTACCCGACCTCAGCACTCCGGGCCACCCGGAGATCTTCGTCATCGGCGATACTGCGACGATCGGCATGCGCAGTCGCCTCACGGTTGCGTTCAGCTGGTTGTGGATCTACGCCACTCATGATCGAAGTGGCCGCCTGATCACGCACGATGATCAAACCCCGAAGCTCACCTAAGCAAAACGGTAGTTGATATTTTCTGTATGTGCGAGCCCGTACATACTGGAACGGGAGGCATCTGCCACGATTCGTCAGGTGCACCCACCACTATGAGGATCGAGGATGCCCCACCTCATGCGCAACGTTCGGAATTATCCTTCATCGATAAGAGGGAAACTTTCTCTAATATTCGTCTTGGTGCTACTGGGCCATTCTGCATGGGCGCAAGGCCCTAGCACTCTCACGGGAGACTGGGGCGGCTTGCGTACGCAACTGTTGGATCGTGGCATCAACTTGACGACTATCTACACATCGGAACTTGCCAACAATCCGAGCGGCGGCGATGAGGAAAAAACCGCCTATGCCGATGAGTGGGCCTTGGGTGCGGGATTCGATCTTCAAAGGCTGTTCGGCTGGAATGGCGGCCATTTTCAGATCACGATCACCGAACGCAACGGCTACGATCTGGACCAGACGGCGAACCTGCACACACTGCAGCAGGTTCAGGAAATCTACGGCCGCGGCCAGACGTGGCGTTTGACTGAATTCTGGTACCAGCAGACGTGGATCGACGACCGGCTGCTGTGGAAATTGGGCCGTGTCACGGCTGGCGAGACTTTCGGTTCGTTTTCCTGCAATTTCCAGAATCTGACCTTTTGCGGCGAGCAGCCTGGGAACGTACGCGGCGACATTTGGTTCAACTACCCGGTCAGTCAATGGGGAACTCGTCTCGAGTTCGCCGTCACCCCGCAGGTGAAAGTGATGCTGGGCGTGTACCAAGTGAATCCGACCTACATCGACGATTCCTGGGCCGCGCACAATGGCTTGCTTCCCGACAATCCGTCAGGCACGACGGGCGCGCTTATTCCACTGGAAGCCGAGTGGATGCCAAAATTCTTAGGACTACCGGACAAATTTCAATTCGGCGTCTGGTACGACACCTCCAATGCAAACGATGTGTATCTCGATGTCAATCGACAACCGCTGGTGCTGACCGGCGATGCGCCGCTGCGTCGTCATGGGCAAGATGGGGCCTACATCAGCTTCGAGCAGCAAATCACCGGCGTCGCCTCCAAAAGCGGCGCCACGTTGTTTTTGAACATCACGCAAGCCGATCAAGAAACCTCTCCATCGACGGATCGCCAGATCGCCTTCGGTCTGCAGTACAAAGGGCCCTTCACGCGCCCTAACGACGTCCTGGGTTTCGCCTTGGGCACTACTCATGTCAATAGCCGCGTCGCCGCCGGCGAGCGCCTGCTCAATGAAGTCAACGGCAGCAATGTCCCCGTACAAAGTTCCGAATACGTTGCCGAGGCCTTTTACGGTTGGACACCGTGGCCCTTTGTGACGCTGCGGCCGAATCTACAGTACGTCGTGCATCCGGGTGGATCGAGCGCCTACGCCAACGATGTGGTCGTCGGATTGAAGACGACCATTAAATTCTAAGGCCCGGTAAGGAACTCCGGCCTTAGGCGCCAACGTCACTCGACGATCCAACGCCCATCCATCCGCAGGTCTAATGATGCGTGGATGCCGACGTCAGGTCATTGCCGTTTCTCTTCATGGTCATTTCATTTTCTGCTTTTGCATACGATCTTTCATCATCTTTTGTTTTCAATATCTATGTGCGATACCAGACAGTCGAGCGGTCGGCCTCTCGGACACACTACGTTGGCAAACGCTGATTTACGCGTCCTTGTTTGGACTTGAGATATTTCTGGAGGATCTACGATGAGCAATTTGACTCAGACGACGGAATCAACCTCTCACTCCTCATCGCCGGCTCGTCGAGGGAACGCGTCCACCGAGCCGCGGGCTCTTCGCATTGCGTCTGATCTGTTGACACGGCTGTTTCACAACTTTAATGGTAGCCTCTTGCTACGACTGTGGAACGGCGCCACCATAAACGTCGGCGGCGCAATCGGGCGTGAACCGAATCCCACCTTCGCGCTGGTGTTTCGCAATCCCCGCGTCGTTTGTGAGATGGTCTTGGGGCGTGATCCTCTGCGGCTCGCAGAAGCGTATTTCAGGGGAGACGTCGATATCGAAGGCGACCTGTTCGCAGCCGTCAGTCTTAAAGATAATCTGCAGTCGATGGGCCTCTCGATGACGGATCGAGCACGCGCCGCCTATGGCGCACTTCAGCTTAAGGTACTTACCAAGGCGTGGACCAGTTCAACCGTCCATCATTTGCCGTCTAAAGGGCAAGTAGTCAAGGAGCATTCCAAGGCGGAGAACCGTACCGCGGTCCAATTCCATTACGATCTGTCGAATGCCTTCTATGCCTTGTGGTTGGATCGCGCGATGGTGTACTCATGCGCTTATTTCGATGAACCTGATAATGATTTGGATCAAGCTCAGGAAGCGAAGCTCGACCATATCTGTCGCAAGCTGCAGCTTAAACCGGGCGATCACTTCCTCGACATCGGCTGCGGCTGGGGCGCTCTGGTCATCCACGCGGCCATTCACTACGGCGTCCTGGCTCACGGAGTGACACTGAGTCAAAAACAGTTAGAACTCGCGCGCAAGCGCATTTCCGACGCGAATCTTGGGGATCGAGTCACCGTAGAATTACAGGATTACCGAGATCTCAAAGGCGATTCGGTCTACGAGAAGATCGCCAGTATCGGCATGTTTGAGCATGTCGGACTGAAGAACTTGCCCGGTTACTTTTCGATAGTGCAGCGACTCTTAACGCCAGGGGGTCTCTTCCTGAATCATGGAATCACGAGCGATGTCGGTGGCTGGGAAAGGACGCTTTCCACCGAGTTCATCAATCGCTATGTCTTCCCGGATGGCCAACTGGATTCCGTCAGCAGTATCCAGCGCCATATGGAGAGCGCAAGATTCGAGATCGCCGACGTTGAGTCACTGCGCGCCCATTATGCGATGACACTTAGGCGCTGGGTTGAACGACTCGAATGCCATCACACCGACGCGCTGCAACACGTCAATGAATCCACTTATCGTGTGTGGCGCTTATACATGGCCGCCTGCGCACTCGAATTCGAATCCGGCGAGATCGGCATCTATCAGGTGTTGGCTACTAAGCGCCGCTCCGGCCCCGCGCCCTACCCCATGACCCGACGATACCTATACGGCGACTCCGATCGTCATTGCCTGTAGTTGAACGTCGTGAGCGGTGCGCGCTCTGCGTCGCCACTGCAGCCGGCGATTCCGGAGAACTGGATCAAGATCACCCGCCATGTCACCGACCGGAGATCACAATTTCCCCGCGCTGACCAGGGTCGGCGGTCAGGAGTTCGCCCCGTGGCTACGGTGGGTGGGACATTGCGGTTACGTTTCAGAGGGGGTGGTATATGTGCTGATCGGCGGCTTCGCGCTGGTCACGGCGCTCGAACCTTCGCAGCAGCCGAACGGATCCAAGGGTGCATTGGCCAAACTTGCGGCCGCGCCGTTTGGCGACGCGATGCTCGCACTGCTGGCATTGGGATTGGCTGCTTTAGTGTTGTGGCAGGTCGTTCTGGGGATACTCGACCCGGAGCATCGGTGCGATCGGCGGACGATCAAGCGGCGGGCGGTGCGTCTGGGCTACCTGTTGAACGGGGCTTTGCACGGCGTTCTCGTCGGCGAAGCGGTATGGCGTTTGCTGGGGTTAGGGGGAGCCGCTGACGAGGGGCGTTCGCAGGCCGCTTGGACGGGCCGCGCGATGGCACTCCCGCTCGGCCGCTGGATGATCGCCGGCACGGGTGCGGGCATCGCGCTCTTCGGGTTATTTCAGTTCTACCGCGCCGCATCGCGAAACAAGACCGCACGGGTCGACTTAACGCATGCCAGATTGCACGGCATTATCATCGCTCTCGGGGTATTCGGATTTCTGGCTCGCGGTGTCTTGTTCGGATTGATCGGCGCGTTTCTGATTGACGCCGCGCGACGCTACGACACCACAAACGCGACCGGTATCGCCGGGGCGCTCAGTGCTCTGCAGCGTCAGGCATACGGGCACTGGCTGCTTGGAACGGTGGCGGCGGGATTGATTTCCTACGGGGTTTTCCAGGTCATCAAAGAGCCCTATCGTAACTTCCGCGCGAGTTGACCTCATCATTCGTGGATTGCAAATGTAGGTGCTGTGCGGCTAGATTTACATATGAAGCGTCGATCGAGGCGCGTGGTATCGTAAGTAATTCGAGAGGAAAACGCCGTAAGGTTTGTGCGACGGGTTGCGGTGCACCTAGATCGGTCCAACCGCAATTGGGCACACGCAGCACTCGCNNGCCTCGATTCTTGTCCCTTGAGGACATCTCGAGAAAAATCCATGGAGGCCAATCGTCGATACAGGCGAATTGACGTTGCTGTTGCGAGTGTTGCGCTGTAAGCGCGCCGGGCAATCGTCAGCATCTGTAGTATTGTTGCGGCAAAGCGGGGCGTATCAGAAATTCTG
>PKXS01000074.1 GCA_003132425.1 Gammaproteobacteria bacterium | reverse complement strand
TCGTCACCGGCGCCGACAGCGCGGCGCAGAACATCGTCAAGTGCGTGCAGCGCTGTGGCCTCGCTGTCGACGACGTCGTGCTGGAGCAGCTGGCTTCGAGTTACGCGGTGCTCACCGAGGACGAAAAGGACCTCGGCGTATGCGTGGTGGACATCGGCGGCGGTACGACGGATATAGCGGTATTCGGCGGCGGCGCGATTCGCCATACCGCGGTGATTCCGATCGCCGGCGACCAGGTCACGAACGACATTGCCGTCTCCATGCGCACGCCCACTCAGTATGCCGAAGACATCAAGATCAAGTACGCCTGCGCCCTGTCGCAGCTGGCGAACCCCGACGAGACCATCGAAGTGCCGAGCGTGGGGGACCGCCCGCCGCGGCGGCTGGCGCGCCAAACGCTCGCCGAGATCGTCGAGCCGCGCTACGAGGAGCTGTTCGGTTTGATTCGCGATGAGCTGCGTCGCGCAGGCTTGGAGGAGTCCGTGGCGACCGGCATCGTGCTCACGGGCGGCAGCGCCAAGATGGAGGGCGCCATCGAACTCGCCGAGGAAGTGTTCCACATGCCCGTGCGCCTGGGCGTGCCGCAATACGTCAGCGGTCTGGTGGACGTGGTGAGCAATCCGATTCATGCCACCGGCGTCGGACTGTTGCTGTACGCGAAAAGCAATCTGGATGTGCAACGCACGGTGGCGCCGCTGCTCGCGGGCGGCATGAGAAATATTTTGGAGCGAATGAAGGCTTGGTTTCAGGGTAATTTTTGATAACAACCGACGAGGAGTACTGGAATGTTCGAACTGATGGACTCTTATAGTCAAAGTGCCGTCATCAAGGTGCTTGGCGTGGGCGGCGGCGGCGGCAATGCCGTTTCGCACATGGTCCAAGCCGGTCTTGAGGGCGTGGATTTCATCTGCATCAACACCGATGCGCAAGCGCTGAAGCACTCGAAGGTGCGCACGGCCCTGCAAATCGGCTGCAACATCACCAAGGGCTTGGGCGCCGGCGCCGACCCGGAAGTGGGCCGTCAAGCGGCGATGGAGGACCGCGATCGCATCATCGAGCTCATCGAGGGCTGCGATATGCTGTTCATCACGGCGGGAATGGGTGGAGGCACCGGCACCGGTGCGGCTCCGGTGGTCGCGCAGGTCGCCAAGGAACTCGGCATCCTCACCGTTGCCGTCGTCACCAAGCCCTTTGAAATGGAGGGCAACAAGCGCTCGCGCGTGGCCGATCAAGGCATGCTGGAGCTTTCCAAATATGTGGACTCCTTGATCACCATCCCGAATCAGAAGCTGCTGACCGTTTTAGGCAGCGCCACAACGCTGCTCGATGCGTTCAAGGCCGCGAACACCGTGCTGCAGGGAGCCGTGCAGGGTATTGCGGAACTCATCACCCGGCCGGGGTTGATCAACGTCGACTTCGCCGACGTCCGCACCGTTATGTCCGAAACCGGAATGGCCATGATGGGATCAGGCAGCGCCTCCGGCGAGGACCGGGCGCGCGAAGCGGCCGAGGCGGCGATCTCAAGCCCGTTGCTCGAGGACATCAATCTGTCCGGCGCGCAGGGCATCTTGGTCAATGTCACTGCCGGCATGGATCTGTCGATCGGCGAATTCCAGGAGGTGGGCAACGTCATCAAGCAATTTGCCTCCGACGAAGCCACCGTGGTGGTGGGAACCGTGATCGATCCGGACATGGCGAATCAGATACGCGTCACGGTGGTGGCGACAGGTCTGGGCAAGCCCGTGGCGGTGAGGGCCGCTCCGCAGCCGGTCGCCGCCATGGTTGCGCCCGCGCCCACCATGCGTGTGGTGCGCCATAGATCACCGGCCTCACCCACCGACTATGCGATGTTGGACAAGCCGACCGTGCAGCGGCAGCGCGCCGTGGGTGACGGTCTGCGGACCGAGGTGGATTCGGAGGATTTGTTGGATATTCCGGCGTTTTTGCGCAGACAGGCGGACTAGAGCGGAGCGGTTCGATATTCCAGGCTTTGACGCCCGCGGGAACTTAAGGCTCCCACGGGCGTCGTTTGGACTGCTCTGCTGCCGGATGTTTAGGCTTAGGGGCGCCCTGTGGTACCTTTGCCCGTGTTTAACATAGTTAGGTTCGGTTTGATGAAATGCTGAATCAAAGAACACTTAAGAATTCGATTCGTGCCACTGGCGTGGGTTTGCACACGGGGAAAAAGGTCCTGATGACCTTGCGGCCGGCTTTGCCGGACACCGGCATCGTGTTCCGCCGCACGGATCTGGATCGCCCAGTCGATATTCGTGCCCGCGCAGAGAATGTCGGCGACACGATGATGGGCACGACCTTGCACAAGGGAGAGGTCAAGATTTCCACGGTCGAGCACTTGCTCTCGGCCTTGGCGGGTCTCGGCATCGACAACGCGCTGGTGGAAGTCAGTGCCGGCGAAGTGCCTATCATGGACGGCAGCGCCGGACCGTTCGTGTTTTTGGTGCAATCGGCGGGCATCGAGGAGCAAAAGGCGCCCAAGCGCTTTATCCGCATCCTGGAAAGCCTGCGCGCCGAAGACGGCGACAAATGGGCGCGATTCGATCCCTACGACGGCTTCAAGGTGAATTTCGAGATCGAATTCAATCACCCGACCTTCAAGAAGCACTCGCAGGTCGCGTCGATGGATTTCTCCACCACCTCATTTTTGCGCGAGGTCAGCCGCGCGCGCACCTTCGGCTTCATGCGCGACTTGGAAAGCCTGCGCGCACGCAATCTGGCGCTCGGCGGCAATATGGACAACGCCATCGTGCTCGACGATTACCGGGTGCTCAACGAAGATGGCTTGCGCTATGAAGATGAATTCGTGAAGCACAAGATCCTCGATGCAATCGGCGATCTGTACCTTCTGGGCCATAGCCTGATCGGCGAATTCAGCGGCTTCAAATCGGGACATGCGCTCAACAATAAATTGTTGCGCACTCTCATCGATACAAAGAGCGCCTGGCAAGAGGTGACGTTCGAGAGCCCGGCGGAAGCGCCGATTTCGTATGTGGAGGCCGCGGCGCGGGTTTAGGTTTTCCTCGATTCCTTCGGCCCGCAGCGGTACAGCCGCAGCGTGGTCGAGGCCGCCGCGGATTCCCGCGGCAGCACGGCCAGCGGAGCGACGCCCAGATCGGCAGCCGTAACCAGGAACTCGAACTCGCCGATTTGGCAGACCCGCTGCAGTTGTTGCAGCGACAGGTTCATGCCGAGGCCCTCTGAGTCCCAATCTAAAAACAATTGTGGCGCCACGGCCGAACTCAACGCGAGCGCGCGCCGCTGCAATTCCAGCGCCGCCGCGCGCGAGAAGACCATTCCCGAGGTTTGTATCACCGAGAGATAACTCGGCCGGCCGAGCAGCAGCCAGGTGTCTATGGGCGGCTCTGTCCAGAAAACCTCCGACCCTGGAGGGATGCGGTCGCGCAATGGCGCGAATCGCGCGACGCGCTGAGGCGGAAATTGACGCGCTGTCCAGCGCGCCCACGTCTGGGGAGTGAGCGCGGCGCAGCCGATCACGGCAAGCGCTCCGAGCAGCATCAATGCAGCTCTTCGCCGCGGGACCAGTGCCAGCCACCATGCCAGGGCGATGACCATCACCGGCACGCTACCATCGCGTGCGAAGCTCATCGCCCGCCGCATCCGCAAGGGGATACGAATGTCGAGGTAGTAGGCTTCCGTGAATTGCAGGTCCGATGCCAGGCGCCACGTCACCGCTATCGCGAGCAAGCCGCAGGCTCCCCAGAGCACCCACCGTGTCTCGCTCGGGCGGAGCCGTCGCATGAACGCCGGCGATGCGACTGCCGCCAGCGCCAGCGCCAGGGCAAATGCACCCGACGCGAAGATCCAACCGGCAATCAGCAGCATTGCCGTGGTGCGTCCCACCGTCCCCGCCTGCCAGCACGTGAGCACGACTTGCGGCAGCAACAAGGCCGCCAACAGCAACCCGAACCACAGCCAGCGCCAGGGCTGCAATTGCGTAATGAGGACGAGATGCATGAGATCACACCCCAGAAGCGTCAGCGCCAGCCCAGCCGCCGTGGTCAGCAACGCGGCCTGGCACAAGGAGCGCGCGCGGCCGCCGGGCAACCCCTCCCATCCGATGGTCAAGGTCGACAGCGTGACCGCAGCCCTACCCCAATCGTCCAATTTCCAATTCGATAAAAACAGGTACGGGCTGCGCTGCCTCACCAGCATCAGCCAGGCATCGTCAAAGCGGCCCCAGGGTCCCGGGGGCAGCGCATAGGCCGCGGCCGCCAGGACCGCCACCGCGCCGGCGACCAGTGCCAGCGATCGGCGCGGGTAGGGAATGACGACGTACAGGCATAGCAGGGCCGCGGCGCCCGCGGTGGCCATGATGGGATGAATCAGCGCCGCCAGAACGATCAATCCGAGTGCCAACAGCCGCCGCGTACACAACGCGGCCGCAACACTCGCGAGCGCCAATGCCTCGGCCGCTATCCGCGGCGTCAGGAATTGCTCGACGCAGGTGAAGACCCGATCGGTGCCATAGTCGCCCGGAATGGCGATCAACACCGACACGCCGAGCAGCGCCAGCGAGGCGGGCAGAACTGCGCGCGCCAGCACCCAAGCGCAGGCGAACAGGGCGATTTGCAGCGCCAACGTCAGGACCGCGGCGGCGAGCTCGGGACCTAGCAGAGGGATCACGGCCGCGTACAGCGGACTGAAGAGGGTCAATCGATTTGGCGAGCCGAAGCGCAGGAACACGTCCTGACCCAGCGATGAGGGGCTTAGGCGGGCAAGCGCCTGCAGCGTGTACAAACTCGCATCGTGGACGATCCCCCGGTAGCTGTGCGACAGCGCCCAGGTGATGACACACAGCAGCAGCACCACGGCGTAGCCGAGTTTCGAGAGCGGGTACGCGCGCGTCGTGGGTAGGCTCGACAGCATTCGGGCATTATGTCGTCAAATCTGAGCGCGGGGCGCGACCACCCGTACCCGAACGCGCAGGATCTCCATTCCCAGGGATTCCCCAACGCGCGCTTGGAGATCATCCGCCAAGTAGCGCAGGCGCGTGGCCCAGACGGCGCCCGTGACCCCGATGGTCAGGCGCCCCTGATCGATGCCGGCGCTGACGACGGCCTGAGCCAGCTTGGCGGGCAGGACCGCGCAAACCTGTTCGAGGACCACCGCACGTTCCTGAGATTTTCTCTTCAGCGACGCAAGCTTCTTGCTACTGCCTGCTAATAACTCACTGACGCTCTTAGACTTTTGCATTGCAGCACGAGGAAAACGATGGAGCTGGCATGTCCAAACTGTGCGGCACTCCTCGGTAAACCTTGTTTTGAGCGAATTATGTGAATAGTCTACCCGGTCCGGCCGGGGCATAATCACCCAATGGCAGTTACGCAGAACCATCGGCGCCAGGCGCGATAACGGCGTTGGAAGCTCGATCCTTATGAACGTGATTTTTATTGGTCGTAAATCGGGCCGAATGAAACAAATTGACCTGCGTCATCCGTTGGTCGTGTCGGTGGCCGCCGTGCTGGTGCTCGGCATCCTAGGCAGCGCGTTTTCGATCGGCGTGGGTCTCGGCGCGCGTCACGGCAGGGCGAATCCGATCGACCAATTGGGTAACTGGTCCGCGGAGCTGTTGCGGCAACAGGCGCAGATCGAGGATGTACGGCGGGTGCTCCAGGAAAAGGTCAATGCGCTCGCGATGCGCGTCGGCCAAATGAATGCCAGCGTGATTCGGCTCGACGCGCTCGGCAAGCGCTTGACCCGCATGGCAAGCATCGATAACGGCGAATTCGACTTTGGGAATCCCCCGGCGCAGGGCGGTTCCGAGAGCGGTGCCGACGGCCAGCCGGCGCAAATCCCGAATCTCACGACAATGGTCGACGATCTGCAGACGCAGCTGTCCAGCCGCGAGCAGCAGCTGGGCGTGCTTGAGAACCTGATCCTGACGCGAGAGCTCAACAAACAGGTGTATCCCGAAGGCCGGCCGGTGCAGGAAGGCTTTATTTCGTCGTATTTCGGCGAGCGCGCCGATCCTTTCACCGGCTATATGGCGATGCATAAGGGTCTTGATTTTGCCGGTCCCGAGGGCACAAAGGTCACGGCCGTGGCCGCGGGGCTTGTGACGTGGGCGGGCGAGCGATCCGGCTACGGCCAGATGGTGGAAATCAACCACGGTAACGGCTTGTCGACGCGTTATGCTCATAACGAAACAGTACTGGTAAAACAGGGCGACATGGTGCGCAAGGGTCAAGAGCTTGCGTTGATGGGATCGACCGGCCGATCGACCGGCCCACATCTGCATTTTGAGGTGCTGAAGAATGGCACGCAGGTGGATCCGTTGCGATTTATCGGCGAGTATCGCTAAGCCGCATTAGCCCTTTCGCCGGTCGGGCATCGAAACGATTTCCCGCCCTCCTGGTCTATCCGTACAATACCCAGTTTTTTAAGGATTCAGTCGCGTGTGGAAGCTTCTGGCGCAAGTATTCGGCAGCCGCAATCAGCGCCTGATTAAGGAGCTGAGCCGTACCGTTGCGGCGACTAATGCCTTGGAAACGAGCATCGGCGCGTTAACCGATGAGCAATTTCCCGAAAAGACGCGCGAGCTCAAGGCGCGCTTCGCGGCCGGCACTCCTCTTGATGATTTGGTGCCGGAGGCATTCGCCCTGGTGCGCGAATCGTCCCGCCGCAAACTCGGGTTGCGTCATTTCGACGTTCAGCTGATCGGCGGCCTTGCGCTGCATTCCGGCAAAATTGCCGAAATGCGCACCGGCGAGGGCAAGACGCTGATGTCCACCCTGCCGGCGTACCTGAATGCGCTGAGCGGCGACGGCGTGCACGTCGTCACGGTGAACGAGTATTTGGCGCAGCGCGACTCGGAATGGATGGGGCCGGTGTTTCGCTTTCTCGGGCTCGAGGTAGGCGTCATTAAGAATGCGCAGTCTCCGGACGAAAAGCGCGCGGCCTATGCCTGCGACATCACCTACGGCACGAACAACGAATTCGGCTTCGATTATTTGCGCGACAATCTGGCGTTTCGCTTGGAGGACCGTGTGCAGCGCAAGCTGTCCTTCGCGATCGTCGACGAAGTCGATTCGATTTTGATCGACGAGGCGCGTACGCCCTTGATCATTTCCGGTCCCGCGGAGGAAAGCACCGAACTGTATATCAAGATCAACGCGCTGATCCCGCGACTCACGCGAGCTCTTAGTGAGGAGATTGTGGACCGGGGTGTGTTGGTGAACTTCGCAAGAATGGCGGGAAATTTTCGAATCGACGATGTCATCCTGAGCGCCAACGGGTCGAATGTGCGAAGCGGGGACGACATCCTCGCCGTGATAAACGCGTCCAAGGCGCCGCAGAAAGCGAAGTTTGAAGTGTGGCGCGATCGCGCCGTGCATACGATCATGCTCGATACCGCAAAAGCCGCGGCGGCAGGGCGCGGCGAAGGGGAGCAGCATCCGGAGGGCGCGAGCAAGCTCCTCGATGCGGTCGGAATTTCCGCGAAGCGTTTGTTACCCCAGAAGCGTTATGAGCTTGCCGTCGACGGCGATTTTTGGGTGGACGAAAAGCAAAAACAGGCGACGCTCACCGAGGCAGGCCATCAACGCGTGGAGGAACTTTTTTTTGAATCGGGCCTTCTTCGAGAGGGTGAGAGCCTTTACGACCCCACCAATATCCGCTTGATGCATCACCTGAACGCGGCGCTGCGCGCGCATTCCTTGTATAAGCGCGATGTCGAGTACATCGTGCGCGGCGGCGAAGTGATCATCGTCGATGAGTTCACCGGCCGCACCATGCAGGGACGCCGCTGGTCCGACGGCCTGCATCAGGCGGTTGAGGCCAAAGAGGGCGTCAAGGTTCGCGAAGAGAACCAGACGGTTGCTTCCATCACCTTCCAGAATTACTTCAGACTGTATTCGAAGTTATCCGGCATGACCGGCACTGCGGACACCGAGGCGTTCGAATTCCAGCAGATTTACGGCCTTGAAGTGGTCGTGATTCCGACGCACAAGCCGATGATCCGCAAGGATCGCTCGGACCTGGTGTTCCTCTCGGAAACCGACAAGTTTCAGGCGATTCTCGAGGACATCCAAGACTGCGTGACGCGCGGCCAGCCCGCGCTGGTCGGCACCACGTCCATCGAGACTTCGGAGCGCCTCGCAAAACTATTGGTAGGCGCCAAGATCCCGCACGAGGTTCTGAACGCCAAGCAACACGAACGCGAGGCTCACATTGTGGCAGAGGCCGGCCGGCCCGGCGCCGTCACGATTGCCACCAACATGGCGGGCCGCGGCACGGACATCGTGCTCGGCGGCAGCCCTCAAACGCAGATCGATGCGATCGAAAATCCCAACGAAGCCGAACTGAAGAAGATTCACGAGGACTGGAAAGCGCGCCACGAACAGGTCGTGGCGGCCGGCGGACTACATATCGTTGGCACGGAGCGGCACGAGTCGCGGCGCATCGATAATCAATTGCGCGGCCGCTCCGGACGACAGGGCGATCCCGGATCCAGCCGGTTCTATTTGTCCCTTGAAGATAATCTGATGCGGATCTTCGGCGACCCGACTCGCATGAAGGCGCTGATGACTCGGGTCGGCATGAAAGCCGGCGAGGCGATCGAAAGCGGCATGCTGACGCGGCAGATCGAGAAGGCGCAGCGCAAGGTCGAGGCTCACAACTTCGACATCAGAAAGCAGCTCCTCCTCTTTGACGATGTCGCGAACGATCAGAGGAAGGTCGTCTACCAGCAGCGCACCGAAATCATGGGGACGGAGGACCTGTCGGCGGCCGTGCACGGCATCCGCGAAGAGGCTCTCAATAACCTCGTCGATCAGTATCTGCCGAAGAGCGCGAGTCCCAGCGATTGGGATCTCGCGGGCCTGAAGGATGCGGTGCAGAAGGATTTCAACGCCGAGGTGGATCCGGCGGCGTGGCTCGCAACGGAGCCGGAGCTCGAGGAAGCGCAGCTGCGCCGCCGTATCGTCGATGCCGCGCATGCAGCCTACGAGCAGCGGATCGCGCGCAATGGCGCTGAGGTCATGCGCCACGTCGAGAAGCAGATCATGATGAACATGCTTGATCAGCACTGGCGCGAGCATCTGGCGGCGATGGACTACCTGCGTCAGGGCATCCACCTGCGCGGCTACGCGCAGAAGGACTACCGCTTCGAATACAAGCGCGAGGCCTTCGAGCTTTTTGCGGCCATGCTCGAGCGCGTCAAATTCGAGACCGTGACGGTGCTTGCGAATGTCCAGGTGCGCACCCAGGAATCGATCGACCAGGAGGAGGAGGAGCGCCGCCAGCGCCTGATGCGCGCGTTCCAGGCGCAGCATGCCGAGGCGCACTCGCCGCTGGCAGCGGCCGGGCTTGCGCCGCCGGATGCGCCGGGCGTGCGAGCGCTGCCCGGGATCG
The DNA here is from genome assembly GCA_003132425.1 of Gammaproteobacteria bacterium. Lineage (GTDB taxonomy): Bacteria > Pseudomonadota > Gammaproteobacteria > Steroidobacterales > Steroidobacteraceae > Bog-1198. The sequence goes on along the minus strand of PKXS01000074.1, from coordinate 377 downwards.
GCGCAGCCGCACCCGCGGGGGCGCCGCGCGGTCCGCCCCCCCTGCCGGTTCAGGAGCCGGTCAGTACTTTCGTGCGCGTGGAACGCAAGATCGGCCGCAACGAACCTTGTCCGTGCGGCTCGGGGAAGAAGTACAAGCGGTGCTGCGGCGGGGCGACGGTGAACTGAACCTTCAGCCCAAGAACACATTGTCCGCAGGCTTTGAAATCGAGGATCGGCTACGAGGCACGAGCACCCGTTCATGCACCCGTTCTTGTTTTGGCTACCGTGTACTTACAGGTATTTCGGCAGTCCCAGCAGCCCTGTTAAGTTGTTGAAAGTATTCAAGAGAAGCAGATTGACACGGTAGAGGTCAGGAGTTCGAGTCTCCTCGTGCCT
>PKXS01000073.1 GCA_003132425.1 Gammaproteobacteria bacterium | reverse complement strand
CGCCCCGCCGTGCTGAAGCCCGGCTCCAAAATGAGCTGCATGGCCTCCTCATCGGTGAGCTTCGCTTGGGGATCGGTGAGCCCCAGCGCGACCGCCTTTTCACGGATCAGCTTTACATTGATCCCGCCGCCGTCGTCGGCGACGACGATCACCACCTCGGCGCCGTCGCGTTCCAAACTGATCGAGATGCGGCCGACGTCCGGTTTGCCCAAAGAGGCGCGTCGGGCCGTATTCTCGATGCCATGCACCACGGCATTGCGCAGCATGTGCTCCAAGGGTGGAACGATGCGCTCCAGCATCTGCCGGTCAAGTTCCGCCGCGGCGCCCTGTATTGCGAGCTCGGCGCGCTTGCCGGTGTCGTTCGCCGCCTGGCGCACAAGCCGAGTGAGGCGTTGCACATGGCGTTGGAAGGGCACCATGCGTGTTCTCATGAGGCTGTTTTGCAGCTCGGTAATCACGCGCGACTGCTGTGTCAGCAAGTTCTGCGCCTCGCGCGTCAAGGTCTCAAGCAGCCCTTGAATGCTCGCGACGTCGCCGGAGGTCTCGGCAAGAGCTCGCGAGAACTGCTGCAGAGCGGAATAGCGGTCCAACTCAAGAGGATCGAAATCGTTGCGCCGCGAGTCGTCGTCGTGGTGTCGATTCAGCACTTGCGCTTCGGTCTCGATCTCCAGACCGCGCAGCTGGTCTTTGAGTCGCGTCACCGTGCGTGCCAGCTCCGCCAGGTTGAAGTCGATGGAGTTCACTTGCTGATCGATCCGCGCGCGGAAAATGCTTACTTCGCCGGCGTTATTGAGCATCGTATCGAGCAGATCCGCATCGACGCGCGCCATTTCCACCCGTTCCGCGGGGACGGCTTCGCGGCCGGGCAGCACGGGTGCGCTGCTCACTTCTAGATTCGATGCGGATTCCTCGCTCACACCGGCAAGGTCCGGCTCCCGTCGCGGCGCCGCCGGCGCAATGGCGGCAGCAGCGGTTGCCGGACCAGGCTGAGCGGGTTCTGGGGCCGTTTCTCGGCCGGGCGCCGCCGTGATGCGCGGCTGGCTCGACAACTCGCGAATCTGCGCCATGAGGGCCACGGCCGCGGGCGGCAGCGATCCACGGCTCACCGATTCGCGCATGCGCGCAAGTTCATCGAGGCTTGCCTGCATGACCGCGTGTGCGTGATCGTCTCCGGCCACGACGCCGCCGTCGATCTGTATGACCAAGGTTTCGAGTTCGTGACTTAGATCGCCCATGGCGGTAATACCCGCCATCCGCGCCCCGCCCTTGAGCGTATGCAATTGCCGCTGCAGTTCAGCGACTCGGTCCTTATCCTTGCGATCGCGGTTCCAGGCCGTCAGCGACACATCGGCGGCCTCGAGCAACTCCGTGGCTTCCTCGCTGTAGATGTTGGCGATTTCGTGATCGAATTCCTCGGCGGCAGGCGCAGCCGCCAAACCGGGGGCGATCGCGGAGGCGCTCGTTTCGTTGGCTTGCCGGGCGAGGTCCGCGTCAAGCTCCGCATCGAGCTTGTGCAATCGTCCGAGCAGCGACGGGTGCTCCGCAAAAAAAGCGGTATTTTCGTTGATGTGCGAGACCACGTTGTCGATCGCTCGAACCGCGTCGGCAAGCGTCGCCAGGCCGATATCCGTCAGTCCGCGGCCGCTGTCGAATACCTTGCGCATGAAGTGATTGAGCGGCTCGGTGATCCGAATCCCGTGCCGCGCTTCGGCCATCTTGGAGCTGCCGCTGAGCGTGTGAATGGCGCGGTACACGGTCTCGGGCAGATCATGCGGCGCCGGCTGCCCCGCGCGCTTGCGAAGGTACTCGCGAATTTCCGTCAGATGACTCGACGTTTCCTTGCTGTAGATATCGTGCAGCACCGGATCCATGACCGGCGGCTTGGCGGGAGCCGGCGCCCATGTGGCCGCCGCAGCGGTCATGGTCGCGCTCTTCCCGTCGCTAGGTGAACCGCGATCCTCCGGGGCCGTATCCGCAGCCGCCTGTTCAGGTTCGCGGCCGTCCGCGTAGGCAAAGGCGCGGGCCATGAGCTCATCCACCGGTGTCGGTAGCGGCCGCCCTGTCTCCAGCTGTTCCACCAGTTGCGGCAGCGCAGCGACCGCGCTGCGCAACAAGCCCATCATCCCGGGCGTGCGCGACCGCGTCTTGTCGATGATCCGGTTCACCAAGTTCTCGATCGACCACGCAAATTCTGCGATCAACTGAGCGCCGACCATGCGCCCGCTGCCCTTGAGAGTATGGAAACTACGCCGCATCGAGCTCAAGGACTCCAGATCCATCGGATTCTGGTCCCACAGCGGGAAACTGCTCTTGATCGAGACAATCTCCTCTTTGGCTTCCTCGATGAACAGCTCCACGAATTGCGGATCGACTGCCTCCGTTTTGGGGACGCTGAGCAGCGGGTCGGTCGCGCCCTGCGCGCGCTTGGTACGCTCCAGGGCGACGGTGGCTTCCGGTTCGAGTTTGACGGTCTTGGCGGCGTCGCCTTCCGGCAGATCCAGCTGCGGGACGCGCGATGGCATTTCCTCAGTCAGCGCCTTGATGCAGGTCTCGGCGTTGTCCAGCATGTACCACGGATCAGTACGGCCGTTCTGCAGCGTCTCCATGTAGTACTCGATGCTGACGATCGCATCGGCCACCCGCTCCAAGCGCAGGGCATCCGGCGCCGGCGCACCCGGCTCGATGAGCTTGCGCACCTGCGCGCCAACGGCATCCATCAATTCGACCGCTCTGCTTTTACCGAGCATCATTAGGCCGGCCGTGATTCCCCGCAGCAGTTGCGGCACGTTGTCGAGACCCTGCGGGGAAAACTCCGCAGGCTTCTGCACGGCGACTGAAACCGCTTCCTTGATGCGCGCCAGATTGACGATGCATTCGCGCATCACCGCTTCGCTTACCATCCGGAATTCCAAGTCCTGATCGACCGGCACAGCGCCGGCCGCAGCGCCCGATGCTGCCGGCAAGATCAGGCGCACCAATTGATCGTCAAGACTGTCCTCGACCGACAGCAATACGCCGGCCACCTTGATCAGCGCATCCTCGGGCGGCGTTTTTCCCTCCGATACGATGTCCGACAGACCCGATATCTCCTGCTGGACCCGCTGCCGCAATTCTCCGAGTCCCAGTACGCCAAGCGTGTCGCTGATTTTCTTCAGTAATTCGAGTTGCGGGACGAGTTCGTCGATGCGCCCACCGCCGCGCCTCACGAAGATGTCGAGCACATCTTTTACTTTGGAAAGATCCTCTTTGATGGCGGCCGCGACGGTACGCATCAATTTGACGCTGGGAGCGGAAAGACTTTCGCGCTCCTGTTCGATCGAGTCATCTACCGGCAAGAGTTCGGAGAGCTTGAATGATGCCCGTACCGCCGCGATGCGCCCCCCGCTGGTTGAGGCTCGAGCAACGTAGTAGAGCAAGTTGTTCAGCAGATCAACCGGCGGGTCCTCGCAATAGCGCGCCTCGCCGATTTCATACAGAGTCTTGATTTGCCGATCCGCTTGACCGAGCAGCCGCTTCAGGGTCGCGCTGCCTTCCAGCCCATTCGCGCGCACGGCCTCGAGAATCGCGCCGATCACCCACCACAATTGGAACACCGGCTGCGTCGTTGCGACTTGCTCGAGTTTTTCGGCGACCTTTGCCAGTATTTCGAGATTCTGCACGGTTCGTTCGCCGCGGATATATCCCAGCAAGCCGATCTGGAATCTGGGTCGCAGGCGCCTCGCCCACTGCACCACCGTGATCGTCTGCTCGCCTGGTCCGCGCGATTGAGGCTGCGCCGGCTGATCGGATTTCAAATTGAGCAGTAACAGAGTCCCTTCCGACAGCAACGGGCTGCCCCGGACGGAACGCAAGTCGTTGAGCAACGGTAGGAGCACCAAGGCGAGATCGCGGCCACCCGACAGAACGCGCTCCAGGTACGTCGGCAGCTGCACCATCGAGCGCATCAGGGCGTCGAGGCCGTCGACCTGACGCTTTTGGTCATTGGTCGAGCTCAGCAAATACCGGGTGACGTGCTCCATTTCTTCTGCGAGAAGAGCTGCGCCGTATACCTCGACCAAGCGCAGCACCCCATGCGCCGAATGCAAAAGGTCCGCGCATTTCTCGAGCAATGCCCGCTGATCGGGGTGTTCCGCGTAGCTCTCAAGGGCCGCGCGTGCATCATTGAGAGTCGTCGTCAGTTCTTTCGCGACGATGTGCAAGGTTTGAGAGCTGATATCGGTCATGCCGGAATCATTTGAGAATCGCGCGGCTAAGCGCTGAAGCCGCTCGCCTTGCGCATCTTTCCGGAGGTGCCGGCGCTGCCGGCGCTCGCGGGCTCCTTGAGCGCCGGCACGCGCGTGGATGGGGTGGCGCCAACCGTTGTCGTGCCCCCGCCGTAATCGGGAAGTCGAAAACCTGCGACGGATTTACGCAACTGCGCCGACAGCGTGGCAAGTTTGGCAATCGACGTCGACGTTGCCGTGGAGCCTTCGGCGGTCTGCGTGGAAATCTCCCGCACCACGTGCATGTTCTTGGATATATTGCCCGAAGCAACCGCTTGCTGCCGCGCGCTGGCGGAGATGTTTTGCACCAAATTCGCGATTTGATTGGAGACCTGCTCGATCTCCTCGAGCGCCGCGCCGGCGTTCTCGGCCAACAGCGCGCCGCCGACGACATCGGTGGTGCTGCGCTCCATCGACACGACCGCCTCGTTAGTATCCGTCTGGATGGTCCGCACCAGGACTTCGATTTGCTTCGTGGCATTGGCCGCGCGCTCCGCCAGTCTTTGCACCTCATCCGCCACCACCGCAAATCCGCGGCCGGCCTCGCCTGCCATTGACGCTTGAATCGAGGCATTGAGCGCGAGAATATTGGTCTGCTCGGCGATATCGTTGATCAGTTCCACGATGTTGCCGATTTCCTGAGAGCTCTCGCCGAGGCGCTTGATGCGCTTGCTGGTCTCTTGGATGGTCTCGCGGATCGTGTTCATGCCGTCTATGGTGCGCCGGACCGCATCTCCGCCCTTGTGCGCGATGTCGACTGAGTATCTGGCGACGTCGGAGCAGCGCTCAGAATTTCCGGACACCTCTTCGATGGAGGAGGCCATTTCGGCCATCGATTCGCTGGCGGCGGATATTTGCCGGGACTGCGCGCCGCTCGCCTTGGCCATGTGCGCCGCCGCACCTTGCGTTTGTTTGGCCGCCCCGTCCAGTTGAATCGCGCTGTCGTTGATCGTCGTGACGAGTTCGCGCAGTGCCTCGACGGCATAGTTGATCGAATCGGCGATCGCCCCGGTAATATCTTCGGTAACCGTTGCCTGGACCGTCAGATCGCCGTCCGCCAGGCTCGATAGTTCGTCGAGCAGGCGCATGATGGCCTCTTGATTGCGCTCGTTCTCGCGCACACGCACCTCGGAGGTGCGCCGTACATTGAGTGACTTCGAGTATACCCAGGCAAGCACGGCCAACAGCAGGGCTGCGAGCCCCAACAGCGCCAGAATCCACGCTTTGAAACCTGCGCCGGCATCGACCCGCGGGAGCGCTATGTTCCCCATTTCAGCGGCAAGGCTGCCCGCCGCCGCCGGCAGCGCCCGCGCCGCCGCTTGCGCCTTCGACAAGAGCTCGGCGGCGCCGATTGCCTTGCGGACGCTGTTTGCAAACTGTTGATTGCGCTGCACCACGATCTTCAATCGCTGTTCGGCGTCCGCGCCGGTCACCCGCGATAGGGCCAAGCCGGATTCCTCTCCGGATAGGCCGCGCACCACTTGATTCAAGAATTCCAAGCTGTCGGCAAGCCGCTGCGCCGCCGGTGCGGCATCGCTCACACCCAGCGCCATGCCGTTCAGGTCCTGCTCAATGCGTTGCACGGTGAGCTCGAATCGCTCCAAGTAGCGGCTCATGCCATCGAGTTTTTGCACGCCACCCGCGCTGGCGAGGTCGCCGAGTTCCGACAGCAGCTTCGGCGCCGACTCGCGAGTTTCCCCATTGGACGCCTGAATCGCTTCGACGGCGGCCCTCGCCTCTCCGACGCTGGCTATTGCGTTGCTCAGCTTCGTCCAGTCGGACCCGGCCTTGACTCTCGCGTCCGCCAGCGGGCCGCTTGCCGTGAGGGTATTAAGGCGTTCCGCGCTCTTGGCAAGGGCATCGAAGGCGCTCGCTTCGCCGCGCAACGCGTTCTGCGCCTCGAACGGCGTGCGCTGGATGATGTATGACAGCTGCTCCGCAGGCGCTGCCGCCGGTACCGAGCGGTGCGTCAGCAGCGTCAGTGCGGCGGTGCCCGCAAGGCAAAGCACGATAAGCGCCAGCAGCACGGGCAGCCAGTTGACCCCAGAACCTGATTCTTTTCGCATAGTGATTGCGTTGTTCCGCCGCCGCTTTAGCTCGCGGCCTGCATAAAACTCTGGCTCTCCACCAAACTTTTCAAACTCAGCACAGGCCATACCTCGCCGCCGCGGCGAAAAGCACCGGCGAGATAGCTATCGCAGCGAATGACCGTCGGCGGCGATTCGGCGCTGAATTCCGTCTCCGCAAAGCGCCGAAATCCCAACACTTCGTCGACCATGAGCCCCGCGGGAATATCGCGGTGATTGACCACGACGATTCGCGTGTTGCGCCCGGAAGCGGTCGCGCCGCTACCCAAGAACTGCCTCAGATCGAGCATCGGCAGCAATTGCCCCCGTACATTTGCCAGTCCCTTCACCCAAGACTTCGCCCCGGGGATGCGAGTGACTACGACCGGATAACCCAACACCTCGCGGGTCTCCTCCCGAGCGACGAGGAAAGTCTCCCCTCCCATCCGAAACGCCACGCCGACCCATTCGCGCTCGGCACCGCTTTCCGTGACCGTACCGGCCGCCACTGCGCGGCTGCGTTTCTCGAGTTCCTTGAGCAATTCGAACGGACGATCACGCAAGCTGCGCAGGCTCAAGTCCGTCCCGCTCATGGTACTCGTCATACGGCCAGCGCGGCCTGTGCCTTCTCGACCAGCGCCTGCGCCGACACGGGTTTCACCAGATAATCCACCGCTCCTTGGCGCAAACCCCACACGCGATCCGTCTCCTGACCCTTGGTGGTCACCATGATGATCGGGATCAAACTCGTCTCAGGGTCGTTTATCAGCATTCGCGTGGCCTGATAGCCGTTCACGCCAGGCATCACGATGTCCATGAAGATCAGGTCCGGCTTCATGGCCTTTGCTTTGCGGACGCCTTCTTCGCCGTTTTCCGCAGCGGCCGTTTTGAAGCCATGCTTTTCCAGGGCCTTCTGCATCACGAATACTTCGGTAGGCGAGTCGTCGACGATGAGGATGAGTGCCATTCTTGGAGTCTCCGTCATTTACCGACGTGTGCTTCGATCGCACCCAATAATTCATCTTTGGTGAACGGCTTCGTCAGATAGTGCTCAGAGCCGACGATTCGTCCGCGGGCGCGGTCAAAAAGGCCGTCCTTGCTGGACAGCATGATCACCGGGATCTGCTTGAAAACCTTGTTGTGCTTGATCAGCGAACAAGTCTGGTAACCGTCGAGACGCGGCATCATGATGTCCACGAAGACGATGTCGGGCTGGTGATCGGCGATTTTGGAGAGCGCGTCGAATCCGTCGACGGCCGTAAACACCTCGCAGCCTTCCTTGCTCAGGAGGGTTTCGGCGGTCCGGCGGATCGTCTTGCTGTCGTCGATCACGAGAACTTTGAGTCCCGTGAGTTTCGGCTTGCCGTTGCTGATCATGCTCTCCATGAAACTGCCCTTGAGGGGCTAAGTGCGCCGTGCGTAGGTGCTGGAATATAGTGGCTTTTTAACATATCCAGGCCGCGCAAGCCACGGTACGGGGTCGACATTTCGAGGCAACGCGGCACAAACAACGGTGGCGTGGTTCACAGTTTTCCCAACCGAGCCGACCCTCGCCCGCTTGAGCTAGACTGAGCTATTCCGCCCGTCCTTGGGTTCCAGAGGGATGAGAATGTCCTCGCAAGCGCGTCTGGTCGTGATCATGGACCCCATCGAAGCGATAAAGCCCGCCAAGGACAGCACTCTGGCGATCCTGCTGGCGGCGCAGGCACGCGGCTGCCAACTCTTCTACGCGGAGCAAAAGCACCTTTGGCTACGCGACGGGGTCGCATGGGGCCGGCTCGCGCCGCTTAAGGTGTTCGACGATCTTGGAACTTGGTTCGCGCGCGGCGCAGCGCAAGCCGCCAAACTGGGCGACTACGACGTGATTCTGATGCGCAAGGATCCGCCGTTCGACATGGAATACATCTATACCACGTACCTATTGGATCGTGCTCTCGAACAAGGGGCACTGGTCTGCAACCACCCGCAGGGTCTGCGCGATATGAACGAGAAGGTCTACACGGCCTGGTTTCCGCAGTGCTGTGCGCCGACTCTGATCACTCGCGATATGCGCGACATGGGGGAATTTTTACTCGAGCACGGCAACGCCGTATGCAAACCTCTCGACGGCATGGGCGGACGCTCGATATTCGTGCTGGAACAGGCTGACAAGAACCGCAATGTCGTGTTCGAGACATTGACCGACAGCGGTACACGCTACGCGATGATGCAGCGGTACTTACCGCAGATCGTGACCGGGGGCGACTGCCGGATCATTTTGGTGGACGGGGAGCCGGTGCCTTTTGCCCTGCAGCGCATTCCGGCGGCGGACGACAATCGCGGCAATCTGGCGGCCGGTGCGCGCGCCGAAAGCCGGCCGCTCAACGACCGTGAACGTTGGCTGTGCGCGCAAATCGGGCCCAAATTGCGGGACGCAGGAATGCTATTCGTCGGACTCGATGTCATCGGCGAGTACATCACGGAGATCAACGTCACCAGCCCCACCGGCATCCGCGAACTAAACAAAAGGCACGCTGTCGACATTGGTGCCATGCTGATGGACGCTGTCCTGAAGATCCGGAGCGCCGCGTGACCTCCCTCATTAGTCAAACTGGGCTTCAAGCAGGCCTGCCCCCCGCCAACGACCGCATGCTGACAACTTGCTTTCTGGCGGCGTTGCTTCACGGGATTGTGATTTTAGGCGTGTCATTCAGCGCTCCGGACAGCGACGCCATGGGAGGCCAGGCGCCGGCCTTGGAGGTCGTCTTAGTCAACAATCAAGCGCCCAGCGTGCCGAAAAATCCCAATGCGAAGTACCTCTCCGAGCGCAACCATCTGGGCTCCGGCAATACCTTGAAAGGCGAGCGAACTCTCATTCCAAAATCCTCGCTGATGCCGGTCGATCGTCCGGGCATCCCGAGCGGAGAAGGGGTGGGAGCCGCGCAAAACGGACGCGAAGCAGGCGACGCGGAATTGATCGCCACTTATACCCCGGCCCGGAAGATTTTCTATTTTGCCTCTCCGACGGCGGCGCAAGAGCCGTCGGAGCTGCCGCTATTGCTCGAAAAGAGGCCCGACCTCGGGATGACGCCCAATGACGACGGCATTCAGCTGCGCTTGCGCGGCGAGGCGCGGCATCAGCTGTGGATCGCAGCCGATACGCGCGAATCCAATGTTGCGGTTTACCTCGACAGCTGGCGCCGAAAAATAGAGCGCGTCGGCACGATGAATTTTCCCGATGTCGCGCGGCGTCAGAAGCTATCCGGGACACCGGTAATCGAGGTGACCATCGGTTCCGACGGCAAGCTTCTACAATCCGTCTTACGGCGCAGCAGCGGCCATGCGGAAATCGACGAGGCAGCCATGAGAATTTTGAAACTCGCCGCGCCTTTCGATCCCTTTCCGGCGGAGTTGAATGCCAGTCACGATGAAATACGGATCGCCTACGAATGGCAGTTTCTGGGCGGCGCCGCGCAGGGCACCAATGTGCTGTATAGCGATACCGACAATCCAAGCGTGAAGCCGTAATCCTCGGATCAAGGGGCGCTGACCCATAACGAATGAGCGAATCGGGCTATCTGACGAACCAGCTGCTGATCGCCATGCCGGCGATGGGGGATCCTAACTTTGCGCAAACGGTTGCGCTCGTGTGCGATCACAGCTCGCGCGGCGCGCTCGGCCTGATTCTCAACAAGCCCTTGCCGATGCGCATGGGGGAGATTTTCGAGCAGCTGGAGATCGAGCTTGCGGGAGGTCCCTTGAGCGAGCGTCAGGTGCTGCGCGGGGGTCCGATGCAAACAGATCGTGGTTTTGTGGTGCATCGAGCCGGCGGAGACTGGGACTCGACGCTCAAGGTTTCCGACACGATTCACGTGACGACCTCGCGCGACATATTGGCCGCCATGGCGCGCGGACAGGGCCCCGACGAGGCGGTTGTCGCCTTGGGGTACGCCGGGTGGGATGGCGGCCAATTGGAAGACGAGATTCGGGCGAACGCCTGGTTGAGCGCGCCGGTCGACTCCGGGATCATCTTCGAACTTCCATTCGAATCCCGTTGGCAGGCAGCGGGACGGCTGCTGGGCGTCGAGCTGTCGCGCATCAGCCCGATCAGCGGCAATGCCTGAGGTCATCTTGGCTGAGGCGCCGCAAGTGGTCCTGGCGTTCGATTTCGGGGAGAAGCGCATCGGCGCTGCGTGTGGCGACACGATAAGCCGCACCGCTGCGCCGCTGCAGGCCGTGCCCGCAGGCCGCGGTGGGCCTCGTTGGGAGGTCATCGATTCGCTGATGCGCGACTGGCAACCCGCTATCGTCGTGGTCGGCCTGCCGTATAATGTCGATGATTCCGAGAGCGGCATGACGAGCGCCGCGCGCGGCTTCGCGGCTGAAGTTGAACGGCGCTACGCGGTGCGGGTTGCGCTGGTCGACGAGCGCTATTCATCGCTCGAAGCCGCATCGCGGCTCAAGGAGGCGCGGGAGTCGGGGTTGCGCAAGCGGCGGGTCGCGAGGGCCGATGTCGACGCCGCCGCGGCCTGCGTGATCTTGGAACGCTGGTTTGGCGAATAAACACGAGGCGCAAATGCGTTCACAGCAAGATAACGTAGGGGGCCTGCGCCACCTCACTACGCTCGACGGGCTGGCCCGAGATACCTTGACGGCGATCCTCGACCGCGCCGAGAGCTACCGCCGGTTCCCCGGCCAGCCTGCCTATGAGGGACGCGAACTCGCCGGCGTGACGGTCGCAAACTTATTTTTCGAACCGAGCACCCGAACGCGCGCCTCCTTTGATCTCGCCAGCCGCCGATTGGGCGCGCACGTCCTCAATTTGGATGTGCATTCGAGTTCGCGCGCCAAGGGCGAGAGCATGCTGGACACGATCTACACGCTCGAGGCCATGAACACGGACGTGTTCGTGATCCGCGATTCGGAAGTGGGAATGCCGGAATTTCTGGTCGATCACGTTGCCCCGCATGTGTCCGTCATCGGCGCCGGCGAGGCGCATCTATCTCACCCAACGCAGGGCCTGCTCGACGCGCTCACGATTCGCACCCACAAGCGTCGCTTTGCCGGACTCAAAGTGGCGATTGTCGGCGATATCAAACACTCTCGGGTCGCCCGCTCCACGGCGCGCGCGCTGACGACTCTGGGCACCACGGATTTGCGAATCGTGGCGCCGGAAGCATTGTTGCCTGCCGAAGACGAATTCCGCGGCGCGCTGCGCTTTACGCGAATCGAAGACGGCATCGCAGGCGCCGACGTGGTGATGATGTTGCGAATCCAGAAAGAACGCATGGCGCAAACTGCCGCGCTCGACGATGCCGCGTATTTTCGCGAATTCGGGCTGGACGCAAGACGGCTGAAATTGGCTGCGCCCAGCGTTCTGGTCATGCACCCGGGGCCCATGAACCGCGGCGTCGAAATCTCATCGGAGGTCGCGGACGGCGCGCGCTCGGTGATTCGGGAGCAGGTGAACAACGGTGTCGCCGTGCGGATGGCGGTGCTGGCGGCGATTGCGGTCACCCTAACGCGGCATCGCAGACCGTTGTAAGCACCCACCGAGCATCGGGCGAGACTTTAGCGGTAACGGCCCATCAACTTCTCGAGCGCGGCCCGGCCCGGAGAGAGTTTCTCGAACGGGATGCTGTTCAGCGGCGATTCGGCGGTACGGTTGAGCTTGTGAAATTCGGTCGTGCCCGACTCGTCGATGTGGATGAGGCCCGTGACATATTCGCCTTGTTTGAGCTTGGTTCCGATGTAGTTATAGGCGGCCGTTCGATCCTGAGGATCGTAGAGCGGATCCAGCTTTCGCAAGATGACCCGGCTGCCGTCGTGCAGGCTCACGGGTACGGATGCGCCCGGTGCATACGCAACCGCTATCTCCTCCGCCCTTGGCACGAAATCGGCCTCGACCGCCGCATGGTAGTGTTCGCGCGTAAAGGTATAGCTTTTGGTCGACCCCTCATGATCGTTGAAGGTCACGCAGGGTGAAAGAACATCGATCAATGCAAAACCGTTGTGGCGCAATCCGGCTTGTATGAGGGGAACGAGCTGCGCCTTGTCGCCGGAAAAACTGCGCGCAACGAAAGTCGCGCCCAACGTAAGGGCCAGCAACACCGGGTCGATCGGCGGCGATGAATTGACGTCGCCGCGCTTCGCCTTGGTGCCGATATCGGCGGAGGCCGAGAACTGGCCCTTCGTCAAGCCGTATACGCCGTTGTTTTCGATCAAATACAGCATGTTCACATTGCGGCGAATCGCGTGCGCCAATTGCCCGAGTCCGATGGACAACGAGTCGCCGTCGCCCGATATGCCGATGTAGGTCAGGCGGCGATTTGCCGCATTCGCCCCGCTCGCGATCGATGGCATGCGTCCGTGAACGGCATTGAAACCATGCGAACCGCTCACGAAATATGCCGTCGTCTTCGAGGAGCATCCGATGCCGGACAGCTTGACCAGCTGCTCCGGCCGCATCGAAAGCCCCCAACACGCTTCGATGATCGATGCCGTCACCGAGTCGTGCCCGCACCCGGCGCACAAAGTCGACATGCTGCCTTCGTATTGCCGGCGCGTCAGCCCCAACTCGTTCGTCGGAAGCGATGGATGAGAGACTTTTGGCTTGTTGATATACGACATGGGGGGCTCTTTGTACTAGCGCGGGACCGTCGATAAACGCGGCGCTTCGTCGAGCTTCGCGCGAATGCCGTCGACGATGGGTTTGGCCGAAATCGGAAAACCGCTGTAGCTCAGGATGGAAAGCAATTTAGACTTCTCGACGGCGGTCTCGAGCGTTAGTAAGGACCTTAACTGCGCGTCGCGATTCTGCTCCACCACGAAGATGGTCGAATGCGATTTTAAAAATAGCTCGACGTCATTATTGAAGGGAAATGCCTTGACGCGCAGATAGTCCACCGCGATTTTCTGCCGGCCCAGAATGTCCAGCGCTTCGCGAATCGCACCGTCGCAACTGCCGAGGCTCACTATCCCGACCTCGTTCCCCCCCTTGCCGATCATTTCGGGCTTCGGCAGGTACTTCGGCGAGTTCGAGAATTTGCGCTTCAGTCGATCGAGCAGAACCTGATATTCGGTGGAATCCTCGGTGTAAGCGCCGTATTGGTTGTGGCCGGAACCGCGTGTGAAGTACGCGCCTTTAGGGTTGGTGCCCGGCAAGGTTCGATAGGTAATCGCATCGTCGTCGCGATCCACGTAGCGATAAAATTTCTCGAGCTTCGCAAGCTCTTCAGGCGACAGCATCTTGCCCCGGTCCGGCAGATAGGCATCGTCCCATTGAAGATCCGGACACATCCAGTCGTTCATGGCGATATCGAGATCGGAAAGCACGAAAACCGGCGTCTGCAGGCGTTCGGCAATATCGAATGCCTGCACAGCCATGTAAAAGCATTCCTGCGGATTTGCCGGAAACAACAGCACGTGCCGCGTATCGCCGTGCGAGGCATACGCGCAGATCATAAGGTCCGACTGCTGCGTGCGTGTCGGCATGCCGGTGGACGGTCCGACCCGCTGCACGTCGAAAATCACGCACGGCACCTCGGCGTAATACGCCAGCCCCACGAATTCGTTCATCAAGGAAATGCCCGGGCCGCTGGTCGGCGTGAAGGCGCGCGCTCCGTTCCACGACGCGCCGAGCACCATGCCCACGGCGGCGAGCTCGTCCTCGGCTTGCAGAATGGCGAAGTTGCGCTCGCCCGTCTGCGGATCGACGCGATAGCGTTCGCAAAAGCCCTTGAAAGCGTCCATCAGCGAGGTCGAGGGCGTGATCGGATACCAGGCGCCGACCGTTGCGCCCGCGTATACGCAGCCTAATCCGGCGGCCGTATTGCCGTCGATCATGATGTGTCCGCGGGTCTTGTCCATGCGCTCGACCCGCAGCGGCAGCGGCGATGCTAGATGCTGCTTCACGTAGTCGTAGCCCAGCCGCAATGCCTTGGTGTTCGAATCGAGCAATTTCGGCTTCTTGCCGTAGCTCTCGCTCAATAGCCCGTTGATCACCTCGATGTCGACATCGATCAAGGCGGCGAGCACGCCGGTATATGCAACGTTTTTCAGGAGTATTCGGTTGCGCACGCCGTCGAAATTCTCGTTCACGAGCTTGGCGAGCGGCACGCCGATCACCGTGATATCGCCCCGCTGCAGAAGCGTGCTGCGCGGCCAAGTCGAGTCGTATATCAGATAACCGCCGGAACTCAGCTCTCGGACATCCTTGGAATACGTTTCAGCATTCATTGCCACCACGATGTCGACGTGGCTGGCGCGCGCGGCGTAGCCGTCCCGCGTCACGCGAATCTCATACCAGGTGGGTAGGCCTTGGATATTCGAGGGAAAGTAATTCTTGCCGGTGACCGGCACTCCCATTCGAAAAACCGCTTTCATGATGAGAGCGTTGGCGCTCGCGGAACCGGTGCCGTTGACGTTGGCGAACTTCACCACAAAATCGTTCACGCGCTGGGCATTGTCGATCAACTTGGGCATGCCGAGACCCCCTCGTCGATCGCCAGCGGAATGCGGATGGTCGATTTTTGCATGTCCCAAGCGGCGGTCGGGCACCGTTCCGCGCACAGGCCGCAATGCACGCACACGTCCTCGTCTTTGACCATGACGCGCGCGGTTTGCGGCAGGGCGGCCGAGACGTACAGCGACTGCGAGCGATTGGCGGCCGGCGCCGTCAGCCGCGCTCGCAATTCAGGCTCCGAACCGTTCTGCGTGATGGTGAGGCAATCGACCGGACAAATATCGATGCAGGCGTCGCACTCGATGCATAACTTCGCCGCGAAAACCGTTTGCATGTCGCAATTCAGGCAACGCTGCACTTCGAGTGCCGCCTCCTCGGCCGTAAATCCCAGCTCCACTTCGATATTGATCTTTTTGAAGCGCTCGACCAACCCCACATGCGGGACAAGACGCCGCTCGACGCCGTTGTATTCGTTCTTGTACGCCCACTCGTGCATTCCCATCTTGCGGCTGGATAACGTCACGCCGCGAGGCATGCGCTCCTCAATCGCCTCGTCCTGGCAATACTTGTGAATCGAAATGGCGGCTTGGTGGCCGTGCTCGACCGACCAGATGATGTTCTTCGGTCCGAATGCCGCATCACCGCCGAAATAGACCTCCGGTCGAGTGGATTGAAAGGTGATCTTATTCACCTTGGGCACATGCCATTTATCGAGTTCGATCCCGATGTCCTTCTCGATCCAGGGAAAGGCGTTTTCCTGGCCGATCGCAAGAATGACATCGTCGCAGGGAAAGAACACATCGCCGAGGGATCGCGTCGCGGTTATTTCGCCGTTCTCGATGTCGTACTCGAGTTTCTCGAACATCATGCCTGTCAGTTGGCCGCCTTCGGTAACGAAGGATTTGGGCGCGTGGTTGATGACGATGGCGACGTTTTCGTGCTCGGCATCCTCGAGTTCCCAGTCCGAAGCCTTGAAGAACTGACGGGGCTTGCGCGCCATTACTTTCACGTGCTTCGCGCCCAGGCGCAGCGAGCTGCGGCAGCAGTCCATTGCCGTATTGCCGACTCCGATTATCAAGACCCGTTCGCCGATGCGTTCCACGTGGCCGAAGGCAACCGACTCGAGCCACGCGATGCCGATATGAATGCGGTCGGTGTCGTGGCGGCCCGGCAGATCCAGCTCCTTGCCCTTCGGCGCGCCCGAACCCACGAAGACGGCATCGAATTCTTTGGAGTCGAGCAATTGCCGCATGCTTTTGATCGGCGAATTCAGGCGAAGATCGGCGCCCATATTCACGATGTAGCCGATCTCCTCATCGAGGACTTTGGCCGGAAGCCGGAATGCCGGAATATTGGTGCGCATTAAACCGCCGGGCACGCCGTACTGCTCGAAAATCGTGACCTCGTAACCCAATGGCAACAGATCGTTCGCGACGGTCAGCGAGGCGGGACCCGCACCGATGCAGGCAATACGCTTGCCGTTTTTCGTGCTCGGTGCCTTAGGCAGGAGCGCCGCAATGTCGTCGCGATGGTCCGAGGCGACGCGCTTCAACCGGCAAATGGCCACCGGCTTTGCCTCGATTCGGCCGCGACGGCAGGCCGGTTCGCAGGGCCGATCGCAGACTCGGCCCAATATGCCCGGGAACACGTTTGACTCCCGGTTCACCATATAGGCTTCGGTGAACTCGCCTTGCGCGATCAGGCGGATGTACTCGGGAACGTCGGTATGGGCCGGGCAGGCCCATTGGCAGTCTACAACCCGATGAAAATAATCAGATCTTGAAGTGTCGGTCGGTTCCATGATTCCTGTTACCAATACCCCCAAGGCAGTCGCGGAGTATAACGGCCTGATTTTCAATGTCACGGTACTGAAACAAAGTATTGAAACCCAGCCATGCCGGTTTGGCACCCCGGCCCGACAGGAAACGCCCCTGGCGACAGCGGCGGCCCGCCGCGGGCCTTAAGCGCGGCGCGGCGATTTTGCTTGGCGGCCGGCATGAGATTCACGACTTCATACCACACACAGTTTCCGCAGTAATGGCCGCCGCCGACGCGATGGTGTTCCCAAGCCGCACGGATACGTTCGGACTGGTGAACCTGGAAGCAAGGGCCTGCGGCGTGCCGGTCGCGGCCTATCCGGTCACCCGACCGATCGACGTCATCGAGGATGGCGTTACCGGGGCGCTCGACGCGGATCTGGCAAGCGCCGCGCGCCGGCGCGCGGCACTTGCGCCCGCTTCAGCCAAAGTTGATCTTAGCCTCGAGATTGGTGCGCGAGTCCGCGCTGCTCAATGCGTCTTCGAGTTCAATTCGCCCCTCGCGTACAAGATTGTAGAGCGAGCTGTCGAAACTCAACATGCCGCGTTCGGTACCGGTGCGAATGGCTTCTTTCACGCCGACCACATCGCCCTTCTTGATGAGCTCCGAAATATGCGGTGTGTTGACCATGACCTCGGATGCCGCCACGCGCACGCCGCTCTTCGCCGCGACCAGGCGCTGCGACAGGATCGCGCGCAAATATTGCGACAGATCCAGGAAGATCTGGTTGTGTTGGTCGCGCGGAAACATATTGATGATGCGGTCCAGAGTCTCGGCGCAATTGTTCGCGTGCAGAGTCGCGATACACAGGTGCCCGGTGCCCGCGAGCGCAATGGCCGCCTCCATGGTCTCGCGATCGCGAATTTCGCCGATTAAAATGACGTCGGGAGCCGCGCGCACGGCGCCGCGCAAGGCGCGCGCAAAGGATTTCGTGTCGAGGCCCACTTCGCGCTGGTTCACGATGGATTTCTTGTTCGTGTGCAAGAACTCGATGGGATCTTCAATGGTCAATATATGGTCCGAGGAGGTTTCGTTGCGGTAATTGATCATTGCGGCCAGCGTCGTGGATTTCCCGGCTCCCGCCGCACCGACCATGAGAATCAGGCCGCGCTTCATCATCACCAGCTCTTTCAGGATGTCCGGCATGCCGAGATCCTCGAGTTTGGGCATTTCCGCCGTGATATAGCGCAGCACCATCGCCGGGTAGCCGCGCTGATAAAAGACGTTGACTCGAAATCGGCCGAGTCCCGGCTCCGAAATCGCGAAGTCGATCTCCAACTCTTCGGTGAAATGCTCGATTTGGTCCTGCGTCATGAGTCCCAGTGCCGCTTGGCGCACCGTTTCTGGACTCAACACCTGCTTGTTGACCGGGAATATCTTTCCCTCAATCTTGATTTTGACCGGTGCATTGCACGAAAAAAAAAGGTCCGACGCCTTTTTCTCAACCATCAGTTTGAACAATGGTTTGGTGTTCATCACCTGAGCCGGTGCAACGGCAGCCATGAACTAGAACACCTGGCCTTCTTCTTCCTCTACGATTTGCAGCGTCGATGTACCCTCATCCGGGGTCTTCATTTCGCGCTTGCTTTCCAGCTTCACCCGCAAGCGCAGTTCGTTCTTCGAATCCGCGTTGCGCAATGCGTCTTCATAGGAAATCAAGCCCGCCTCATAGAGTTCGAACAGCGCCTGATCGAATGTCTTCATGCCCAGTCGATTCGAGCGCGACATCACGTCCTTGATCTTGGCGACTTCCCCCTTGAAGATCAGATCTGAAATGAGCGGCGACGCCAGCATGATCTCCATGGCCGCAATGCGCCCGGATCCCGTCTCCCGCGGAATTAGTCGCTGCGATATCAGCGCACGGATGTTCAGGGACAAGTCCATGAGCAGTTGCTCGCGCCGTTCCTCGGGAAAGAAATTGATGATTCGGTCGATCGCTTGGTTCGAACTGTTGGCGTGCAGGGTAGCCAGCACCAAGTGGCCGGTCTCGGCGAACTGGATCCCGTACTCCATGGTCTCACGGTCGCGGATTTCGCCGATCAGAATCACATCAGGAGCCTGGCGCAGCGTATTCTTCAGGGCCAAGTGCCAGCTCTCGCAATCGACTCCGACTTCGCGGTGCGTGACCACGCAGCCTTTGTGCGCATGCACGTATTCCACCGGGTCCTCGATCGTGACGA
>PKXS01000108.1 GCA_003132425.1 Gammaproteobacteria bacterium | reverse complement strand
TCAAAGAAGTTGGTCATGCTCACCGTCCGCCCCGACTCAGCGGCCTACAACAACGGTGGCGTGCTTTCCACGCCGGCCGCGCCCCTCGGCAACGCCACACTTTCCATCGCCTCCGGCCTCGCATTGCAACCCGGCGCACCCAGCCCACTCGCCGGTCACCCCTACATCATTCTCCGCGACTCCTACGCCAACACAATGGCCCACGCGGGTGTCATGGTCCCTGCGGGCACGTCGCCCTACAAATTCGCCGGCATGGCCTGCGGCAATAAGACTCCCGACTGTCAGAAGATCAACGACGCAATCAAGGCCGGCGCAATCTCCGCCGCTCGCGCCGATATGTCCGGCTCCGCCACCCTTCCCGGCGTACCCCCCGGCACCTACTACCTCATGATCAGCGCGCGCATCGGCAACCAGTCTTTTATCTGGGATCACCCCGTCCAGCTCCGGTCCGGCGCAAATTCGCTGACGCTTGACCAGCGCAGCGCTTCACCGATCGACTGAGGCTCCGCTCAATTCTCCCCTGTTGGTGCCGCTGCTGAAGGTGCGCCGGTAAAACCGGCCAGGAATAGGTGGTGAAAGTTGTCGCTTCTGATAGTTGATGTCCCAGTCCGACAATTGATGTCCTGAGGAAAAGAATCAACGAATTGCGCTTGACCCCATACCCGCTAACCGATCTTCGAGCCTTCCCCGGGGTCAGCACGGCACGAGTCAGGTCATCAAATCGATCGGGTACAGCAAGGTTTTCGAGCGGATGATTGGAAGCCGATGCCAAGTATCGGCTCCGGTGTACAGGAGATTAGGATTCGGGACGCCGCTGGGGCGTTCCGTGTCATTTACGTCGCGAAGTTTGCCGACGCAGTTTATGTCCTGCATTGTTTCAGGAAGACCACCCAGAAAACTAGCAAGACGGATCTTGATCTGGCCGCCAAACGTTACCGGGAGCTGATTAAGGAGCTAGGCAAGTGAGCAAAAAGCGATTCGTCAGCGTGTGGGATGCGATTGAGGACACGCCAGAGAAAGCGGAGAACATGAAGCTTCGCTCGTCGCTGATGATCGCTCTGAAGGAGCATTTGGCTGGCACTCGTCTCAGGCAGGCGCAGATCGCCAAGCTTTTCGGCGTTACCCAGCCGCGTGTGTCAGATCTGATGCGCGGAAAGATCGATGTGTTTGGATTGGATTCACTTGTGAACATGGCGGCGGCGGCGGGTCTTCGCGTCAAGCTAAGCGTTCGAAAAGCAGCTTGATCCTCTTGCGCGGGGCTATCGGATCGACGCGCTGCTGGGACGCCAGCCGGCGCCGCAACGTGTTGTTTCGGCATGTAAATGCGCGAAATTCTTGATTACGGTCACGAGCGCGGCATCAGTCTCAGAACGGCCGATACCAGTCGAAGAGCTGCCAAAATTCGGTGCCTGAAACCCGTCATTGGCTGTCGTCCGAAGGGTGATCTTCGGGTCTTGTCTTAGACCGGCTTGTCAGAGGGCGCATCCGCGCAGGCCGTGGCGAAGCGCAATGACGGCGTTGAGCTCAGAGCTGACCTTCATCAGCGGGTCGGTGGCTTGCCAGTGAAAACCGCCAATTGATCCTCGAAAGCACGCTTGTAGGCAGGCCGCGCTTCGCCACGGGCGACATAGGCAGAGAGGTTCGGATATTTCTCCAGTAGACCCGATCCGTTCAACCTGCGCAGCACCGTCACCATCAGTAGGTCACCGGCGCTGAACGCATCGTCGAGCCAGTTGGCATCGCCAAGCCGACTGGAAAGTTCGCCCAGCCGTACATGGACGCGATCCTCGAGGATAGGCAGGCGCTCCCCATACCAGGTCTTGTCGTGCTCCAAGAGCGTGGCGATTCCGCGA
The DNA here is from genome assembly GCA_003132425.1 of Gammaproteobacteria bacterium. Taxonomy (GTDB): domain Bacteria; phylum Pseudomonadota; class Gammaproteobacteria; order Steroidobacterales; family Steroidobacteraceae; genus Bog-1198. Next base: position 65,190 of record PKXS01000108.1, on the reverse strand, counting down.
TCAAGGATCGGCGGCTCCATCGTGTTAAGCGCGGCAAACATCCATGTGATCGCGCGCGCCCGGGCATTCGCATTGTCAGGCAGCAGGCCTGCGTGGCGCTCTGCGATATGGAACACGATCGCCCCCGACTCGAACAGCGCAAGATCACCCTCTTCATAGGTCGGAATCTGCCCGAAAGGATGAAGCGCTCGATGCGCNNCCTTTGCTGGATGTCTCGTTGAGTGCCGGATACGCAATTTTACCGCTTATCTACTAGACGTTCGGGATGGGCCTAAATCGACATCCTTGAACTAGTTTTTTTTCGCTAGATCTCAGAGATCGCGTAAGTCGTTGTCCCCGAACGAAACCATTCAAGCGACCGGTTGGCCTCAACTCAAATTAGACTGTCCAATTGCAGACGTTTGTGGCCGGCAGGTCAGGGTCAACTCCAGCAACACATGGTAACCAGATTCCCTTAGTCAATTTGGCTGGACACTAGTCGTCGCCACGTGGTTGCCCCGCCGCCCAACTAGCCAGGTTCGCATTGAGAAGCGCCTTGGTGTTATCGCGCAGCGCCGTGCAGATTTTCAGCATCGCCCAGAACTCGCTCCGCCGCCGCTCACCGCCCTCGCGATCTGATTAATGTGCCGGCCAATCGATCCCAGCTCAGCGATGCTGCGCTTGAGCGCCAGCAGCTCGTCCTTCGGTAGTGGCGTGCGCTGGCGCAAATGCGAACGCAGCAGAACAGATGCGTAGGTTGCTGGTCGCATGCCGCGCGCCTCGGCCCGAGCGTCCAGGAGCAGTCGTGCGATATCTCGAGGAGTTCGCAGATAACCGGAACCTCTCGGATGACAAGGATCATCTAAAGAAGCTCGACCCCTATCTGCGATCCCTGAAGCTGGATGCGATTGATATGGCGGTCTTGCAGCCGTTCATACGCGATCGCAAGGTAAAGGATGGTGTCTCGAACGCGACCATCAATCGCGCACTCGAGGTGGTTCGGCGGATATTGAATATCGCGCATCAGGACTGGAGATGGCTCAAAGGGGTGCCGAAGATTCGGATGCTGAAGGAACCCCGGCGACGCGTGAGATTCCTAAGACGCGAGGAGGCGGACCGATTGATCGAGGCCTTGCTTGAACACATGAAACCGATCGTGGAATTTGCGCTCGCGACCGGTTGTCGAGCGGGGGAGATCATGGGGCTCGAATGGAGCCGCGTGGATCTAACCCGGAAAGTGGCCTGGCTCGATCACGGCACGACGAAATCGGGCGACGGTTGCGGCATCCCCTTAAATGCGGACGCCATGGCGACGCTCGAATCGACGCGAGGTCAACACCCGCGCTGGTGCTTCACCTTCTCAGGTAAACGCATCCATCAAAGCTCCACCGCCTGGGGACTGGCGAAGCAGCGGGCCGGCATCGAGGACTTCCGCTTCCACGACCTGAGGCACACATGGGCCTCCTGGCACGTGCAGAGCGGCACTTCGTTGCCGGAGCTGATGGAACTGGGTGGCTGGAAGTCGTACGAGAGGGTGCTGCGCTATGCGCACCTGGCCCCGGAGAAACTGAGTTCCGTGGCCGGACGCATTGAGCGGCAGGTATCAAGGTTCGTCGATGAAACGCGTCGGGGCGAAAACGTAGCAAAAAACGCTACGTTTACGCTACGGTCGGTGCATTGAGGTTTGGTAAGTTCTTGATAGATTGATGCGCCCGGAGGGATTGCTCGCGGCTGCGCCGCTCGTCCTCCGCTTCGCTCCGGACCGCCGCCGCGCTGCGCGCGGCAGCGTCCAACCCGGCGCAGACGCCGGGTTGTCGAACTCCCGGCCTCCTGGTTCGTAGGCCGTCACTCGATCATTCGCAAGCCAATGATTCTTAACTCAAGTCATTACTCGAATCGTCTAATATTTCCGCAGGATATGTCGCCTTAAGTACTTGTTTGCCATGGCTCGTCACATCTAATATTGGACGTGACCACAATCCGTTATTAGAGCCGGCGCATCCGCCTCGCGCCGATCACTATTCACTTCCTCCACCAGGTGCCAATCGACCCGGTCCCTGCGGCGGTTGCTATTGAAGAACCTGAAGCCAATTGTACGTTGCCGTCCGTGTTGATCAACTCGTCATCAAAAATTGAGGTTCGAGAAACTGGATTGTCCGTCATGCGTGGCCAGAAGGGGCCCTACAATGCATAATTGCCGCGCTTTCCACTATGGGTTAAACTAAGTCTAGTCCACATACGAAACTTCATTATGAGCACCGTCATCAATATCCACGAGGCCAAGACCCACCTCTCGCGCATCGTCGATGAGGTCGCCGCGGGCGCCGAGGTCATCATCGCCAAAGCCGGCAAGCCCATGGTTCGCCTCACTCCGATAGTCGGCAAGCCGCGGCGCAAAAAGCTTGGGTTGCTTAAGGGGAAGATCAAGGTCCCCGATGATTTTAATGCGCCGTTGGACGAGGTGATCGCGGACTTCGAGGGCCGGTGAGCATGCGGATACTTCTCGACACGCATCTGCTGCTTTGGTCCCTCTCCCAGCCTTCGAAGATTTCTGCGCCGGCTCGTCGACAGATCGATGTGGCGGAAGTGTATGCGAGCGCCGCCTCGATCTGGGAAATCAGCATCAAGTCAGCACTCGGGAGACTCAATGCCAATCCCTATGAGGTTCTCGCGGGCATCGAGCCCGCAGGATTTAGCCTCCTTCCAGTCTCCGGCGAGCACGCCGCGAAAGTGACGGAATTACCGTTGCTGCACAAGGATCCATTCGACCGGATGCTGGTAGCACAGGCATTAGTCGAGCCGATGATCTTGCTCACCAATGACGAGGTCCTACGGGGATACGGTTCGTTCGTTTCCGTGAGTTGACTCAGGGAGTGCTGGGACAGGGGGATTCAGCCTGTGCTCCGCAAAAATTGGATTTGCTGATCGATCTTGCGTATTCCGGGCGAACGTGACCGGTGATCCCGCTGGGTCGGCGCTGCTATCGTTTTTTACTCTGGTCGGTCACGATCAGTCAACATTTTGCCGTCGCCGGGCGCTTTTGCGTCGGATCACCGATGTAGTCATGCCAGTCCTCGATCGGTAATTGGCTCGTCACGATGCAGGAACGGGACCCGACGCGATCGTCGATCAGCTCAAGCAGATCGTTGCGCTCCCGCGGCCCGATCGGCGCTATCGCAAAATCGTCGATGATCAAGACGTTGATTTTGGCGATGGCCGCGAGCCGCTTGCGGAAGCTCCCGTCGGCATGGCAGAGAGTCAGTTCTTCGAAGAGCCGCGGGGCGCGAACGTAGAGCACACGCATGCCGTTGCGACAGGCTTGATGACCTAGCGCGCACGCCAGAAAGGTCTTGCCGCTGCCGGTTGCATCAGTGGTTGTGGTGTTGTCGTAGCGTTGTCGAAATGGCCACACGATCCAATAGCACATTCAGCGACCGCTCGCGGCGCGGCCAGCCGACGCCAAAATGTAAGTTGCGGCGCTGGAAATTCAGGCATTTCCGACCCAAAATTCTCATGAGGTCTAATAGCACAACATTTTTGAATAGCACAGGTAAGTGTGATTTCAGCTTTCGATCTAAGAGGCTGCATTCGATTCTGCGGACTCTCCGCATCACTTTGAGCACTTCCGATCCAATGAACGTAACGCCAGCGCTTCGGAGATGTGCGCCACTTCGATCAGCGGCCGGCCACTCATATCGGCGATAGTGCGCGCTACCTTTAAGACGCGGTGGTAGCCGCGAGCTGTCAACCCGAGTCGCTGCATTGCCCGTTCCAGGATGTCCAAGCCGGCCGTATCCGGCGTGCAATAACGCTCCACGGCCGCATTGTCCAGATGGGCGTTACAGGTCCCCTGACGCTGTACCTGCAACTCTCGCGCCCGCATGACGCGAGCAGCTACCTCCACGCTGGCTTCGCAGCCACCGCTTTGACCGCGCAGGCTCTTGAACTCTACTCGCGGAACGTGCACGTGCAGGTCTAGTCGATCTAGCAGCGGACCCGAAATGCGTGTGCGATAGCGCAACACTTGATCGGCAGTGCAATGGCAGCTACCAGTCGCGTCACCGAGATAGCCACAGGGACAGGGGTTCATCGCTGCGATCAACTGGAAGCGCGCCGGAAACTCCGCTTGGCGGGCCGCACGCGAGATCGTAATAGCACCGACTTCCAGCGGTTCGCGAAGCACTTCCAGGACGTGCCTCCCGAATTCCGGCAGTTCATCGAGAAACAGTACGCCGTTGTGGGCTAGAGAGATCTCTCCCGGTCGCGGATGCACACCCCCTCCGACAAGGGCCACCGCCGAGGCCGTATGATGCGGACTGCGAAATGGCCGCTCGCGCCATTCGCTCGGCTTCAGCGGACGGCCCGCAATCGAGCGCAGGGCCGCCACCTCTATCGCTTCCGCGTCGTTCATTGGCGGCGCGATGCCGGGCAGCCGCTTCGCGAGCATGCTCTTCCCCGCTCCCGGCGATCCTATCAACAGCAGACTGTGCTGACCGGCGGCAGCAATTTCCAAGGCGCGCCTGGCAAGCGGCTGGCCGCGCACATCACACAAGTCGGGCAGCGCTGTCGGTGCTGCGGTAGGCGACTCCGCTCGATAAAGCCCTAACGGACCTTCACCGCCAATATGAGCGCAAACCTCCAGAATGTGTCGGGCCGCAATTACCTCGCAATCCCTGACGAGAGCAGCCTCGGCAGCGTTGATGTGGGGCACGATCACTGGGTGTCGTGCAACGGAAGCGGCGAGAGCCGCCGGCAGCACCGCCTTCATCGACCGCAATTCGCCGCTCAACGAGAGTTCACCGTAAAGTTCACATCCTGTCAGCTTGGAATGGGCGTCGGCCAGTTGACCGGAAGCGATGAGGATCCCGATGGCGATGGGGAGGTCGAATCGACCGCCTTCCTTGGGCAGGTCGGCGGGCGCCAGGTTGACCGTGATGCGCCCCGCAGGAATTTGGAAATCGGAGTTGGTGAGCGCCGCCCGCACACGATCCTTGCTCTCCTTCACCACGGTTTCTGGGAGACCGACGATGTTGAAGGCCGGGAGTCCAGAGCCGATGTCGACTTCGACGCGCACCTGAGGTGCATCGATTCCGCGCTGCTCTCGGCTGAGTACGGTAGCGATGGCCATCCCTTGCCTCATGGATGGATGATTGTGTTTTATCGAGCCGCCGCTACTCTCCACTCGGGGCATCATGTTCGACGTACATTTGCGCTAAGCGCGAGATGCACCTCTTCGTCTAGAAGTGCCCGGCAAATCGACGAATCCAAGCAGTCGTATGTTAGCCTGCACTAGGGACTCGCGAACCGTCGGTCGCCTACGCAAATATCGATTTATTAGTCCGCTCTGGCGGCGCCCAACCTTCGCTTCGCTCCGGACCGCCGCCGCGCTCGCCCCCGGACCCGCCGCATATCGTTCAGGGGCGGCGATCGCCGGTTGATTACCCCCCAGATACGCTGCCGTGTGACTCCGATCGACCCCGAAGCCGTCCTCTAAGACGCCCGATTCCAGCCGTCCGATATCGTGGAAGCGGACACTTGGGGCGGGCTGTCGCAGGTCCCCAACGGGGTCTGTACGATGTGCAACTCGGATACACGGCGGCGCTCATAAAAGCGATGCAACCTTCCGTACCCCCGTTTCTTGCAACAATCCTCGGCGTGTTTGCCGCGATGATTTTCATGAGTCCTTTCGTTCATTGGCTTGCTCTAGTCCAAACCTCTTTGGCAAAGCACGGCGGCGTCTTTATGGGTCCAGCCAAACGACGGCTCCTGCCAACAGCACCCTTTGTGGTCCTCTTTCATCCAGTGCCGTATTTGACGGCCGCTCTGATTGTAATCTCGGTGCTGGTGGTTTCCGGCTCGTTCACACGGGCCTGGTGGTGGTTTCTTGGTGGCTTTTATTTGTACGTCGCCTCCGTGAGTCTCTTGGTCCTGTCTTGGCACGCGCCACTGTCGGCGGGCGATGCTGAAAAGAACAGCAAGCTAATATGGCCGTTTGATGTCCTTGTGAGACGACACCACGAGCGTCAGTATCATCGTCAGTATCGTGCGGCGTGCGCGGTTTTTTTAGTGCGGTGCAGCATTGCCACGCTATCGACGGGGGAACAGGCCGACGTTATCCAGCGTGTGCGAACGCTACTTCTGTTGTTAGGCATGAATATATATGTCGTTCCGCCAAACAACCCTGTCCTTACGTTCATCTTCGCGGCGCAAATGAAGGCACTCGGAATTCCGCCAGCTCTTAATGGCGAGACATGGCCGCTACCCGACAAATTTGTTCTACTTGTTATAAAACCAAATCCAATCGGGGTTTGGGTTCCCCGCAGGCTGTCGTCGCTGCTTTGGAAGGGTTTGTATCTCTCGAACGTGTACCGACGCGGCGGCAAACCCGTGGAGGCCGCTCGGGCAGCCATGATTGCGCGCGGGCTAGATGTAAACGGCTCAGGTGTCTGCCACGAGTGGCCGCTAGGCGGAAAGTTACGACAAGGCAGTTAGCGCCCGCACTTGGCCGCCTGCCGCCCGATGCGGTCAATGCCTGGACTCGACCCGTTTCAGCCACTCACGAGCGGCAGCTTAGCGGCAATGCAGTGGTGCGCAATCGTGTCTGCCGCACTCATCGTCGGTTGACTTTCGATGTCTCGAGGATTAAATCCGTTAGTTGACTAGGGAATGGGTCGTCGGGACTGCGGCTATTAAAAATGCCCAGCATTATGTGACCAGGATGAACACACTAAGGCCCGCTTGCCTCTGATTGAAATCGCTCTATATCAGTCAATACACCATGCGCATTCGATGATTCACTTGTGACCGTAAGGAAGCCATCAACCGGGGCTCTGATGCTCGGGCTGATTCCGTTCGTGGCGATGTGCTTTTCGGTCTCGCTTTGGGACCGAATCGATCCAATGCTGTTCGGTATGCCGTTCAATCTGTTCTGGCTCATTTGTTGGATCGTGCTCAGCACTGCGTGCCTGTGGGCGGCGTACAAGATGGAAACCGCGCGCGACAAACGCGACGGCCGCGCCCAATGAGTAGCGCAGCGGTCTCCCTGATGACGATTCTCATCATTGTCGCCATAGGTGCGGCCATCGGCTTTCTGGCCGGCGTGCATCGCAAGATGAACCTCGAGCAGTGGACGGTGGGTGGTCGCGGCTTTGGCGTGGTGCTCGTATTCCTGTTGATGGCTGGTGAGGTGTACACCACGTTCGCCTTTCTGGGCGCGAGCGGCTGGGCCTATTCGCGCGGCGGTCCGACGTTATACGTCCTGGCCTACCTGACGCTGGCCTACGTCGTGTCGTTCTTCATCCTGCCGCAGATCTGGGAAGTGGGCCGCAAGCATGGAATGCAGACCCTATCCGACTTCTTCAGCGTGCGCTACGGCAACAAGTATCTTGCTGGGTTTGTCTGCGTCGTGGGCATCGTCTGCTTTATCCCGTACCTGCAGCTGCAGCTCACCGGCGTCGGCATTATCGTATCGGTCGCGAGCTTCGATGGCATTGGCCGCACGCCCGCTATGACGATTGCCGTGGTGCTATTGGTGGCATTCGTTTTTGCGAGCGGGGTTCGGGCCGTGGCCTGGGTCAGCGTCGTGAAGGATGCGTTAATGGTGTTCGCGGCGCTCGCCATCGGCATCGGCATTCCGCTGATCCACTTTGGCGGCATCGGCCCTATGTTCGCCGCCTTGGCGCACTCTCGGCCGGCACACCTGACCATGCCCGGCGCCACCACCAACCTTGGGCATGCCTGGTTCATCTCCACGGTGCTACTGACTTCGCTGGGCTTTTACATGTGGCCACACGCGTTTGCGGCCACCTTCACCGCCAAGAGCGCCGACACCTTGCGCCGCAACGCCGTGGTCATGCCGCTGTATACCCTCACGCTGGTTTTTATCTTCTTCGCCGGCTTTGCCGCAGTCCTGATCGTGCCTGGCTTAGCCAATGGCGATCTCGCGATGCTGACGGTCGTGCGTCGGAGTTTCCCACCCTGGTTTCTCGGGGTGGTCGGTGGTGCCGGCGCGCTCACCGCCATGGTACCCGCGGCCATTTTCATTCTGACTGCCGCTACCCTGTTCGCCAAGAATCTGTATCGGCCGGTGTTCGCACCTGCAATGACGGATGATCAGGTTGCCAAACTGGCGCGCTCAATGGTCATCGTGCTCGGCCTGATCAGCCTGTGTCTCGCGATCTACAGTTCCACTACGCTCGTGTCGCTGCTGTTGACGGGCTATGCGGGGGTAACCCAATTCTTCCCCGGCGTCGTCCTCGGTCTTTACTGGGAGCGCGTCACCATGTCGGCGGTCTTTGGCGGCATGATTGCCGGAGTCGTCGCCGCCGTGTTTCTCATGGTCAGCCATCGCGACCCTTTATTCGGCTTGAGCGCTGGGTTTCTGGCGCTATGTCTCAACTTCCTGATCACTATTTTCGGGAGCCTGCTCACGCCGGCACAGAGAACGGACATTTAGATGCGACCACTTGCAACGGGACGGGGCGCTAATCCTCAATCGCACACTTCCCGATAGGAAATAACGTCCGCCCGATGCGGACAGGACCGGCGTCCATAGACGGGTCGCGACCGAGGCTGTGTAAAAACAAAAATCTGAGTTCTCAGAATTCGATTCTGCCGATACATGCACAAGAAATTCGCCCGGAATCGGCCCACGTTCGACTAAATGACGCCCTTTCGCCCTGACAAAATCTTCGTCGATCGTTTTTACACAGTCTCGGCCCGAAGCGGACCGCGGTGACTGTCAGCTTAGCGGCGTTGAATCGACCATTGCTCGAACTTTCTTCGGTCGCTAAAGGCTGTTTTCGCTAAAGGCAGACGCGGATCCCGTTACCTCCCAGCCGCTTTTTGCCCGCAACAAGGTCATGGTCCAAGTGCCCTTATAGACGACAGATTTTCCACTTTGGGTGTTGGCAAATGTTACAGGGTAGATTACGTAAGCGCGGTATCCGTTGAACTCCTTGTATTTCGGCCCACCGATCGACAGCGTGCCGAGAGGCGCGTGGGTCGCTTCGTTATTTTTCTTGTAGTCGTTCATCCAGTCTGCGCATGTCGGCCAGGCGTAAGGCGGAAAGCCATCGACCACGGCCGCGTGCGGCGCGCAAGCTGCGACAACTGATTTGAGGTCGCCCTTGTTCATGTCAGCAACCAACTTTTCAACCAGCGATTTTACGTCCAACTCATCCGACGCCAGGGCGGTCCCGGTAGTTAGTATAGTGAGTGCCGTCGACGCCGCCAATGTGGAGGCTCGACTCAGCTTTCTAATGCGGTTCACGTGATTCCCCTTTAACGTTGCCAGTCTATAATTGAACTGTTCAAATACCATTTTCGTTTGTAGATTTCCACGCACTCCAATTGCGCTTTTGACTGCGGCGCTAACCATGTTACCGGGAGTCATGGATGTCCGATGACGCGAACGCAATCTCAAGGGCCTTAAGACTGAGGTTGTGGCCGGGACTTACCCGATGGTCCGCTGCTTTCCGGCCATCCGGTGAAATTTAACACGTGGAGGACTGCCGGTGGATCCGCCAAGGGGTGATCGTGACCCGAAGGCGCCGATCACGAACGACCGCTTCGGCGAAGTTCAGTGTGTGGTTGATTCGTGGGAATAGATCACTCGCCAACCTTCAGGGCGTCTTTGCCACAAGGCCGATACGGCAAACCGACCATCCTTCACCTCACCATTTGGCCCGGTGCGCCGAGACGTCATGAAAAGAGTCGTTACCGCCAGGTCTGCTTTCAACATTCGGACTTCTGGCTTCCCTTGCACGGTGTAAACGACGTCTGTCTTTCCATCACTCCACCACTCACGTTGTTTGGCGCGAATAGTCTCCCAACCAACGATTGACTCGCCATTAAAGATGAGCATGGTCGAGGCATCATGTGCATAAAAGCCGACATGCCGATCCACGTCGTGGGCGTTGGCAGCCGCACCCATGTTCGCCAGCGCAGCCAAGACCTCCGTCTGCGCCAAGCCTGATGTGCTCGTTGTGACACATCCTGATAGAAAAGACGTCAAGAGTACGACAGACAAATAAGCGTGGAGGGCGTTCGGCCTCATGGATATGACTCTTTCTAACCTTGGAAAGCTGGTAACTGCACCTAGCGTCAACTTGGGGCTAGTAGACAAGTTCGTTCGGCGAATATCTTATTTCTATTTGTCCGGCTGCGGTCGTCGAAATTCATTTAACGGCATTGATTTCTTCCGGCCACGCGAATGGTCCTCATTGACCCATTCGGGACTGTCGCGAACGACCGCTGCTGTGAATCACATCGGCGTTCTGGTTTGAGCGTCGAGCAGCATCTTGAGTAACTGGCCCATTTGATCGTGGGAGATGCTCGGTAGCTTCTTCACGGCATCGGCAGTGAGTCCAGACGCGTCATCCGGGAAGTCCGTGTGATTCAAATAGACAACTACGAGGTCTCGGGCGGGCAATACAACCACGTATTTCGCCAGCGCACCCTGCGCGCTGAATGAGCGCACCGGCAGGTCGAATCCATCAACCCACCATAGATATCCGTATCCCTCGCCGGCTTTGGTCTGCGAGTGCGCCTGCGTACTGTCGCTCACCCATGCCTTGGGCACGACGGACTCCCCCTGCCACTCGCCGTTACGCAGGAACAAGTAGCCAAATCGTGCGAGATCACGGGCGGTCATTCGGAAGTGATAGGCCGGGTGGATCGACTTGTTGAAGTCTGGCGAGGCATCGGCGGGTGCGTGAAGGTAATACATGTCCTCGACCCGAAAGTCCTGCATCCCAATGCGCTGCGCTATCCGCGTATCGAAAGCTTTCGCTATCGGCGTCTTGAACTCTTTTTCGAAGATCGAACCGAGGGCGTTAAAGTCCCAGTTGTTATAGAACCAATAGCTTCCCGGGGAGTGGGAGCCGCGCCTAGGCCAGCCCTTTCTCATGCCGGGTGTTCCTGCGACATATCCGTGATACACGCCGGAGCGAGACTCAAGTAGCATCCTGACCGTTGCCTGCTTTTCCCCCGCAGTAAGGGGCGGGTCGTCATCTATGCCTAGACTTCCGAGTGAGGCATCCAGATCAAAGTGATTCAACGGCGTATAGATACCGTAGAGCGCGCTAAGCAGACTCTTACGCATTGAGCTGATCTTAACCTTCTTGGCCGCGTCTCCCCACTCGGCAACTTCGCGACCGTGGTCGATGACCACGACACTCGACGGCGGCAACGTTTCAACAAACTTTCGGGCGGCAGCTAACTTTTGCGGCGACCAACCGAGCAGACCGGGATCGACTTTTGACCATGCCTCTTTCGGATACTGATTCGGCGACGCGCCGGCCAACGCCGTGGTTGCCCCTAGTAGCAGCCACGCCGCGAGCAAGTACCCTAGTGGTCCGCGCTGTATCAGGTGCAAATCGCTTCGCATAGCTGGACAGAATGCTCGAATGACTGGTATCGGGCAACAAATTCAATATCGCGACCGTCAACTGTTGGCCGGCAGCTGCCCGATGCGGTCGACTTTGATCTATAACGTCAGCGGTGGACGAAAGCGAACCCGGTCCCCTTCGACAATCGCAAGTCGACCCGCAAGTGAAGCGATAAATCCTGATTCCGATAGAAAGCGCTTCACCGCCGCTGCGATCTCTTCAGCCACAGCGGTGTCCGGCAAACGCAGAACGACAATACCTGAGTACCGATCAGGCGGATATCGACGGATATCCGCGAAGTCCAAGTCCCGAGTGAGAAGCGCGGCGCGATATTGCAATGCATGTTTGGCGATTTGTTCGTCCGTCGCCGACGCGAGACCAATATCGCGCGCGAACTCCACCTGATGCCCCAGGCTTTGCACCACGTCGATGACCGCGCGCGGTAGGTTGGCATCGATCAGAAAGCGCATGCCGAGCTAGACGCTCGGTAGTGGATGAAACGATTCCTGCTCAGCCAGTTCCCCGACGAACCGGAGCGCAGCCCGAATATCGTCCGCGGTGACGTCGTACTCGCGCTGGACCTCCTCGAACGTCATGCCCCCAGCCAGGCTTCCCACCACGACTGTGACAGGTACGCGGGTGCCTCGAATGACGGGTTTGCCGTGGGAGACAGCCGGATCGAGGACAATGCGGTTCGGGACGGTCATCGTGTGTCAAATGATAGTGAAGATAGTGCCTCAACACCAGCTGACGCCGACTCGCTGATCAGTAACTTGGGTGGGGGCCTTCGGCCGGGTCGACATCGTCGTGAACAACGCAGCCATCTCCGCGCGTCATGGGCCGTTCCTCAAGGTCAAGCTCGAGGGACGCCTGCCGTAACCGCAATTTTGTGCATCATTCAGAGGTGAATTCGTGCGTCTTGCCGGATAGGCAAACTGCCGCTGATGTCAGACGATGTTCGACATGGCCGCAAGTCCCTGCATCCAATGTCGAATCGATCCGCAGCTCAAGTTGCGGCTGCAGGTGATCGCTGTACCGCGAGGGTTGACCGAATCGGCGGTGCTCAAGCGTCTGGTCATCGCCGCGGTTGGTATGGCGCCGGCGAAGGATGCGGAGGTGCTTGCCGTTGAACCGATCGGCCCACCCGCTCGCGTCTATGTCCGGTTGCGGCGCAGCGACCACGCACTTCTCCGTGAGCGCGCTGCCCGCCGTGGACTGGCGTCGGCCACCTACGTCTCGATGCTGGTGCGCACTCACTTGCGCGGAATGCCGCCCCTCCCCGATCGCGAGCTCGCCGAGCTGAGGAACGCCGCCGGCGCACTGGGAGCGGTGGGTCGGAATCTGAATCAGATCGCCCGTGTCGCTCACCGGACCGGGCGGGTGGAAGGAATAACGACGGCAGACCTTCGAGCGATGCTTGCGGCCTTCGAAGGGTTGCGGGCCCGTTTCAAACGCTTGATTGAGGCGAACATAGCCAGCTGGGAGACCGACGATGCCAAAGCGAGTCGTTGATCTACGCACGGAGCGTCCCTGCCTCGATATTGCCAGCTTCGGCCGGCGCGGACCGGAGGCGAAACTCACCCCGAGCGAGGTGGCCTTGATCGCAAGGACGGTCCGTCGAGTCCCGGAAGTGATGATCAAAGTGTCGGGCGGCGCTCGGACACTGCAAGGCGTTGGCGCCCATTTTGACTATATCGGGCGCAAAGGTCTGAATGAAATCGAAACCGACATGGGCGAGAGACTCATGGAAAGAGGCTTTGAGAAGGATCTGATGCTCGATTGGGATCTAGACGTGGACGTCCTACGCCGCCACACCGATCGAGCGATCGCCCGCGGCCGCAAGCCCCCAAAGCTCGTCCACAATGTGATCTTCTCGATGCCGAAGGGCACCCCGTCCGACAAGCTAGCGGCGGCGGTACGGGCATTCGCCGTGAACCAGTTCGCGCTTAAGCATCGTTACGCGATGGCATTGCACACGCACCAAAGCAATCCGCACGTCCACCTCGTCGTCCGAGCCATCAGCGAGCAGGGCGTGCGGCTCAACATACGCAAAGCGACACTTCGCGACTGGAGGCAGCAGTTTGCTGCGCATTTGCGTGAACACGGCATCGCGGCGAACGCAACCGAGCGCGCGGTGCGCGGCGAAACGCGAGTTGCAAAATCGGATGGCGTTTTTCGCTCAGAAAAGCGCAACTCGTCCACCCACGTCCGGGCGAAGCTCAATTCGTATGTTTTTCGCGACCGCAATCAACCGGAGCCGGGTAGAGCGACGCTTGTCGCAACCCGTCGCGACGTGGAGCAAAGCTGGTATGTCGTTCACGATGTGCTCGAACTCGAAGGACACACGGAAGTCGCTCGGGACGTCCGACGGTTCCTGGCGCAAATGCTTTCACCCCGCACCGAACGCCAACAAATCACCCTGGACGTCCTGGCCAAACAAGAAGCAAAACGCACAGTCTATCCGCCTCGAACCCGGTAGCTTACGGTTGGGCGGCTGCGTTCCTCGCGGCGATTGCGGCGCGGGCATTAACAGGCGATGCGCGGGGGGCATGACCTTCATTATCCGAGTTAACCGTAATTTGATTGCCATTCGTCGGTGCTTTCGCACGAAACGCTGTCTGGTAATGGCCCATTGGCTGCCGTAACGTATCAGGCCTGCAGATCGTGATTACGGAGCATCCAGCCGAATTCTCCGCATGAGCCGCCCAGCTGACATGTTTCTCACGTCGCAAGAAATACAGCGGCTTACGGGTTATGTCAGGCCTAGCGCACAGATGCGTTGGTTGCGCAAGAATGGTTGGCGGTTTACTGTGAACGGTCTCAGGGAACCTATCGTCGCGGTCGCGGAGTCAGAACGCAAACTCGTCAGCGGCGATGGGATGACCAGGCGGCACGAACCGAACTTCGGGGCATTGAATGGGTAGGCGGCGCAAGCTGGACACGCACTTGCCGAAGCGCATGTACATGCGGCGCGGTGCATATTATTTCTGCCACCCGGAAGCAAACGAATGGCAGCCGCTCGGTAAGGACATCGCCGCCGCGTTCGCAGAATATGGGAAGCTCGTCAGCGGCCAATGGAGCGGCCACAATCTAGGCGACATCATTGATCGGTATCGGACCGAGATATTGCCGCTAAAGCGTTCAGCAAAGACGCGGGCCGATCAAGCAAAGCAGCTCGAAAAACTCAAGGGCGTTTTTGGTGATATGCCTGCCGACAAGATCACTGCGCAGCACTGCTATAGGTACCTGGACGGTCGCGCAAGCCACCCGGTAGCGGCCCGGCACGAGATATCCTTGCTCGGTCATGTGTTCGCGAAGGCGATACGGTGGCGAGCCGGTACCGTGAACCCGGTACGCACTCTGGAGCGCACGCCAAAGAGGAAGCGCACGCGATACGTGACTGATGCTGAGTACGACGCCGTCTACGCGCTGGCCAATGAACGCATGCGGATCGCTATGGACCTGGCGCTACTGACCGGACAACGACGTGGCGACCTGCTAACACTGACGCGCCCGAAGTTGACCGACGAAGGAATAGTATTCAACCAGAGCAAGACTGGTGCTGGCGTGCTGGTCGAGTGGACCGACGAGCTGCGTAGGATTACCGACCGGGCCAAGGCGCTCAAGCCACAAGTGCCCGGTGAGTACCTCCTCCGGAAACGCAACGGGCGGCCGTACACCGCTTGGGGTTTCTCCGCGATCTGGCAGAGGCTCATGGACAAGGCAACCAGACCGGGGAAAAACGGAGAAGCGCCCGCGCTTGGCGAGCGGTTCACGTTCCATGACTTGAGAGCGAAATGCGCCAGCGACAACGACGGGTTGGAGAGCGCCGCGGCGCTCTTGGGTCACGCGAGTTCGCAGACGACCAAGTCCGTTTATCGCCGCAAGATGCCGCGAGCGACACCGCTTCGCTGAAAATATTAGACGCGGCCCGGAATATTGGACAGCGGGCCGTCAGAGGCGAAGCTTAAGTTCTTGATTAATTGGTGCGCCCGGAGAGATTCGAACTCCCGACCTCCTGGTTCGTAGCCAGGCGCTCTATCCAACTGAGCTACGGGCGCATCGGGTAAACGGAAAGGTCTCAAGCGCGACGGGGGAATTGATTGCGGAGCGGACCCCTGCCGCGTCGAGGGCGCGAATATTACCATATCAAACGAATCCGCCCTCCAGCCAATACCGCCGTCGCGCAGCCGGAAGCTTGAGTGTCCGACCCGGCACCAAGACTTGAGCAATTAGGGGAATCGACGGTCAAATGTTCGCGGCTGTGCCGCTCATCCCTCGCTATCGCTCGGGACCGCCGTCGCTTGAGGCTCCGGCGTCCTTCGTCGCCGCTAGCGCGGCGGCTCGTCGAACCTAAAGGTTCGAACCCACGCTCCTGCTCCAGAAATTCAAATAAAAAGGGGACCGGAAGTCCCCTTTTTATTTGAACATTGGCGGAGAGGGAGGGATTCGAACCCTCGATGGGCTTTTGACCCATACGCCCTTAGCAGGGGCGCGCCTTCGACCACTCGGCCACCTCTCCGGTTAGGCTTTAAGCCCCTTCGCGGAGCGCGGGATGATACCTGTCCGGAGTAGCCTAGGCAAAGGTGGGGAAACTGTACGCTTGACTTTAAGCGCCATCGACAACTTTGGCGATGGGGGCCGATCTTGACTCGTGATCTTCCTCGCGCTTGATGCGCTCGTAGATCTCTTCGCGATGAACCGCTACGTCTTTGGGTGCATTGACTCCAATACGCACTTGGTTGCCCTTCACTCCTAAAACGGTCACGGTGACTTCGTTGCCGATCATCACAGTCTCGCCGACACGTCTTGTCAATATCAACATATCCGAACTCCTAGCCTCCTTGGCATTTATTGCGGTGCAAATAATTAATCGTCACCGCGTCGCCGCCAAGTATGCGTTCGATCCACGAATGGTGTTCATCGAATCGCCGCGGAAATTCCTCAATCCGAGCCCGCGAAAATACAAGAATAACAAACGCAGTTCTTGCCTTTGATACCAAAAAAACAAACCGTTCAATTAGAAAGCCGGCTGAGCACCAGCGATTCCACGCCGGCCAAGGCCGCAGCCAACTTATTAGGCTGCGTCCCACCGGCCTGAGCAAAATCCGCTCGCCCACCGCCGCGGCCGCCGACTTGAGCGGCCACCGCTCCGACAATATCGCCGGCCTTCAATCGACCCAGCAAATCGGCCGAAACGCCCGCGACCAGCGTGACCTTGCCCTCTTGCACGCTCGCGAGCACAACCACTGAAGATCCTAGCTTACTCTTGAGTGTATCGACCGCCTCACGCAAAGCCTTAGTGTCCGCACCCTCTATCTGTACAGCTAAAACCTTAATCCCACCCACGTCCTTTGCCTGAGTGGACAAATCCCCACCCTGGCCGCTCGCGAGCCGGGACTTGAGCTGCTGAACCTCTTTTTCCAGCTTGCGCGAACGCTCAACGAGTTCGCGCACCTTCTCGTCCACATTCTCGCGGCTGCCGCGCAACATCGCGGCCACATCTCGCAGCACTTGGTCGGTATGCGCCACCCACTCGTATGCCGCTTGACCTGTAACCGCCTCCACGCGCCGTACGCCAGCGGCCACACCGGTTTCACCGATGATTTTGAGCAATCCGATATCGCCGGTTCGTTTGACGTGGGTTCCGCCGCAGAGTTCCATCGAAAAATCGCCGAAGGAGAGCACGCGCACGTCGTTCGCGTATTTCTCGCCGAACAGTGACATCGCGCCCGCGGCGACTGCCTCGTCCAGCGCCATCACGCGGGTCTCGGCCGGCGAATTGCCGCGAATAGCGCTGTTGACGAGTTCTTCGACACGCCGTAATTCCTCGGGCGAAAGGGCCTGAGTATGCGAGAAATCGAAACGTAGCCGGTCGGCGGCAACGAGCGAACCCTTTTGTTGCACATGCTTGCCGAGCACTTGCCTCAGCGCAGCATGCAATAGATGCGTCGCCGAGTGATTCAACGCAATGGCGATTCTGCGCTCTTGGTCGACTTGGGCTTCGACGGCATCGCCGATATGCAACTCTCCGGCCTCGAGCACTCCGATATGCGCGAACGCCGCGCCGATTTTTTGCGTGTCCCGGACGGCAAAGCGTGCCGTAGCGCCCACCAACACACCGCTATCGCCGATCTGGCCGCCGCCTTCCGCATAGAACGGCGTGTGATCGAGTACGACCTGGCCTTCCTGGCCGGCGCGCATGCTGTCGACCAATGCGCCGTCGAAAACCAGCGCCGTGATCCGGCCGGATGCGGCCACCCGGTCGTAACCGGAAAAATCCGTCTTTCCGGGGATCTTGATGGTATCCCGCAAATCCGGGCCGAACTTGCTGGCCGCGCGCGCGCGGCTTCGTTGCGCGTCCATCGCGGCGTCGAAGCCGGCTTGATCGATCGTCAAGCCGCGCTCGCGCGCCACATCGGCCGTAAGATCGAGCGGAAACCCATAGGTATCGTAGAGTCTGAATACCGTTTCGCCCGGAATGACGGAACTCGTCAATTTGGCGGTCTCGGCATCGAGCAACGCCATGCCTGTCGTCAATGTCTCCGCGAATCGATTCTCTTCCTGTGCAAGAACTTTTGTCGCGCGCGCCGCGCCGGCAACCAGCTCCGAATAGTACGAGCCCATTTCCCCGACCAAGCTCGCGACCAGCTTGTGGAAAAACGGCTGTACCTGTCCCAACTTATAGCCGTGGCGAATGGCGCGTCGAATGATACGCCGCAGAACATAACCACGGCCCTCATTGGACGGCACAACGCCGTCAATGATCAAGAAAGTACAGGCGCGAATATGGTCCGCTATGACGCGCAAACTCGACGACTCGAAATCCTGTGTACCGGTCGCCTCAGCGGCCGCGCGGATCAAGGACTTGAACAGATCGATATCGTAGTTGCTGTGCACGCCCTGCATGACCGCCGCCGCTCGCTCGAGACCCATGCCGGTATCCACCGAGGGCTTCGGCAGCGGCACCAGCACGCCGTCCGCGGAGCGATCGTACTGCATGAACACGAGATTCCAGATCTCGACAAAACGGTCGCCGTCCTCATCGGGTGAACCCGGCGGGCCTCCCGGAATTTCCGGGCCGTGATCGTAGAAGATTTCGGTGCAGGGACCACACGGGCCTGTCTCTCCCATGGCCCAAAAATTCGATTTCTCGCCCATTCTGGTGCAGCGGGTCGGATCGATGCCGATCTCCTGGGTCCAGATCCGTGCGGCCTCGTCGTCCTCTCTAAACACCGAGACCCACAGGCGGTCCTTCGCAATGCCGAGAGTCCCGGTGATGAAATTCCAGGCGAAGTGGATCGCTTCGCGCTTGAAGTAGTCGCCGAAACTGAAATTGCCCAACATCTCGAAAAACGTATGGTGCCGCGCCGTATAGCCGACATTTTCCAAATCGTTATGCTTGCCGCCGGCGCGCACGCAGCGCTGCGCGCTCGCCGCGCGCGAGTAATCGCGCAGCTCCTTGCCGAGAAACACGTCCTTGAACTGCACCATGCCGGCATTGGTGAACAACAGCGTGGGATCATTGCCGGGTACGAGCGAACTCGACGGGACCACCGCATGGCCGTTCTTCCGGAAAAACTCCAAGAAGCTGGCCCGCACCTCCGAGCTCGTCATTAGTCTCAATCTAGCGTCGTGTTTCATATCTCTTCAGCATTTGAATCAAGTGCAATGTCAATCCCCAAGGCCGAGCGTATTTGGGCGCTCGTGAATCCCCGGTAGCCAAGGAAACGAGCCTGCCGCTGTTTGTCAGCGTAATTGTTCGGCAGCTCGGCGCCAAACTTCTTTTGCCGGGCCTTTTGCAGGTGCAGAATCCAGTCCGGAAACGCGCCGAGGCACTCCTCGATCAGCAAGCCCTGCGGACCAGCCTTGCGCAATTCCGCGCGGATTCGCACAGGCCCTTGGCCCCGCGCCGCATGGTAGGCAATGAAGTGCTCCACGTAGCGGCGATCGTCGACAAGCTTTTCCGCACCAAGCGCTTCGAGCAGCGCGGAAACGACGGCAGAATCGTAACCCTTATCGAGCAATTTGCGGCGCAATTCCTCGCCTGCGTAGTCGCGCCGCGCCAGGGCGTCGAGCGCCGCGGCCCGGGCCGCGCGCGCATCTTGAGGCTCAATTCCGTGGCGGCGCAGGGTGTTACGCCTCTTTGGCGTCGCCACCCCGATTCATGGTCGCCTTCTCCGGTATCAATTTGGTTCGAATTTGCAGCTCGATATCGTTCGAGATGTCGGGATGCTGCTGCAAGAACGTGCGGGCGTTGTCCTTGCCCTGTCCGATGCGTTCGCCCTTGTAGCTGTACCAAGACCCGGACTTTTCGATCAAATTGTGCACGACGCCCAGTTCGATGAGTTCGCCTTCCTTGGAGATGCCCGTGCCGTACATTATTTCGAATTCGGTTTCGCGGAACGGCGGCGCCACCTTGTTCTTGACGACTTTGACCCGGGTCATGGAGCCGACCACTTCCTCGCCGTTCTTGATCGCGCCGATGCGCCGGATATCCATGCGCACCGAAGAGTAGAACTTCAAGGCATTGCCGCCCGTCGTGGTTTCCGGATTGCCGAACATGACGCCGATTTTCATGCGGATTTGGTTGATGAAAATCACGATGGTGTTCGAGCGCTTAATGTTGCCGGTCAGTTTGCGCAGGGCCTGCGACATGAGGCGGGCGTGCAAGCCCATGTGCTGATCGCCCATTTCGCCTTCGATTTCCGCTTTTGGCGTGAGCGCCGCCACTGAATCGACCACCACGACATCGACCGCTCCGGAACGCACGAGCATGTCGGTGATTTCCAGCGCTTGTTCGCCGGTATCGGGTTGCGACACCAGCAAATCGTTGACTTTGACTCCCAGTTTTTCCGCATAGACCGGATCAAGCGCATGTTCGGCATCGACAAAGGCCGCTGTGCCACCGTGACTTTGCGCCGAGGCGATGATTGCCAGCGTGAGCGTGGTTTTCCCCGAGGACTCGGGGCCGAAGATCTCGATGACGCGGCCGCGCGGAATACCGCCCACGCCAAGCGCAATATCCAGTCCAAGCGAGCCTGTGGGTATCGTATCCACCTCATAGATGGCACCGGCGTCGCCTAAACGCATCACCGAGCCCTTACCGAACTGCTTTTCGATCTGGCTCAGCGCAGCCGCCAGCGCCTTCTTGCGATTCTCTTCCATAGGGAGTCCTTAACAAAGTGTGTCCCCATTATTTCATATTCAACGCCGAGCGCTCATCTCAAATGCATAGAAATGACAGAGTTTTCTATGCTTTCGATGACTCATCCAGTAGTGGCCAGGAGTCGACTACTGTATAGACTGACTGCGTACTGCCTAAGTCCGAGCGCACCAAGCTGAACTCCCGCGCTATCCACTCGAACGTAGGCATTGCTGGCCACACAGGCGGTTGCGTGACCTTTCTCGCCAGAGTTGCATGCGGTCTGAGGCGTTTTCGATTCTGTGCCAGAGCGTGGCCGGCGAGGGCCCCGTGGAGTCGTTGCCAGATTTCTGCGAGGGCGGCTGGAATGTCGCGCGCGGTAGCGACCAGCACCTCGGACTCGGGCCAGTACCCATAGGCGTCGATCGTCAATGTGAAGCCGGGCGCTCGCAAGTCGCGGCCGATTTGCCGCAAAACTGCGAGCCGAGGCACGGCGACTTCGCCGACGAATGCCAGAGTCAGATGATAATTTTCCCGCGGCACCGGCCGAGCACCGGTTCCGCACTGCACGAGGGCGGCAGCGGCGGCGATGCGCTCCTGAGTTTCCATATCGGGCCATAGCGCAAAGAAGCAGCGCACGCCTGAGTCCGCGGAATCCTTGCTCATCGATCGACAAGTCCCTTGAGTGCCGCCGCCACGGTTTTTCGGCGCACGGCATCGCGGTCACCGCGGAAGTGCTTCAGTTGCACGGCGACACGTATCCGTCGTCCGCGGCGCACGGCCCAGCCGAGCCAGACGGTTCCGACCGGCTTGCCCGGCACCGCGCCGCCTGGACCCGCAATACCGGTCACCGCCACCCCGATGGCGGCTCCCGAGCGGTGCAATGCACCGATTGCCATGGCTCGAACCACGGCCTCGCTCACGGCCCCGTGGGCCTGAAGCACCGGGCGAGGCACGCCGAGCGCGCGCCGCTTCGACTCATCGCTATACGTGACGAAGCCTTCGACAAACCATTGCGAACTGCCCGCAACGTCGGTCAGGGCCTTGGCGATCCAGCCTCCGGTGCACGACTCCGCCGTTGTCACGCAGCGCGCGCCGCCGAGCAGATGCCGTCCCACCCGCAGGGCTAAGCGTTTGAGTTCGGCATCCGTAGTTTTCGCTCGCGGCACCCCGGTACTTTAAACGTAGGGCGTGCGGTTCGCATTGCAGACGTGGACAATGCGTCCGAGTGAACGATTACACCCCCTCGCAGGACCACACCCCCATGATGCAGCAGTACCTGCGCATCAAGGCGCAGCACCCCGACGTGCTCTTGTTCTACCGCATGGGCGATTTCTACGAGATGTTTTATGAGGATGCGCGCCGCGCCGCTCAGCTGCTCGACATCGCGCTGACGCAACGCGGCGCCTCGGCCGGCGCGCCCATTCCGATGGCCGGCGTGCCGGCGGCCACGCTAGATACCTATCTGGCGCGGCTGGTTCGCCGCGGCGAATCGGTGGCCATTTGCGAGCAACGCGGCGATCCGGGCAAGACTAAGGGTCCGATGGAACGCGAAGTGGTGCGCATCGTCACGCCCGGCACCGTCACGGACAGCGCTCTGCTGGAGGAACGGCGCGATAACGTGCTGGCCAGCGTTTATGCGGCTCGAGGCCGATTCGGCCTGGCGTGGCTCGACCTCTCGGCCGGCCGCTTCAGCGTCATGGAACTCGCCGGTCTCGCGGCGCTCGACGCCGAAATCGAGCGCCTTCGGCCCGCCGAGTTGTTGGCGTCCGATGGCGCAGCGCCTGCGCAGGACAGGCCCTGGAAACTGCGCCCGCCCTGGCATTTTGACCTCGAGTCCGCGACGCGCGCCCTCAACGAGCAATTCCAGACCCAGGACCTGGCCGGCTTCGGCTGTGCGGACAAGCCCTTGGGCATAGCCGCGGCGGGCGCGCTGCTCGCCTACGTGCGCGAAACCCAGAAGTCGGCGCTGCCGCATTTACGCTCGATCACCACCGAAGAACGCGACGCTGCTCTGATCATGGACCCTGCGACCCGCCGCAATCTCGAGCTGGACGAGAGCCTCGCCGGCACCCCCGAGCTGACCCTGGCAGGAGTGTTCGATCACACCGCCACGCCCATGGGCGGCCGGACACTGCGCCGCTGGCTGCATCGCCCACTGCGCGATCGAGCGACGCTACGGGCGCGCTACCGAGCGGTCGCGACGCTGCTCGAAGCCGCACATCATGTGGCTCTTGCCGAGCCGCTGCGTGCGATCGGCGACTTGGAGCGCATATTGGCGAGAGTCGCTTTGCGCTCGGTGCGGCCGCGGGACCTGGCGCAATTGCGCGCGGCGCTCGCCACGTTGCCCGCGCTGCCTCAGGTGCTCGGCGCAACCCAGGCGCAAGCGCAATCGCCGCTGCTGCAGCAATTGATCGCGGATTTAGGCAACCACGCAGAGGAGCACGCATTGCTCGAACGCGCGCTCGTCGACTCGCCGCCGCATGTGTTGCGCGACGGCGGCGTGATCCGCGCCGGATACGATGCCGAGCTTGACGAGTTGCGCCTCCTGGGCAGCAATACCGAACAGTTCCTGCTGGAGCTCGAACGCCGAGAGCGCGAACGCAGTGGGCTATCCAGCTTGAAATTGGGCTTCAATCGTGTGCAGGGCTTTTTCATCGAGGTGAGCCGCAGTCAAGCTGACAGGGTGCCGCCTGATTACCTGCGCCGCCAAACGGTGAAATCGGCCGAGCGGTTTATCACGCCGGAATTGAAGTCCTTCGAGGACAAAGTGCTCGGCGCGCGCGATCGGGCGCTCGCCCGCGAGAAGGAGCTATACGACGGATTGTTGGACCACTTGATCGGACACCTTCCGGCCCTGCAGCAAACCACCGCGTCCATCGCGCAGATCGACGTGCTCGCCTGTTTCGCGGAGCGCGCCGCCACGCTCGACTGCGTCCAGCCGGAATTGGTGGAGCAACCGATGCTCGTGATCGAGGGCGGCCGTCACCCGGTCGTCGAGCGAGCCGGCCGCGACCCGTTCGTGCCCAATGATCTGCGGTTCGACGACTCACGCCGCATGCTGATCATTACCGGCCCGAATATGGGCGGCAAGAGCACCTACATGCGTCAAACCGCGCTCATTGCCATTCTTGCGCATATCGGCTGCTTCGTGCCCGCCAAGCGTGCCGTGTTCGGTCCGCTCGATCGCATTTTTACCCGCATCGGCGCGTCCGACGATCTCGCCGGCGGCCGCTCCACCTTCATGCTGGAGATGACGGAAACCGCCAATATCCTCAACAACGCGACCGACAAGAGCTTGGTGCTGATGGACGAGATCGGGCGCGGCACAAGCACCTTCGACGGCCTCTCGCTGGCCTGGGCTTGCGCGGCATTTATCGCGGCCAAAATCCGCGCCTTCACGCTGTTCGCCACCCATTATTTCGAGCTCACCAGTCTCGCCGGCGAGGCACCGGGTGTCGTCAACGTCCATGTCGAAGCCATCGAGCACGGCGACAAGCTGGTGTTCCTGCACAGCGTCAAGGAAGGACCGGCCAACCAGAGCTACGGCTTGCACGTCGCCGCACTTGCCGGTATCCCCAAATCCGTCACCGCACAGGCACGACGCTATTTGACCGAGTTGGAGCGCGAGCGCGACGCGTTGCGAAAAACACCCTCGCCGCAAACCGAATTGCCCTTGTTCGTCGCGCCCGCGGCGCTCGAACCCGTCGCCGAATCCGCCGCGCTCGAAGCCCTGCGCGCCATCGATCCGAACTCCTTGAGTCCGCGCGAGGCGCTGGATTTGCTGTTTCGATTACAGCAGTTGGACAACGGCAACGCGCATTGATGCGGTACAGGTGCGCGCCAACCGTCATCGCTCGAAGCGTCCGCTGCGCAGGAACGCCGCGGTCTGCTTGGCCACTGCCGCGGAGAACAACATGCCGCTGTGGCTCACGCGCAGCACCAAGTGCTCGGTGACTCCCGCCAGGCGCGTCTCTTCGACCAAGATCGTGCCGTCGTTGGGCTCGGAGAAATGTCCGACCAGACGGCCCAGGCCAAACGCCAAATCGCCCGCAATGATTCCTAGGTCGCGCGCCGCGTCCCAATGGCGCGGGCGCGGCTCGATCAGCTCATCGTCCACCGTCATCCCGAGGATGGTCTTGCCGAACGGCAGCTGCGCCAGACGTCGTGCCGCGCGGCTGCCGCCCACCGGTGATCCCAGCAGAACGATTCGCCCCGGAGGCAATGCCGGCCGGGTCTCGAATAGTTTCAAGATCACCAGACCGCCCAAGCTGTGGCCGACCAAGTGCAGTGTGTCCGCCGGGGTTTGCGCCAAGAACTGGCCCAGCGCCTGCGCATTGGCCGTGATGCCGGCCGTGACCGACGGATAGGAAAATGCGCGCGTCTCGGCCGCGAGCTCCTGTGACACGCGGCGCCGCAGCCACGCGGCCTCGCGGCCCTTGAGCCAGAGTCCGTGAACGTAAACGACAACGGCACTCACTAACGGCGCAGCTGCTGAATGACCGCGCGGTCGGTGCTCGATGATGCAGTAGCGACCGCCTCTTCCCCCGATGCCCAGCGATACTGCACGTGTTCGGCGATGCTCAAGGTCACGGGCACCCGCTCCGGCAGTTTCAACGCAAAGGCGTGCTCGAGGTTGCGCGTGATCCCAGGCGCGTATTTCTTGCCGAATGCCGGGAGAATCTCAAACACCTGAGTCCACTGCAGATTCCTCAAGAATCCCTGCATGATTCCGGTCTCCTCGATCAGCTCGCGGCGCGCCGCATGGTCCGCCGATTCGCCCCATTCAAGACTACCGGTCACCGACTGCCAGAACCCGGCGGGCTTGCAGCGCTCGAGCAAGAGAAATTCGCCGCCCGCGGTATGGATGACGATCAATACTGATTCCGGCCGCCGATACTGCTGCAACTACTCGACCTTGGGCGCAGCGCGAATACGGATATGCAACTCCTTGAGCTGCGCCTCGCTGACTTCCGTCGGCGCGTCCATGAGCGGATCCGCAGCCGTCTGCGTTTTCGGAAAGGCAATCACGTCGCGGATGCTGTCGGCGCCGGCCATCAGCATGGCGAGCCGGTCCAGGCCGAAGGCGATGCCGCCGTGCGGCGGCGCGCCGAATTTCAGCGCATCCAATAAAAACCCGAATTTACTGCGCGCCTCTTCAGGCGATATTCCCAACAAGTCGAACACCGCCGACTGCAGCTCCTGCGTGTAAATGCGCACCGAGCCGCCGCCGACCTCCGAGCCGTTGAGCACCAAATCATAGGCCTTGGCGATCGCCTCGCCGGGACTCGCGGCCAGCGCGGCGGGATCCAGATTCGCCGGGCTGGTGAACGGATGGTGCATGGCCGCCCAGCGCTTGGCGCCGTCGTCCCATTCGAACATCGGGAAATCGACCACCCACAAGGGACGCCAGCCTGCAGCCACGAGCTGAAGATCTTGGCCGACTTTCAAGCGCAGCGCGCCCAATGCGTCGCTCACGACCTTGGCGGAATCGGCGCCAAAGAATATGAGGTCGCCCTCCTGTGCCCCCGTGCGCTCCAAAATGCCGGCTATCGCCGTATCGCTCAAGAACTTCAAGATGGGCGACTGCAATCCCTCTCGGCCCTTGCCGGGCTCGTTCACCTTGATGTAGGCCAGGCCTCGCGCGCCGTAACGCGCGACATAGGCCGTGTAGTCGTCGATTTCCTTGCGCGTCAGCGCCGCGCCGCGCGGCACGCGCAACGCCGCCACCCGCCCCTGCGGGTCGGCCGCAGGCCCTGCGAACACCTTGAAGTCGCAGCCCTTGACCAAGTCTGCAACGTCCACCAGCTCGAGGGATACCCGCAGGTCCGGCTTATCCGATCCGAAGCGGCGCATCGCTTCCGCATACGTCATGCGCGGCAGCGGGCTCGGCAGATCGACCGCGAGCACCTGCTTGAACAAATATCGCACCAGTCCTTCCATCAGCTCTTGAATTTGCGCTTGATCGAGAAATGAAGTCTCGATGTCGAGCTGGGTGAACTCCGGCTGCCGGTCGGCGCGCAAGTCCTCGTCGCGAAAACAGCGCACGATTTGGTAGTAGCGATCGAATCCGGAAATCATCAGTAATTGCTTGTAGATTTGCGGCGACTGCGGCAGAGCAAAGAACTTTCCGGCATGCGTGCGGCTCGGCACCAAGTAATCGCGCGCCCCTTCCGGTGTCGCTTTGGAGAGCATGGGAGTTTCAATATCGATGAAACCGGCATCGTCCAGATAGTGGCGCATGGCGCGCGTGATGCGGTATCGCAGCAGCAGCCGCTCGCGCATCTCCTCGCGGCGCAGATCGATGTAACGATAGCGCAGGCGAACCTCTTCGCTGACGTGTTCGTCCAATTGGAACGGCAACGGTTCCGAGCGATTGAGAATCTCGAGTTCCTGGCATAGCAGCTCGACGTGGCCGGATTTCAAGTTCGAGTTCGCAGTGCCCGGCGGCCGCGCACGCACCACGCCCTTGACCTTGAGCACGAACTCGTTGCGCACGCGCTCGGCCATCGCGAACACATCCGCCGTGTCGGGATCGAACACGATCTGCAGTAATCCCTCGCGGTCGCGCAAGTCGACAAAAATGACGCCGCCGTGGTCGCGGCGGCGATGTGCCCAACCGGCAACCGTGACCACCTTGCCGATGGACGACTCGCCAACCTGGCCGCAATAATGAGTGCGCATCGCTAGCGCGGCCGCTTCGGCTTCGGCTTAGGCTGAGACCGTTTACCCGGCTTCCTCGCGTGCGGTTTCACCGCTGAGGGCTTATCGCCGCGCGTCGAGCGCTTGCCGGACTTAGGGCTCTTGGCCGACTCCGCCGATGCCGGTGCCGGCGCCGCAGGTTTGTCGGCGGCCTTCTCCGCAGGCTTCGCTGTGTCTTTGGCTGTGTCTTTGGCCGCGTCCTTTCCTGCATCCTTCCCTGCGTCTTTCGCCGCGGCGGCCTCCTTGCTCGAGTCTTCCTTGGTCTCCTTCTTATCGTCCTTCGGCGCCTCTGCTTCCGGCTGGTCGGCAAGATTGCGCTTGCCGTCCTTCTCCGATTTGAAATCCGTCTCATACCAACCGCCGCCCTTCAGGCGAAACACGGGAGCGGACATCAGGCGCTCAAGCGCCGGCTTGCCGCAATCAGGGCACTTCTTCAGCGGCCTGTCGTTGATCTTCTGCATGGCCTCAAGCTGGTGGCCGCAACTCTTGCACTGATACTCGTAGAAAGGCATGTCATTCCTATGTCTTCGCCTCTAATCCCGCAGCGCGGCAGTATAGCGAAGCGCGCGTCGCCCACGCACCTTCAGTGCAATCGTTCCTTTTCGAACACCAGCCCGTGCCGTTTGAGCTTGGCAACCACCCTATCGCCCGCGACGAAATCGCCGCGCAGGATCTGCTGCGCCAAAGGATTCTCGATCTGCGATTGGATCGCGCGCTTCAAGGGCCGCGCGCCGTACACGGTATCGAAGCCGGCCTCGCCGATTTTGTCGCGCGCATCGTCTTCCAGCCGCAGTTGGATGTCGCGTTCCGCAAGCCTCTGCCGCAGTCTTGCCAACTGGATATCCACGATGGCGCGAATCTGCTCGCGTCCGAGGGAATGAAACACCACGATTTCATCGACGCGATTGATGAATTCCGGCCGAAAATGCTCCTGCACGACCTGCATGACCGCCGCCTTCATCTTCGCGTAGTTGGCTTCTCCCGACAGCTCCTGAATGACTTGGCCGCCCAAATTGGAGGTCATGATCACGACGCAGTTGCGAAAATCGACGGTGCGGCCCTGGCCATCGGTGAGGCGCCCATCGTCCAGCACCTGCAGCAGCACNNGGATGCGCCTTCTCGATTTCGTCCAGCAAGATGACGCAATACGGCCGGCGGCGTACCGCCTCCGTCAAATATCCGCCTTCTTCGTAGCCCACGTAGCCGGGAGGTGCGCCGATGAGGCGTGCAACCGAGTGCTTTTCCATGAATTCGGACATGTCGATGCGCACCATGGCCTCCTCGGTGTCGAACATGAACTCCGCCAGCGCCTTGCAGAGCTCGGTTTTGCCGACGCCGGTCGGCCCCAGAAACATGAACGAGCCGGTGGGCCGATGCGGATCCGACAATCCAGCGCGTGAGCGGCGGATGGCGTCCGCCACCGCTTTCACAGCCTCCGTCTGGCCGACCACGCGTTTGCCCAACACTTCCTCCATGCGCAGCAGCTTGTCGCGTTCGCCCTCGAGCATTCGCGACACCGGAATTCCGGTCCACTTCGAGACAATCTCCGCGATCTCGACTTCCGTCACATGATTGCGCAATAGCTGATTGGGTTTGTGTTCAACCTCCAGCGCCTTGGCAAGCCGCTGCTCGAGCTCGGGAATCCGCCCGTATTGCAGTTCCGACATGCGGCCCAGATCCTGCGCCCGCCTAGCAGTGTCGAGGTCCTGCTTGGCCCGCTCCAGTTCCTCCTTGATATGCGCCGCGCCCTGCACCGAGGCCTTCTCGGCCTTCCAGATTTCCTCGAGATCCGAGTATTCCTTTTCCAGCGCCTTGAGCGCCTCTTCCAAAGCGCTCAATCGCTTGCGCGATGCCTCGTCCGTTTCTTTCTTCAAAGCCTCGCGTTCGATCTTCAGCTGAATGATGCGCCGGTCGAGCTTGTCGAGCGCCTCGGGCTTCGAATCGATTTCCATGCGGATGAGCGAGCCCGCCTCGTCGATCAAATCGATGGCTTTGTCGGGCAGCTGCCGGTCGGCAATATAGCGGTGCGACAAGGTGGCCGCGGCGACGATGGCCGGGTCCGTGATCTCAACGCCATGATGGACTTCGTAGCGCTCTTTGAGCCCGCGCAATATGGCGATGGTGTCCTCCACCGTCGGTTCGTTCACCAACACTTTCTGGAAACGCCGCTCGAGCGCCGCGTCCTTCTCGATGTACTTGCGATACTCATCGAGTGTCGTGGCGCCGACGCAATGCAATTCGCCGCGCGCCAGAGCGGGTTTCAACATATTGCCCGCGTCCATCGCTCCCTCGGCCTTGCCGGCGCCGACCATGGTGTGCAATTCATCGATGAACAGAATCACCTGGCCATCTTGCTTGGCCAAATCGTTGAGAACCGCCTTGAGACGCTCCTCGAACTCGCCGCGAAATTTCGCGCCGGCAATGAGCGCCCCCATGTCGAGCGCGAGAATGCGCTTGTTGCGCAAGCCCTCCGGCACCTCGCCGTTGACGATGCGCTGCGCCAACCCCTCGACTATCGCTGTTTTGCCGACCCCCGGCTCGCCGATGAGCACCGGATTGTTCTTGGTCCGCCGCTGCAGGACCTGAATGGTGCGGCGAATCTCATCGTCGCGCCCGATCACCGGGTCGAGCTTGCCTTGGCTCGCGCGTTCGGTCAGGTCGATGCTGTATTTTTCAAGCGCCTGGCGATTCTCCTCGGCATTCGCGTCCTCCACCTTGGCTCCGCCGCGCACCTCCTCGATGGCCTGCTCCAGCGCCGCGCGCGCGGCGCCGCAGGACTTCAAGACGCGGCCCAGCTCGCCGCGATCGTCGCAGGCCGCGAGCACGAACAGTTCGCTGGAGATGAATTGATCGCCGCGCTTCTGGGCGAGCTTGTCCGTGACATTGAGCAGCTTATTGAGGTCATTGCCGAGCAACACCTCGCCCGCCGATCCCTCGACCTTCGGCAGGCGGTCGAGCGCGCCCGCAAGTTCCGAGCGTAGCTTGGCGAGGTTGGCGCCGGCCTTTTCCAGCAACGGGCGCGCCGTACCGCCCTGTTGGTCGAGCAGCGCGGCCATCAAATGCACCGGCTCTATATATTGATTGTCGCGGCCGACGGCCAGGGACTGGGCATCCGCCAATGCCGCCTGAAACTTGGTGGTCAGTTTATCCATGCGCATAAAATACCCTTGAGAAAGCACTCGGGATGGGCACTAGGTGGGGGTGTTTTCGAGACAATTCAACGGCTCGAAGCGTCAGTCCAGCCATATGAGCGTGGCCTGGCGGCCGCATCGTCCGTCGCGCCGGTGCGAGAAATATCGATCCGCGTCCGAGAAAGTGCACTCGCTGCCCCCGTAGATCCGGGTCAGACCCAGTGCCATGAGCCGCCGCCGCGCAAGCCCGGGAAGGTCCGCCATGAACCGCCCGCGCGAATTCGCCGTGAAGCACGGTCCGGCTCCAGGATCCGTCCGCAGCAACGCTTCGCGGACTTCCGCGCCGATTTCAAAGTGCCGTGGCCCGATGGCGGGACCCAGCCAAGCGATGAGTTCCGCGGGCCGAAGCCCAAGCGCGCGCACGGCGGCTTCGATCACTCCGGCGGCGAGCCCACGCCACCCCGCGTGCGCCGCGGCCACGGCGCAGCCAGTCTCCCCCGCCAGTAGTATCGGCAAGCAATCGGCCGTCAGCACCGCGCACACACGGCCCGGCTGCCGCGTAACCGCAGCGTCCGCGGAAGACCACGGCGCCGCAGTATCCAGGTCCACGACCCGCGCGCCATGCACTTGGGACAACCATTCGGGTTCGGCATGCAAGCCGGCGGCGGCCATCAGGCATCGACGATTGTCGGCAACGGCCGCGGGCGCATCGCCTACGTGATCCCCTAGGTTCAGCGACGCGAAGGGCGCCGCACTCACGCCGCCGCCGCGGAAAGTGGACAGCGCGCGCACCGCCGGCGGCGCCGGCCACTCGGGTTTTAGCCAGGCGATGCTGGCCGGCCCGCTCATCGATCGCGCGCCGACGCAGCGCCGGCGTCGCGCAGATCGGCGCGCAGCACCGCCAGCAATTGAGCAAAGTCCGCAGGTACCGGGCTCTGCAAGGTCAATCGCCGAGCGCTGCGCGGATGATCGAAAGCCAGGGTGGCGGCGTGCAGCGCCTGACGCTTGAAGGATCGCAAGGTGTCGACCAGCGCATCGGGCGCGCCGCGCGGCCGCGCGAAGCGTCCGCCGTACACCGGATCGCCGACGATGGGATAGCGCAGGTGCGACAAATGCAGCCGGATTTGGTGCGTGCGGCCCGTTTCCAGTTTGACGCCGAGGTAGGTGTGGGCGCGATAGCGCTCGAGCACGCGATAGTGGGTGACCGCGGGGCGCCCGTCCGATCGCACGGTCATGCGCACTCGATCGCTGCGGTGGCGCCCGACCGGCTCGTTGATTGTGCCGCCGCCCGTCATCACGCCGACGCACACGGCTAGGTATTCACGCGATATCGTACGCGCCATCAGTTGTCGTGAGAGGGCTGTGTGGGCTTCAAGCGTGCGCGCCACCACCAACAGTCCGCTGGTGTCCTTGTCGAGCCGATGAATCAGTCCAGCGCGCGGCAGCGCCGCCAATGCAGGATCCATCGCCAGCAAGGCATTTTGCATGGTATGCCGCGGATTCCCGGCTCCGGGATGCACCACCAAGCCCGCCGGCTTGTCGACCACCCACACATCGCGGTCCTCATGCACCAAAGGCAGGTGTATCGATTCCGGCAGCACCGTAGGCAGCGCCGGCTCGAGCGTCAGGCGCACCTTGACGCGGGTGCC
Organism: Gammaproteobacteria bacterium; assembly: GCA_003132425.1. Taxonomy (GTDB): domain Bacteria; phylum Pseudomonadota; class Gammaproteobacteria; order Steroidobacterales; family Steroidobacteraceae; genus Bog-1198. The sequence goes on along the minus strand of PKXS01000108.1, from coordinate 33,194 downwards.
CGCGGCCGCCGCGTCGCTGGGCTTGCAGCGCAGCCGGCCGACCCGCACCTCGCCCGCCTCTATCCAGCCCTTGATACGCGTGCGCGAGTGCTCCGGCAGCAATCGCGCCAGCGCGCTGTCCAGGCGTTGACCCGCCAATTCCTCGGGAATTTCAAGGTCAATGACTTGGAACTCTGCGTTCATTGGGGCACTCGAAGGTAAGCTTCGGAGCATCGGGTATACTGCCGCGCTCCGTTAAGGGCCAACCATTGTAAGGAATCGCCTGTGAGACTGCGTGATCTTGTCCATCCGAGCCGAATTCTGCTGCTCGCTATCGGGGTAGCGGTGCTGGCCGCCGGCTGCCGCACCCACCGTGCCGACGAAGACGCAAAATCAGGCCCCGAAGTGCTCTACGCAAAAGCCCAGAAGAGCATGCGGCAGTCCAGCTACGGGCAAGCGATTAAACAGCTCGAAGCCCTGCAATCGCGCTTTCCGTTCAGCGAACCGGCGCGCCAGGCGCAGCTCGACTTGATCTACGCCTATTACAAGAATCGCGAGGTCGACCCGGCGATCGATGCCGCGGAAACCTTTATTCGGGAAAACCCGACCAATCCGCGCGTCGATTACGCCTACTACATGAAAGGTATGATCTATTTCGAGCGCCAAGCCAATTGGTTGGAGCGCAAATTCAACGTCGATCTGTCGCAGCGCCCGCCGGTCAACGCACGCAAGTCATTTGAGGCATTTGACGACCTGATAAAGAAATTCCCCCACAGCGAATATGCCGCCGATTCGCGGCAGCGCATGATTTCCATGCGCAACAAGCTGGCCGACTTCGAATTGTACGTCGCGCGCTACTACATGCGCCGCGGGGCGTACGTGGGCGCCATCAATCGCGCCAAGTACTGCGTGGAGAATTACGACGGCGCGCCGGCGGTGAAAGGCTCGATGAAGGTGCTCATCGACGCATACCGCGACCTGAATATGATGGATCTAGCGGCCAACGCGGAGCGCGTGTACGCCGATAATTATCCGGGCGCCACCAAAGAAATCGCGGCGAAGAAACACTGGTGGAAAATTCTGTAGCGCGGGTTCGGGCGGGCTAGCGAGACTTGTAGCCGCTGGTAATCGGATAGCGCCAATCGCGGCCGAAGGCGCGGCCGCTGACCCGCACTCCCGGCGGCGCTTGGCGGCGCTTATATTCGTTGTGCTTCACCAGATCCAGGATCCGCCCCACGGTGGCTCGATCGAAGCCGCGCGCGGCAATTTGATCGACCGATAGATCCTCTTCGATAAACGCTTCGAGTATGGGATCCAGCACCTCATACGGGGGCAGGCTATCGGTATCCTTCTGATCATGCCGCAACTCCGCCGACGGCGGCCGCTCGATGACGCGCGCCGGAATCACATGCGACTGCGCGTTGCGCCAGGCACACAGCCGGTACACCAGCAATTTACTGCAATCCTTGATGGGCGCGAATCCGCCGGCCATATCCCCGTATAGCGTCGCGTAGCCCACCGCCATTTCGCTTTTGTTGCCCGTGGTGAGCAGCATCCGCCCCGTCTTGTTGGAGATACCCATCAGAAGCACGCCGCGGCAGCGCGATTGAATGTTTTCTTCCGCCGTGTCCGGCGCCCGGCCCGCGAACTCCTCTTGCAACGCCGCCAGCGTCGCCTCGAACATCCCTTCGATGGAAATCTCGCTATGTTTGACGTTAAGCAGCTTCGCCTGCTGCGCGGCGTCGTCCTTGCTCATCTGCGAGGTATAGCGCGACGGCATCGACACGCAATGCACCCGATCCGCACCCAGGGCGTCGACCGCGATCACCAAGGTCAACGCTGAGTCGACGCCCCCGGATAACCCTAAGACGACACCGGGAAAGCGATGCTTGTCGACATAGTCGCGCGTGCCCTGCACCAGCGCCCCATACACGCTTTCCTCCTGGCCCTGGAGCGGCGTGATGTCGCCGGGCAGCGCCTCGACCTTCCCAGAATCATCCACCGCGAGATCCACCACATACAGTCCTTCGGTGAACGCCGGCGCCCGCATCGTGACGGCACCCCGCGCATCCATGACGAAGGAATTGCCATCGAACATCAATTCGTCCTGACCGCCGATCAGGTTGACGAACACCAACGGAATGCCGGTCTCGCTGACTCGCGCACGGCCGATTTGTCGTTCCCGTTGCAATTGCTTGTCGACTTCGTAGGGCGATGCGTTGATCACCAGCAGCACCTGCGCGCCCGCCGCGCGGGCTTGATGAGCCGGCTGCGCGTCCCATAGGTCTTCGCACACCAACACTCCCGCCTTCACGCCGTTCAGCTCGATGACCGTCGGCTCGGTGCCCGGCGTGAAGTAGCGCTTCTCGTCGAACACCCGATAGTTGGGCAGACAGGCCTTGCGGTGATTCGCAGCCACCTTGCCGTCGCGAATCACGATCGCGGAATTGAAAATGAGCGTCCCATCGTATTCCGGGTATCCCGCGATCAGAGTGATGCCGCGTACTTCGCGCTTCAGCCGGTCGATCGACCGTGCCACCTGCGTGCGCATGCCTGAGTGGAATAGCAAGTCCTCCGGCGGATAGCCCGACACCGCAAGCTCCGGCAGCAGCACCACATCCGCCCGCAGCCGGTCGCGCGCCTCATTCGCCGCCGCGACGATGCGCGAGGTGTTGCCGTCGACATCGCCGACCACCAAATTGAGCTGCGCCATGCAGCAACGCAACTGCCGCGGATGGATCAAGCTCATCCGTCACCCTTCGGCCGCCCGGCAATGGCGGGCCCCATCTGTGCCGGCGAGCGCACCGTGGTGATGCCCGTTTTGACCACCCACACGGAGCCACCCGGCCGCGGGGCGGCCGCGACGGCCTCCTGCGGCGAGGAGGCCACCCGGCCCTCCGGGACAGCAATGGCGTACTGCGCGAATGGCTCCTTCGACTGATATTCGTGCAAATACATGAATTGTCCCTCAATGCCGATCCGGTCGCGTTAAGGCGCGCTATTCTGAATTAAGCTCAAGGTGAGCGCAAAGCCGCCACGGACGTCATTCATTGAACCACCAATTCCAACTTAGCCTGCGTTCCACGCCCGCACTTGATTGGCGGGTGCTGCGCCTGCTCAATCTGTATCGCGTCCTAGTGCCGCTGGTGCTGCTGGGACTCTATTCCCTGACGGGCGCGCGCGGCATCGGCGTCAGCTCCCCGCAGCTGTTCTTTGGCACTGCGATTTTTTACCTGTGCTTCGGCCTTTTTAGCGTTATTTTGGTGCGCCGGCGGCTCGCCACCGTCAACATCCAGATAATCCTCCAGGCGACGGTCGATATCGCCGCATTGATGCTGCTGTTGCATGCGTGTGGGGGCGTCGCCAGCGGATTAGGACTTTTGCTGCTGGTCCCGGTCGGTGCTCTCGCATTCCTGCTGAAACCGCGCAGCGCCTTATTCCTCGCGGCCGTCGCCGCGATCGCCGTGCTCGCCCACACGATTTGGCAGCAAGTGAACGGATATGCCGACATCGCGGTGTACGCAACCGCCGGCCTGCTGGGCGCCGTGTTGTTCACGATTGCAGCCGCCGCGAGTGTCGTCGCCGGCCGCATGCGTGAGAGCGAGGATCTCGTTCGCCAGAAGGACCTCGATCTGGCGAACCTTGCCGAGTTATCCCAGTACATCGTGCAGCATTTGCGCGAGAGCCTTCTGGTGGTCGATGCCGCGGACAGGATCCGCCTGATCAATGAATCCGCGGCGCAGATCCTCGGCGACGATCACGCTGTGCCCGATGCCTTGGTGGGCGAAGTTTCGCCGCGGCTGCTGTATTCCTTAAGCACCTGGCGGCATGGCGAACGTGACCAAAGCCCACCCTTCAGCTTTGTCGCGGCGGACGGGGCCCGCGTGATTCAGCCGCACTTTGCCCCGCTCGGCGGCAGCGCGCCGGGTCCCACGCTGATTTTCCTCGAAGATACCAGTCTAATGGCCGAGCGCGTGCAACAGGGCAAGCTCGCCGCGCTCGGCCGGCTCTCCGCCAGCATCGCGCACGAAATCCGTAATCCCGTCGGCGCCATGAGTCACGCGGGTCAGCTTCTCGCCGAAAGCCCGAACATCGGACCGGAGGAGCGCCGGCTGACGGACATCATCCGCAACAATGCAGAACGCGTCAGCGGCATCATCAACAATGTGCTGCAGCTGTCGCGGCGCGAAGCCACGAAGCCCTCACGGCTCATGGTGGACGACTGGATTGACGAATTTTTGGACGAGTTTTCCGAAACCATGCAGGTTCCCAAGGCGCAGATCGGGCTGACCGGCGAGTCGAAGGATCTTGAAGTGCGCTTCGACCCCAGCCATTTGCATCAAGTGGTGTGGAATTTGTGCGATAACGCCATCAAGTACGGCGAAGCCCGCGGCGGTATCCGCGCGGAGATCAAACTCGGCCGCCTGAACCCAAGCAACCGCCCCTTTCTGGAAGTGGCCGACCGCGGCTCTGGGATCGAGGCCGACGCAGTGGATCGCATCTTCGAGCCGTTTTTTACGGGCCGAAAGGGCGGCACGGGCTTGGGACTATTCATCGCTCGAGAACTGTGCCAAGTGAACCGCGCCATCCTGTTGTACGAGCCGCGCAGCGGCGGCGGCAGCGTGTTCAGGATCGTGTTCAGCGACCCGCAGCGCTGGGAGGAATAGCGAACCGCGCGTCTAACGCTACAATAGCACCATGGCCAAACCCGCTGTGTTAGTCGTCGACGATGAACCGGATCTGTGCGAATTGCTGTCCATCACCCTGCAGCGCATGGACTTGAGTCCGCGGACCGCGAACAATATCGGCGATGCGCAGCGCTTGCTCAAGACCGAGCAGTTCAATCTGTGCTTGACCGACATGCAGCTGCCCGACGGCGACGGCTTGGAATTGGTCGAATGGATACAGCAATACTCGCCCAGCGTGCCGGTCGCGGTCATCACCGCTCACGGCAATATGGAAATTGCGGTGCGGGCGCTCAAACTGGGCGCCTTCGATTTTGTCTCCAAACCGCTGGACCTCGCCGGCTTGCGGAAATTGGTCGCCACCGCCATCAAGTTATCCGGGACTATCGACAGCGATACCAGCGTGTTCGGACCACGCCTGCTCGGGACATCCTCCGCCATGCAGCAAATGCGCGATATGATCGCGCGCGTCGCACGCAGCCAGGCGCCGGTGCATATTTCCGGCGAGTCCGGCACGGGCAAGGAATTGGTCGCGAAGCTGATTCATGAATCCGGCCCGCGCCGCGACGGGCCCTTTGTGCCGGTCAATTGCGGTGCGATCCCGACCGAGCTGATGGAGAGCGAGCTGTTCGGCCATAAGCGCGGCAGTTTCACCGGCGCCGTCAGCGACAAGAAAGGACTCATTCAGTCGGCCGAAGGCGGCACGTTGTTTCTCGATGAGATCGCCGATTTACCGCTGCACATGCAGGTCAAGCTGCTGCGCGTTATTCAGGAAAAAGCCGTTCGCCCGGTCGGCGAGCAGCTCGAGGTCGGGGTCGATGTGCGAGTCCTATCGGCCACGCACAAGGATCTCTCGCAACTGGTCGCCGAGGGCAAATTTCGGGAGGATTTGTTCTACCGCGTGAATGTCATCGAATTGCGCGTGCCCGCCCTTCGCGAACGGCCGGAAGATGTGCCGGAACTCGCCGAGGCAATACTGCGGCGGCTCGGTCGGCGCATGAAATTGACGCCCCCCATGCTTGCCAAGGATGCCTTGGCGGCTCTCGAAACCTACGCCTTTCCCGGCAATGTACGCGAGCTTGAAAACATCCTGGAGCGCGCGATCACCTTAAGCACCAGCGGCGAAGTGCGCGCCGGCGATATACAGCTGCGGACCACCCCCGGCGGTCCGCCGGCAACCGCCAATTCTTCGAACGCAGGACCGCTGGGGGACCATCTCGAAGATATCGAGCGCGACGCCATTCTCAAGGCGCTGGAACAGACGCGGCATAACAAAACGGCCGCCGCCAAACTGCTGGGAATGTCGTTTCGCGCCTTGCGCTACCGGATCAAGAAGCTGGGTATCGAATAGCTCCAAAATCTACGGGTCCAGGTCCCTCAATCCCAGCAGCGGACCGATGAATTTCTCGTAGTTGCGCCAGCGCCCCACCGAGCCCTTGTAAATCTTCTGGCGCACCTGCCAATAGCTGGCTGTCGCCACCAACCGTTGCGTCTTATTGAAATCCAGGCACCCCTCATCCCATTCAAGGCCGAGGAAATCCAGAATATTGTGCGTCCATCCCGTCGGATCGGCGACCAGGTCCTCGTAAGGCACGTCCAGAATTGTTCCCGCCGGGAGCACGGCACGCCAATGCGCCATGAGGCGATGATGCTGGCGGTAGTAGTGCGCCAAGTCCGATAAGTCCATGGCAAAGTTCAGAGCAGTAGAGAACTGCTGGAAATAACTAGACAGGCAGCTGTCGATCGGGTCGCGTCGCATGTAGATGATGCGCGCGTTCGGGAAAACTGAGTGAATCACACCAAGGTAGGCGGAGTTGCGCGGAGCCTTATCGACGACGCGCAGTGCATCGGAATGCCCGGTAAGAGCGCACAAATAGGCTTCAGCCAGTTGCTTTTTTAGCGGCTCGCTCAGCATTCCTTGCCGCACGGCGATCTCGTTTTCGCGCACCGCGTCGCCCCAAAACGGCAGTTCACCCGCGCCCTTCGCCGATGGATGCGAAGCGATGATTTGCTCCGCAAGTGAGGTGCCTGAACGCATCATGCCAACCACGAAGACCGGCTTCGTCGAGACAGAGGCGCCACCCCCTACCCGAGAAACTTTCTCGCGGGTATAGACATGGATCAGCTCATCGACGAGGTGCTCGCGCGCGTCTCTCTCATAAGAAATGGAAACTGCCTTCTGCAATTCATTGGCGCGTTTGTAACTCTCAAATGCCCGCTTGAAGTCATCGACGTCGTCGCAATACTTGCCGATGGCAAAGCGAACGTCGGCTTCTTGCAAAGGTGCGACCCGGCTCGCCGCGATCTCCTCCGCGCCTTCCAGCCAGGCGTGATCGGAAGGCGTCATCTTGCGCAAACCGGCGAGAGCCGCCCAGGCGCTTGGCATCTTCGGATCGACCTCAAGCACCCGCTTGAACATGATTTCTGACTGGTCGAATCGACCCTCCATCCTGGCGAGCTGCCCCATGCCAAGCAGGGCATCGACATGACGGGGCGCGACCTTCAGCACCTTTTCAAAGCGGGCCTTAGCATCCCGCAAGCGGCCCAGGAGCAAAAGCGTCAAACCGAGATTGGCTCTTGCATCGATAAAGTTCGGCTTTAGCTTAAGAGCCCGCCGTAGCGCGACTTCAGCTTCGGCAATCCGGCCCCGCCATCGAAGCACCATCCCAAGATTGCCATGGGGCTCAGCGTAATCCGGCTGAATCTCGATTGCCTGGCGAAAACAATCCTCTGCTTCCCTGTAGCCGCCTACAGTGCAATAAGCCGACCCAAGGCTGTTGAACGCATCGGCGTGACGGGGATTGAGCCGGATCACATCTTGATACAAGGCGATCGCCTCGCCATATTTGCCCTGAGCCAAGTTTCTATCGCCCTGCGCAAGAAGATGGTGAGCTTCGCCGGTGTCGCGCCGATCCGCCGGCACGGCGACCGAGTTGTGGACTTTCGCTGGGTTTGCCTGACCCAGGGAAAGATGAAGCACCACCGTCTGAGTCAGATCATCGGCCAGCTCTGTTTCCACGCCAATTTCGACCAATCTCCACTTGAAGGAATTTGCGAGCTTCGCTCTTTTGAAAAGGTTCAGTCGCCGGCTACTAGCTTCGCGCTCGACCTTTCGAAGGAACTCCTGCAGTGCATTACCCTGAATCTTTTGCGCCGCTTTTTTGCTTCGCGTGACCGACTCAGAAAGCGCTTGGGTCGCAAATTGGTCGGCCAAGGCTATCCCGACTTCTGCAGCTTCGCGTGTGTTGAACCACTCGAGAATCATCGCATCGCTTCCATACTCAGACTCGGCGCAGAGGTTTCGAGCGGCTTTGNNGAATTCCACGGCATTTCAATCATCCCGTTAAAAGGGGGTTTTAAGCCACCGCGCAGATCAATTGACAACGTTCGTAATACTTACAACACTCGTAATACTCTATAGCTTCGCCGGCAAAAACTACCGACTCGAGCCGCTTCAGTATGTTAAGAATTGTCAATCTTAAAAATCAGTGAGAGTGATCACATTTTTCTGCGGCTCTGGTCACCATCAATCCGCATCTGCTCAGTAACCGATCTGAGGTTACCCACCTGATCTCACACCGGCGTCCAACCGGGGCCACCAACGCTCCAAGCCGCTTCCAAATTTGCGTTTCGGCGGCGCTTGACGACAATTGCATGTATATCCGGTCACACCTCCCCAGCCCTTCAGAATACATAATCCACCGTGTTCGTCGGTTATCGAGGCGAGGGAACGGACTTGGTGGCAACAATTGATAATGCAAACGCCCGTTACTAGTGAATCGAAACCTTCCGCGGTTCGGCGGCCGACAATTGCGATCGTCCTCACATTGATGCTGGTAGCACTCTGGGCGTTGACGCACCGGTATCAAGGCTTCGCTCGCGACGGGGAACTTTATGCCCTGCAGGCCCTTGCAAGGAATCATCCCGCGCTGGGCGCTGATCTATATCTTCAAAATACCTCGCAGGACCGATACACGATTTTCTCCGGCATCTACGCGCTATTTATCGGCATGTGCGGATTACAAAACGCCGAACTAATACTATTTGTACTGTGCACGCTGTGTTTTCTTGGGGCTGCTTGGGCCTTGGCTCGTGCAGTTTCAGGCCGCGACACAGCGTGCCTGGCAGTTGCATTGTTTGTGATCACGGTGGGGTACTACGGTTCGTACAAAATATTTCATTATGCAGAGGACTATTTGACGGCGAGATCGCTGGCGGAAGCACTGGTGGTCACATCTCTTGCCTATCATTTCCACGGACGAAAGGGGATCGGTCTATTGTTCGCGCTAGGCGCCTTGTTCATCCATCCCTTGGTGGCGCTGCCCGGCGTTTTACTATTGATCTGCCTCCGGTTGCCGATCCGGCAAGCGCTCATCGGTTCTGCTACGGGCATTTTCGCCACTTTGAGTATCGCAATCGCTGCGCTGCTTGCGCCGGCAAGCACGCATTTCTTTGCAATCATGGACCCGGTTTGGCTGGAGGTGGTGCGCGAGCGGTCCCAGTTTCTATTCTTGAAATACTGGACAGTTCAAGATTGGGAGCTGGCCGCGCGGCCGTTCGTGAGCTTAACCGTCACTGCATTGGTCATTCACGACGAGCGTAGTCGCAAACTTTGCGTAGCGGCCATGCTCGTGGGAGCGTCTGGTCTAGCGGTCGCGTTCATCGCTGGCGCAATTGGTCCGGTTGCCATCTTGCTGCAAGGTCAAGCCTGGCGTTGGGTTTGGATCACAGCCTTCGTCAGCGTCTTGCTACTCGCACCCACGGTCTTGCAAGTTTGGCGGGATGAAAAATGCGGACCCATTTGCGCGGTATTGCTGGTGGCGGGGTGGACATGCTCTTTGGTCGACGGACTGGCGTGCACCGAAGCTGCACTGATTCTTTGGCTGGCGCGAGCACATATCAGGGATCGGGCGGCACAGTATCTAAGATGGACTGCCGTCGTGGCCGGTGTTCTGATCCTCGCCTGGGTTCTGGGAAATTCTTGGATGCATGCCTCGCCGTCATCCGGCGAGGCGCGCCGTGAGCCCCTGCTGGTGGCGCACATACGAGAGGCTTTCAGTTTGGGATTTCCGGTCATGTTGCTCGTGGGACTGTTCTGGTACTGGATCAGAAGCAATCGGTCGTTGTTGGCGGCTATGCTCGTTGCTGTGGTGCTCCTCGGCGTTTCGGCATATATCTTGCCGGACTCCTTCAAGACCTTGGGAACGGCCGGAACGCCATCGGAGATCGAGGAATTCGCAGACTGGCAAAAGGCGATTGCTCCTGCGAGCAATGTCTTGATCGTTCCTGCGAGAAAATCGGCCTCGTTTGCGTGGTTTACCCTGGGGCGGCCTAGTTATTTAACCGTAGATCAATCCTCCGGTGTGGTCTTTTCGCGCGCGACCGCCCTGGAGGTTCGCCGCCGATCAGAGGTACTACTGCCATTGACAGATCCGGATTGGAAAATCCTCACGGCAATAACCGCGGGACAGCGTGGCAAGCGCAAGGGCGGTGCTTCGCCGCGGCCGCTCACGGCGAATATTTTGTTCAGCATATGCGGCGATCCGCAGCTGGGGTTTGTGATAGCCAAGGAAAACGTTGGGTTTGATCCGATCCGCCACATGCATGCGGGAAAGTGGCAGGGCTGGAACCTTTATGACTGTCGACGCGTGCGCTCAGGGGTTCCTGCCGCATGAAGATTCTGTTCAGGGAAGCCTTTGGGTACGCAGCTGCTTCCGGTTGTGCTCTGATCGTCGACATGACGATCCTCTGGATGTTGGTCCATTTTCTGTCCTGGAACTACCTCGCGGCAGCCACGACTTCGTTCCTAGCCGGCGCAGTGGTCGCGTACGAACTCTCGGTCAAGCTCGCGTTCAAACAGCACCGCCTTCAAGATCGACGGGCAGAGCTTGTGAGCTTCGTGGCCATTGGGGCGACGGGGCTTGCCGTCAATGCCGCAGTGATTTTCGTCATGGTCAGGTATTTGGGACTGTACTACTTGATCGCCAAGTGCGTCGCAGCGGGCTTTACGTTTATGTGCAACTTTATCGCGCGCCGTCAAATTCTGTTCGTCAAGCAGCCCTCCGTTTGAGAGATTAATGAGTATGTCTTCGTCTGATAATCGTGGGAAAGTCGCCGTTATTGCCGGAGCTGGTCCAGCGGGACTGACAGCGGCTCTCGAATTGTTGCGTCGCTCGGATATCACCCCAATCGTATTTGAGGCCGACAGCCAGGTCGGCGGAATCTCCAAAACGGTCAATTATCGCGGAAATCGCATGGATCTCGGCGGTCACCGATTCTTTTCGAAATCCGATTGGGTCATGCGCTGGTGGCAAGAAATTCTCCCCGTAGCCGAGGGACAGGCTGATGCAGCCAAGTCGCTGCGCATCAGCTACCAGCAACAATCATGCGAAGTGCTGCCCGCGGTCTTCGAACCTGCGTCGCCCGATGGGGTCATGCTGGTGCGGCAGCGACTATCGAGGATCTTCTATCGACGCCGATTTTTCGATTATCCGCTCAAGCTCAATGCGAACACGCTCAAAAATATGGGGCTCATCGAGACCTTGCGCATCGGCTTAAGTTACGCTCAGGCGCAACTCATCCGCCGGTCCCCGGAAATCTCGCTGGAGGATTTTTTCGTCAACCGCTTCGGCGACCGGCTCTACCGCACGTTTTTCAAGGATTACACGGAAAAGGTGTGGGGAGTGCCCTGCCGGGAGATCTCCGCCGAGTGGGGCGCGCAGCGCATCAAGGGGCTGTCGGTCACCAAGGCGATCGCGCACGCAGTGGCGAGCCCATTCCGTTCGGCCGCCGATACCTCGCAAAAGCAGACCGAAACCAGCCTGATAGAGCGATTCCTGTACCCGAAGTTCGGTCCCGGCCAAATGTGGGAGGAGGTGGCGCGGCAGGTCGCTTTGCGTGGGGGAAGCATCCATCTCCGTCATCGCATCATTGGATTGGAGCGCAATGGCTTGGAAATCACCGCGGTGACAGTGCGAGAAGAAACCAGCGGTACGGTTCGGCGCGTGCCGTGCGATTTTCTTATCTCGACCATGCCGGTGCGCGATCTCACTGCGATGCTGAAACCCGAGGATCCTCAAGTCGTTCGGATTGCAGAGCATCTTCCCTACCGCGATTTCATGACGGCCGGACTGCTGCTGAAGAAAATGAATCTCGCCGGCAATCAAACCGATCGCATTAGGGGCAACGGCATGCCGCCGGACAATTGGATCTATATCCAGGAACCGGACGTCAAGATCGGCAGATTGCAGGTGTTCAACAATTGGAGCCCGGCGCTGGTCTCAAACCCGGACACGATCTGGCTGGGGTTGGAGTACTTCTGCCGTGAGGGCGATGATTTGTGGTCCATGGAGAACGGACGATTCATCGATTTCGCCGCCACGGAACTCGAGAAGATCGGCATGATCAACCGCAAGGATGTGCTGGATGGGACCGTGGTGCGCGTTCCCAAGGCCTACCCTGCCTACTTCGGTGAGTACCGAGAATTCGGCAAGATTCGCGCCTACTTGGATCGATTCTCGAATCTCTATCCCGTAGGACGCAACGGCATGCATCGGTATAACAATCAAGATCATTCGATGCTAGCGGCGAACAGCGCGGTCGACTCCATCATCGACTTCGGCCGCGGCAAAACCGCCATCTGGAATATCAACGCCGAGGACGACTATCACGAGGAAATCGATGAGGTGGCTTGATCGCCTCGGGCGAATGACTGACAAAATTTGTCAGTGAGTGACCGAGCGCGCCGCGCGCGGCGCCGCTTGACGACGGTTCTATGTCAAATTCTCTGTCGAGATAGAGCCAATAGCTCTTCTGATTCAATACCTTAGACGCGTTAGGCGATGGTTGGCACAGCGCTTGCTTTATTCCTGGCACCGGCATGGGCCGTTGTTCGATATCTAGTTTTGTTGTGTGTTTCCTTACAGGAGTTATCAATGCTTAAGAAAATGCAAAAGGGCTTCACCCTCATCGAATTGATGATCGTGGTAGCCATCATCGGCATTTTGGCCGCGATCGCGATCCCGGCGTATCAGAACTACACCATCCGAGCCCAGGTGACAGAAGGTTTGAACCTGTCGGACGGTTGGAAGACGGCTGTTGCCGAGTACTATGCAAATAACGGCACCTGGCCGACGCTTGCGATGCTCAACGGCGGCGGTGCCATTGCCTCCACGGGCAAGTACGTTTCACAAGTGACCGTCGTCGCCGGCGGCGTGATCCAAGCTACGTATAGCAACGGGGCCCCGTTCCAGGCTAACAAGAACATCAATGGTCTGATCCTTGGCCTCATCCCCTACACCAACGCCAACGGCGACATCGTGTGGGTTTGCGGACTCGGCGTGCCTCCGATAGTGGCGGGTGTGAATATTGCTGCGGGCGCGGCTGTTGGTGGCGGCACTACCGTCCAACCCCAGTACCTACCCAGTACTTGTCACACTTAATGGGAATAGGCTCGTTCGTTTGAGCCAACGGGAGCCCCTCGAAAGAGGGGCTTCTTTTTTTTGGGTATTGATCCGCCGCTGCAGCCGAATGCAGCTGCCGCGCGGGCACGCGGCGCATACGGATATATGGTTGCGATGGGGGCGCGCACCCGGGGATGCGCAGCTCGGGGGCCTCTTCGGCCGCTGTAGGGCTCATGAATGAGCCTTCTACAACGATAATGGGAACGAAGTCACGCAGGGGTTCCACCGTCATGTGCGACCATTGGTGGAGATTTGACAATTGCTCGCCTGGCCACAGGTAGTAGACTAGGATTCCATCGCGATTGGGGTTTTCGTAAGTCCATGAATGACAACGCAATAGCTGCAGTCGGGGGCACCGGCCGAATGGCATTGGGCGGTCTTGCCCAGCGCCTGGTCCAGGACGGGCTGCTGGACGAAACGGCCATGCACGACGCTATTGTCAAATCCAAGGAGAAGCGCCTCAGCTTGGTGAGCCATTTGGTGGCGGCGAGCCTGGCGACAGCGCGCGATATCGCGATTTCCGCGTCCAACGAATTTGGCGTTCCTTTGCTGGATCTGGACTCGATAGCGCCCGACCCCGACGCCGTTCGTCTAGTGAGCGAAAAGCTCATGCAGAAGCACCGCGTGTTGCCGCTGCTGAAGCGCGGCAAGCGGCTGTTCCTGGCCGTTGCGGATCCGACCAATCTACACGCCCTGGATGAGATTCGCTTCCAGACCTCGATGAGCATCGAGTTCGTGGTGGTGGAAGACGACAAGCTACAAACCGCGGTCGGCAAAGCCATTGAACAGGCCGACGCGATCATGCCGGGCCTGACCGACGACGATTTCGATCTTGAGAACCTCGAGGTGACCGGTGGCGACGAGGAAGCAGATCAAGGTGCGCTCGCCCGCGACGACGTGGAAGATGCGCCCATCGTGCGCTTCGTCAATAAGATCCTGCTTGACGCCATCAAGAAGGGCGCCTCGGATATTCACTTCGAGCCCTACGAAAAAATATTCCGCATTCGCACGCGCTTGGACGGCGTGCTGAAAGAAGTGGCCCTCCCCCCCGTGCAGTTGGCAGTCAAGATCGTCGCGCGCCTCAAGGTCATGTCGCGGCTCGACATTGCCGAGAGGCGGGTGCCGCAGGACGGCCGCATCAAAATGCGATTATCGAAGAATCGGGCCATCGATTTTCGCGTCAGCACCTGCCCCACTCTGTTCGGCGAGAAGGTCGTCACGCGTATACTCGATCCCTCGAGCGCGATGCTCGGCATCGACGCACTGGGGTATGAGCCGGTTCAACGTGAGCTCTACCTGAAATACCTGGCGAAACCGCAAGGCATGATTTTGGTCACCGGTCCTACCGGCAGCGGCAAGACGGTGTCGCTCTATACGGGCTTGAATATTCTCAATACCGAGGATTGCAATATCTCGACCGCGGAGGATCCGGCGGAAATTAATCTTCCCGGCGTCAACCAAGTGAACGTGAATAACAAGGTAGGCCTTACATTTGCAGCCGCCTTGCGCGCGTTTCTGCGGCAGGATCCCGATGTCATCATGGTCGGCGAAATCCGCGATTTGGAAACGGCCGAGATTGCGATCAAAGCGGCGCAAACGGGGCACTTGGTGCTCTCGACCTTGCACACCAATGATGCGCCGCAGACTCTGACTCGCTTGGTCGACATGGGTGTCAAACCCTACGCGATTGCCACCTCGGTGAGCCTCATTATCGCGCAGCGACTGGCGCGAAAGCTGTGCAGCAATTGCAAACAGGCGCTCGATATCCCGGCCGAAGCTCTGAAAAAGGAAGGTTTCGAGGACGCGGACATCGCGAGCGGCATCCGGGTCTTCAAGGCCGTCGGCTGCAATCAGTGCACGGATGGCTATAAAGGTCGCATGGGGATCTACCAAGTCATGCCGGTCACGGAAACCATCGGCCGCATCATCATGGAAGGCGGCGGCGCCATCAGCATCAACGACCAGGCGACCAAGGACGGCATTTGGAATCTGCGCCGCTCGGGCTTGCAGAAGGTAAAAGACGGCCTCACCAGCTTGGAAGAAATCAACAGCGTGACGATCGACTAGATCGTTACTGAAAGGATTGATTTATGGCGATATCGGCAACGGCAACCAAGAAAGAGACCCAATTTCTGTGGGAAGGCAAGGACAAACGCGGCAACAGGGTTCGCGGCAAATCGCTGGCCGCGAACGAAGCGACGCTGCGCGCCGATCTGCGCCGCCAAGGCGTGGCCGCAACCCGCGTCAAGACCCAAAGCAGAGCCTTCCGCTCGGGCGGCAAGGTCTCGAACGAGGATATCGCGGTATTCAGCCGGCAGCTGGCCACGATGATGTCGGCCGGCATACCGATGGTGCAGGCCTTTGAGATCATCGGCAACGGCCATGAAAAGCCCGCGATGCAGAAATTGGTGCTCGACGTCAAGGCGAACATCGAGGGCGGCAGCACACTGCATGAGTCGCTGGCGAAATTCCCGCTGTATTTCGATAGTCTGTTCGTCAATCTGGTCGAGGCGGGCGAACAGGCCGGCGCGCTCGAGTCCCTGCTCGACAAGATCGCCGCCTACAAGGAAAAAACCGAGGCGCTGAAGAAAAAGATCAAGAAGGCGCTCTTTTACCCGATCGCCGTCCTCTGCGTCGCGGTCATCGTGTCCATCATTTTGTTGATTTTCGTGATCCCGCAGTTCGAGGAGCTGTTCAAAAGCTTTGGCGCGGATCTGCCCGCCTTTACCCAAATGGTGGTCAATTTGTCGCGCTTCGTGCAGCATCAAGGTTGGTGGATGTTGCTGGTGACCGGCGGCAGTATCTATGCGTTTTTCTACATTCATAAGCGCTCCAAGAAAATGCAGCTCGCGACCGATCGGATCCTGCTCAAGTTCCCGATCATCGGACCGATTCTCGTCAAGGCTGCAATCGCGCGCTTTGCGCGCACGCTGTCGACCATGTTCGCGGCCGGCGTGCCTCTGGTCGAGGCCATGCAGTCCGTGGCGGGCGCCACGGGCAATATCGTCTATGAAGAAGCGGTGTTGCGCATGAAGGACGAAGTGGCGACCGGGCAGCGCTTGCAGCGCGCCATGGAAAACACGGGTCTATTCCCCAACATGGTGGTGCAGATGATCGCCGTGGGAGAAGAGTCCGGCTCCCTCGATACCATGTCGAGCAAGGTCGCAGAATTCTATGAACAAGAGGTCGATAACGCCGTCGACAGCATGTCGAGCCTCCTCGAGCCGTTGATCATGGCCATTCTCGGCATCCTGGTCGGCGGCATGGTGATCGCCATGTACCTGCCGATCTTCAAGCTTGGCTCAGTCGTCGGGTAGAAGGGTACCGCGCGGCCCTGGACTGGTTTAGCGCATGCTGAACGATCTCGCCGCGCTCTACTTGGGCAGTCCCCTGCTCTTCTCGGGATCGGTGTTCGTGCTGGGTCTGGTCATCGGCAGTTTTCTCAACGTCGTCATTTACCGGCTGCCCATCATGCTGGAGCGCGAGTGGCGCTCCCAAGCCAGTGAGATCCTGTCTCCCGCTGATACCGTGACAGCGGCGGCCACATCTACACCGCCGGCCCGCTTCACCCTAAGCACGCCACGCTCTGCCTGCCCGGCCTGCAAGGCGCCGATCACCGCCTGGCAAAACATACCCGTCCTCAGTTGGCTGCTACTGGGGGGGCGGTGCGCGGCCTGCAAGGCGAAAATCTCGATGCGTTATCCCTTGGTGGAGCTTGCCACCGCGGGTCTCTCGGCCTGGGTGGCATGGCATTTCGGCTTCGGCGTCGCCGCAGCTTGCGCATTGTTCGTTACTTGGGCCTTGATTGCGCTGACGGGAATCGACATCGATCATCAATTGCTTCCCGACAGCATCACTCTGCCGCTGCTGTGGGTAGGCTTGCTGGCGGCAGTCGCCATCGGGCCCATCGCGGGTAGCCCCTTGCCTGTGTCGGCGCGGGATGCCGTCATCGGCGCCGCCGCAGGCTATGTAAGCCTGTGGCTGGTGTTTCATGCCTTCCGCCTGGTCACCGGCAAGGAAGGCATGGGATACGGCGACTTCAAGCTGTTTGCGGCCTTGGGGGCGTGGCTGGGGTGGAAGCTCTTGCCGCTGGTCATCCTGCTGTCCGCCGCCACGGGTGCGCTGTTGGGGATCTTCATGATCGTACTGCGAGGCCGCGACCGGGCCGCTCCCATGCCCTTTGGGCCCTACCTCGCGGCGGCCGGCTGGTTGGCCTTGATGTATGGCGAGGCGCTGGTCGGCGGCTATATGCGCGTGTCCGGCCTTAAGCCTTAAGGTCATGGCACCTCGCTTGCGAATCGGCCTGACCGGCGGCGTCGCCAGCGGCAAGAGCATCGTTGCCTCAAGATTCATGGAGCTTGGGGTGCCGGTGATCGATGCGGACGAGATTGCTCGAGCGGTAGTGGCACCGGGCCAGCCGGGATTCACGGGCGTCCTCAAGAGGTTTGGCAACGGTGTACTCGCCGCAAGCGGCGAGCTGGACCGCCACGCCCTGCGTAATCTGATATTCGCCGACCCTCCGCTACGGCGTGACCTGGAAGCCATCCTCCATCCACTGATCCGCGCGGAAATGGAGCATCGCGAATCCATGGCGGTTGGTCCTTATGCCATCATGGCCATTCCCTTGCTGGTGGAAGGAAGGCCTCGCGATCGTGTGGACCGGATATTGGTCGTCGACGTAGATGAGGCGATCCAGCTGAAGCGGCTCACGGATCGCGACGGCGGCACGCCGGAGCAGGCTCGCGCAATCGTGGCCGCGCAGGCGAGCCGCGCCGATCGATTGAGTGCAGCGGACGACGTGCTCGTAAACTCTGGAACCGTGGCGGAATTGCGCCGCGCCGTCGATCGTTTGCACGAGCGCTACTTGAGTCTCGCAGCGATGGCGCCCTCACCGGAGATTTAAGCCGCTGATGCGGCGCGCCTGACCGAGCCGCGTCAGAATGCGCTATTGCGCAGCCTCAATCTTGGTCAGAAGAGCCTGATAATCGGGCTGTGGATTGAGTGTCACGGCGATCTTAGCCTCTTCCTCAGCTTTCCGCCGATCCCCCAGTAACAGGTACAGGCGGGCGAGATTGTAGTGGGCAAGATGCGAACGAGGCCGAAGCTCGATCGCGCGCTGGTAGTCGTGCGCGGCTTCGCTGTATTCCTGGCGCGCGATGGCGGTGTATCCCAGCGCTTCCAGGATCGCGCCGTTGTTCGGTTGCTCGCCGTAGATGCGCGTCGCGAGCGCTCGGGCCTCCGGGATTTTACCCATCTTGATGTAACCCCACGCGATCTGATCCCAGCGCACGGCAGTTGGCGCCACTCTGGTCCCCAGCGATATCGATACGGCGGCGATCACGCCTGCCAGAGCGGCAAATCCCAACACCTGCCATGTCCGGTGATCGCGGATAGTGTGGATGACCTGATCGATCCATATCCCTGAGCACAAGGCGAGCATGGTCGCCGCATGGAATCGAAAACGGTCGGTCTCGAAGAAGATTGCGACCGTCAGCAACGATACGAAGATCGGCGCGGCAATGATCGGCCAGCGACGGTCGCCGATCGCTATCCAGAGAAGCCCCGCAAGGCCCATGGACAGAAGCCACACAGTCGGCGCCGGCAGCAACCTCAAGACCGGTGAGAACAGCCTCTCCTCCACCATCGAGCGGTTGTCCGGAACCTCCGCGGCGGAGAGAAAGTACAGGGCCTTATGCAGCACATGCTGCAGCACTTGAACGGGATGCTGCCGGATGTAGCTCAATGCCTCATCACGCCAATAGTGATCGACTTCTGCCGGCGTCAGTGCGCGCCCCGTCCGCTTGCTCGCCTCCGCTGCGTAGCCACGCCAGATTTCGCTGGGGTGCGAGTAGTCCACGAATGTCGGCACCCAAAACTCCGCGCCGGGGTTCTCCGCGTTGTACACCTGGTGCAGCGATATCCCCCCGTTGTGCGGCAACGGAGACAGGCTGCCGGCAGGGGCATTCCTCACCGACCACGGCAGGAGCGTCACGGCCATTCCACAGACCACGAGCAGCGCCTTGACGGCCATGGTCCGCGGGTTGCGTTTCTGCTGGATTCCAAGTCCTGGGAGCAGCAGTGCGCAGAGGCCCATCAGCAGCAGATTCGCTCTTAAGGCAACGCCTATGCCGCAGTAAGCGCCGAATAGCAGCCACGCCAGCTTGCGCTGCGAGCAGATCACAGCCAGCGCACCCGCCACCCACCACGTCAAGAAGCTTGCCACCCAAATTTCCTTGAGCAGCGTCGCGCTGTACATGATGGCAGTGGCCGTGATCCCATAAATAAGCGCGCCGTAGAGGCCGGCCTGCGGGCGCCCGAGCTGGCGTCCAATCAGGAGGATCCCGAAGGCAGTGGTGGTATCCAGGAGCGCCTGCAGTAGGTAAACCGCAAAGAGATTGACGCCCGCAAGCTTGAAGATTGCGCCCAGCAAATAGCCGTAGCCTGGGTCTAAGGAGATGAACTCAGGGCTATCCTGACCGTGCCCGGCCGCCACCGCTTGGCCAAATCGTAGGTAGTACTCTTCGTCTGGTCCGGGTGGTTGGTAGGACAATGGACTTAAGGTCACACTGGAGAAATGCGCCAGTCTGAGGCCCAGCACGATGGCCAGCGCGCCGATCACCACGATGGGTCTTAGGGGTACCGAGCTCGATCGGCCGGGGGCTGCGGCAAACACTGCGATCCTTGAAAAAGGGGTGCGTCAAGTAACGCTTGAACTTGAGTTTAGCAGCCGCGCGGCGCTTATGCGGTTTACCCTGGCCCTTGGGTTGGCTCAGAATAGGCCCATGAACTCTTACCCCGACCCCCAGGCCGAGGCCGGCCCTGACTCGGCGCCGATCGTTTATGAGCAACCGCTCAACGAGCGCATGCGCACCTTCCTTCGTCTGGAGTTTCTCTATACCCAGGCCACCTACCACAGCGAGCTGCCGAACCCGTGGAGTGCTCGCGCGGCGGTCGCGAGCCTGCTCGAGATCTTGGCCATCACAGCGCGCGGCGACTCACGCAGCGACGTACTCAAGGAACTCGAGCGTCAAGTAAGCGTGCTGAGAGAATATCAAACCAAGACCGGCGTCGATCCCGCACGCCTCAAATCTTTGATGTCGAATCTCCTCAAGTTGCGCAACGAGCTATCGACCATCGGCGGTAACTACATGGGACCCTTGCGCGATTCCGAATTCTTGAGCGCTATCAAGCATCGCAGCGCCATTCCGGGCGGTACTTGCGATTTCGATCTGCCGGATTACTCTTACTGGCTCAACCGCCCTGCCGAGGTGCGCGCGGCCGAGTTCGATGGTTGGCTTGCCTTGATCAGGCCGCTGTGCGACAGCATCGCCGAGCTTCTCTGGCTGACCCGCCAGAACGCCAAATGTAAATCGCAATCGGCGACCGGAGGAATATTCCAGCTGCAATTCGACCGCGAAAATCCCTGCCAGCTGGTGCGCGTCGCGTTGGCCGCCGATAGCGATTTGTTTCCGGAGATCAGCGGCAGCCAACACCGCTGCACCATCCGGTTTCTGCACTGGGCCGACGACGCCGGCCGCCCCGCTCACGTCGAGGTGGACGTGCCCTTCTTGTTGACCTGTTGCGCGTAAGCTTCCGCAAAGCATTCGATGGCAACCATCGTTAAATGTCCTACCTGCAAGCGCGCCGTGCAATGGTCCTCAGCGTCGGTGTACCGGCCGTTCTGCAGCGATCGCTGCAGGCTCATCGATCTGGGTGCCTGGTTCGGCGAGCAACATAAGATTCCCGACGAGGCGGGAACGGTAAGCGATGAGTCCCAGACCGGCGCGCCCGAGGAAACTTAAAGTTATGCAGCCTGAGTTTTGGCAGGACCGCTGGCGCTGCGGGCAAATTGGCTTTCATCAATCCGCGGTGGAGCGCAATCTCATCCGGCACTGGCCGAGTTTAAATCTCGCCAGTGATAGCCATGTGCTGGTCCCTTTGTGCGGCAAGAGCCTGGATCTGCTATGGCTGCGCGATCGAGGCCATACCGTGGCCGGGGTCGAGCTGTCGGCGATCGCGCTGGAAGCGTTCTGCATGCAGAACGGCGTGCCGGCAAGGCGCCGCACCGTAGATCGCTTCGACATCTATGAATCGCAGAACCTCAAGCTCTTCTGCGGCGACCTATTTTTGCTCGACTCCACGTGGCTCGGACCGGTGGCCGCCGTCTACGATCGAGCGGCCTTGATCTCATGGGCGGAGGAATCCCGCGCACGTTATGTCGAGCATATGACGGAGCTCACGAGTCCCGGCACGCAAACCCTACTGATCACACTCGAATACCGCCAAGCGCAAATGGCCGGACCACCCTTTTCCGTTGACCGCGAGAACGTCGAGCGCCTGTACTCGCGCCACCATGCCATTCAGGAGCTGGGTCGGCAGGATATTTTGGCCGCTGAACCTCGGTTACGCCGGCGAGGCATCACCGCGCTGATTGAGGTCTGCTACCGACTGACCCGGCTATAATGCTATTCATTGCTGAGAACACATCATAAAGACGAGGCTGAAGATCTATGGCTGATTCTCGCAATTCCGGGCGCTACCTAGCACCGGCCTTAGTCGCCTGCGCGGTGGCTGCCTCGACCCATGCGGGGGAGCTGACGATCGATCGGCTGTTCGATGCCCCGGCCCTGGCGGGCCCTACGATTGTCGGCTTGAAGATATCGCCGGACGGGTCGCGGGTGACCTATCTGCAAGGCAAGCCGGAGGAAAAAGACCGCTTGGACCTGTGGGAATACAACGTCCGTGAAGGACGCTCGCGCATTTTGGTGGACTCCAAACTATTGGCGCCCAAGAAGGACAAGTTGTCCGACGAGGAATTGGCGCGGCGCGAGCGGCAGCGGACCGCGGCGCTCTCCGGAATCTTGGAATATTCCTTTGCGCTATCCGGCCGCGCCCTACTGTTTCCGCTGGACGGGAACCTCTACTACTACGATCTGAGTAAACCCGCCAAGAATGCCTTGGTGTCCATTGCGAACTCCAGCGGCTTCGCCACCGACGCGGCAATTTCACCGGCCGGCGGCTTTGTCTCTTACGTTCGCGATCAAAATCTCTATGTTTTCGACCTCGGTACCAGACAAGAGAAGGGGCTGACCAGCGACGGCGGCGGTCCGATCAAGAACGGCATGGCTGAATTCATCGCACAGGAGGAAATGGACCGCAGCACCGGCTACTGGTGGGCACCTGACGATCGGCATATCGCATTTGCGCGGGTCGACGAAACCCCCGTCAAAGTCACTCAACGCTTCGAGATTGCCGCCGACAACGTCTCAACCTTTCCGCAACGCTATCCGGCAGCGGGCGGCGACAATGTGCTCGTGCAGCTGGGCGTGACCGATGTTCGCAGCGGTGCCGTCACATGGATCGATCTGGGCGCGGATCGGGATATCTATCTGGCACGGGTCAATTGGCTCCCCGACGGCAAGACGCTGGCGATTCAGCGCGAAAGCCGCGACCAGCGGCGGCTGGATCTGCTGTTTGCCGACATCGAAACCGGCCGCAGCCGAATCGTGCTGACCGAAACCAGTGGCAGCTGGATCGATTTGAACAATGAACTCTGGTTCCTCAATCACTCGCACGAGTTCGTTTGGCTGTCGAGCCGCGACGGCTTTCAGCATTTATACCTGTACGACTACGAAGGTCACCTGTTGAGGCAGCTGACGGCCGGCAAATGGAACGTCGATGATTTTCGAGCGCGCGCCATCAAGGCCATCGATGAGCCGCATCGCCTGATCTATTTCACGGCCACGGAAAAGAGTCCCACGGAGCGGCAACTCTACAAAACATCGTTGGACACTCAAAATCCGCAGAAGATCGATCGCATCTCGCGAGAGGACGGCGTGCATGACATTACCATGTCGCCCGATGCGCGCTTTTACGTGGATTATTTCACGAGCAACACGCAGCCACCCCAGGTCAGCTTGCATGGCGCCGACGGCAAATTGACTTCCTACCTGCTCGAGAATTCCTTGGATGCAACGCATCCCGACGCTCCCTACCTCGCCGATAACTCGGTGCCTGAATTCGGCACTCTGACGGCCGCGGACGGACAGCTACTCTACTATCGCTTGTTCAAACCCCTGCACTTCGACCCTGCGAAGCATTATCCCGCGATAGTCGAGGTCTACGGCGGTCCCGGCGTGCAACGCGTTCTGGATAGCTGGACGGGGAGTTCGTTCACGCAAATCCTCACCCGCGCGGGCTACGTGGTATTCCAACTCGACAATCGCGGCAGCGGCTTTCGCGGCACCGCCTTTCAAGCTCCCATTCACGATAAGCTCGGTGAAATCGAAGTCATCGACCAAGTGCAGGGCGCGCATTGGCTTGCTTCACAAGGCTTTGTCGATCCCGCGCGCATCGGAGTGTGGGGCTGGAGCTACGGCGGCTATATGACGTTGATGTTGATGTTCAAGGCCCCGGATGTATTTCGCGCCGGCGTGGCGGGCGCGCCGGTAACCGATTGGACGCTCTACGATACGCATTACACCGAGCGCTATCTCGGCCGGCCGCAAGATAACGCCGCCGGCTACGAGGCAAGTTCCGCATTGCCTTATGCCGAGGATTTGCGAGGCAAGCTCTTGGTTATGCATGGAATGGCCGACGACAACGTCTTGTTTCTCAACAGCACCAAGCTATTTCGCAAGCTGCAGGATCTGGACAAGCCCTTCGACGTGATGGTGTATCCCGGAGCGAAGCACGGACTCATACGTCAGCACGACGGCCGGCATGCCTACGCAATGATGCTGCGCTTTTTCAATGAGAACCTGAGGTAGACGCACCCGTCACAAAATCGGTGCATGCGCCCAGGCCAACATATTGCCGACGCTTGCCCGCAGCATCATTCCACCGATCCCGCCGCCCGCGCTATTGCGCAGCCACGCGTGCAGCGGGCGTTTGAGCGCCCGCGGTATGGGCACGAGCCGGATCCAGTAGTGGAGCGGGTAGCAGTTCGCGAACGGTCCGATGTTGGGTGCGGCGAACCCGGCGCGCTGCAATGCATAAGACAAACTGGCCGGAGAGAAAACCTGCAAGTGCTCGATATCGATGATCGGCGAGCGGGCGCCCAGCAAGCGCATAAGCCAATGCCGGTAGTTATGCGAGACGATCATGACGGCGCCGCCCGGCTTCAGCAGCGTACGGGCAGCGCTGAGGAACCGATAGGGTTCATCGATGTGTTCGAGGGTCTGGTTGGCGATGATGAGGCTGAAATGCGCTTTGGGCAGACGTGCCGCATCGAAGCTTTCGACGCGGATCAGCTCGCGCAGATCCGGCGCCGCCGACAGTGCCGCATCGCGCGAGGGTTCTATGCCTATCACTTGCGTAAATCCCAGCGCTCGCAGATGAAAAAGGAGCGCCCCGTTGCCGGCGCCGACCTCGAGCGCGGCGGTACGATCCGGCAACAGATCCATGCGGCCGGCCAGTGCCTGCGCATAGCTCGCCGCGGCTTGACGCGCCTCCGAGTCACTATCGTAGCCCGTATCGGCATAGGCGCGGGTCAGAAAGTCGGCGGATGGTATTTGCGGCGCATAGAGCAGCTCGCATTCGGGACACACCACCATGCGCAGGCTCATGTATTCGGGCTCCTTGCGCGAGGCATACGACATGCCGTCGATGCGAGCCGGATCGAGGTGCTGCGGATACAGCTCATGGGCATCGTTGGTGTTGCCGCAGACCGGACACGGACGCGCATGGAGATGAAACAGCAGGTTCGCGCTTGCAACCGCGCCGTCCGCGGTGCTGCGTGCCGATTGCGTCACGGCGCACTTGCCTTGTGCGCGAGCACGGTATAACCCAGCGTATCCTCGGCGGTTCCCGGATACATCAGACCGAGATTGCCCAATAGCGCGGCCAGCACGGCGACCGGCAGCAGGCAGACCCCGAGCAGGCGCCACGGCGCGGTGACAAATCCTCGGCGCCCGTGCCCGGCGAGCAGCAGCAGCACGTAACCCAGCACCTTATAGCCCGCCACCGCCAACGCACCGCCGCGAGCATAAATGAGCACGTCGCGGAAACCCGCCCGGGCCAGCAGGTGCTTGAGCCCCGACGGCGTGTAGCGCCAATAGTCATGCGGAACGAAGTGCCAGCGCGCAGCAAACGGCACGGTCAGGATGAGCCTTCCATGGTCTGCCAGCACTCGCGCGAGTTCTCGCAAGAATGGCTCAGGCTCCAACACATGTTCGAGCGTCTCGGTGCACAGCACGGCATCGGCCTCTCTGTCCTGGAGCGGCAGCACATTCCCCTGGAAGTAGCGCGTATCGTCCGCGCGATAGCCAAACTGCGTTTCGGCCTCAGCGATGTCTACGGCGATATAGCGAACGCCCGGCTGAATCAGGTCGCGGAAAGGCTGTGCGCCGCATCCTACGTCGGCAAGAGTTCCTTGGACCCGCGGCAGAAGCGCTGCAAGATCGCGCCAGATCGATCCAAACTGCAGGTCGGCAAAGCGCCGCAGCGGCGCCCTGATGCGCGCCGCCGGGCTCCTCGCGCGCTCGTGCGGCGGCGGACGAAAGCCCTCGCGCTCGCGCCGGCTCAAGTCCTCGCGCGGCAGCGACCAATCAGCCACTGCCGCCGGCCTTGCGGATTTCGCCGGCGCGGATTAGGTGGCGCCGGATATAGGTCGGCCGCGCCTTCACTTCCTCGAATATTTTGGCAATGTACTCGCCGATCAAGCTGATGGCGAAAATCGTGAATGAACCGAAGAACATGATGAGCAACACGACCGTAGTGATGCCTTTCGGCGCGAGTTGAGGGAAGAACAAGTGCGCAAGCAATTGCAGAGCACCCAGAACTGCCGAGATCATGACCAGCGTGACGCCGCTGAAAGTGAGCATATCGAGCGGCGTGCGGCTGAACGCCAGGATCCCCTTCTTGGCCCACCCCAAATTCTTCACCATACTGTTGGTCGAGCGTCCGAACATGCGTTCGGGACGCGCATACGGTACGCCGGTTTGACGAAAACCCACGTAGGCACGCAGCCCCCGCAGGAACAGGTCGCGTTCCTCGCAGGCGAGCAGCCACTGCACCACGCGGCGGTCGATCAACGAAAAATCGCCGGCATCGTGCGGAATGGGTACGGACGAGAAGTAGTCGAAGATGCGGTAGAAGGCCTTGTAGGCGATCTGCATGTACCATGCCGCCTCGCGCTTGACGCGTACGCCGTATACCACGTCGAAGCCCTCGCGCCATTTGGCGACGAACTCCGGGATGAGCTCGGGCGGATCCTGCAGATCACCGTCCAT
The DNA here is from genome assembly GCA_003132425.1 of Gammaproteobacteria bacterium. Taxonomy (GTDB): domain Bacteria; phylum Pseudomonadota; class Gammaproteobacteria; order Steroidobacterales; family Steroidobacteraceae; genus Bog-1198. The sequence continues at coordinate 6,836 of PKXS01000108.1, read as the reverse complement.
CAGCACCACGGCGTTCTTGGCAGCAAGCTGCATTCCGCTGCGAAAGGCCGCTTGCGAGCCGAAGTTGCGCGAATGCGTGATGCCGAGGACGTGGGGATTGGCCGCGCTGATCACGCGAATCACTTCTTCAGAATCGTCCGGGCTGCCGTCGTTGACAAAAATGATCTCGTAGTCGATGTTGAGCGTCGCGAACATGCGCTCCAGGCGCTCCGCCATGACAGGGATGGCCTGGCTGTCTTTGTAACAGGCAATGATCGCGGTGACGCTGAAGGCTCGGTCGAGCGCGCGCTTTTTCGACGCACGCTCGTACATCCGTACATCCTCGAGCCCGGCATACCAGCGCGCCGTGCGCGCCAACCCATCCTCCAGCGCAACCTCGGCGCGCCACTTCAGAAGCACCTCCGCGCGCGATGGATTGGCGTACCAGTCGCTGACATCCCACGCCCGACCGGGCATGGTCGAGAACTCGGGCTCAGCGTCGATGTGAAATTGTGCCTTCGCAAGATACGCGAGATCGCGAATCGTCGTCTTGTGCCCGGTCCCGATATTGAAAGAGTCCCCGTATTGCTCCGGGCGCAGCTCTATCGCGGCGCATAGGAACGCGCGGGTTACGTCATCGACGTAGATAAAATCGCGCGACGTTTCCGGATCGACGAACGGCGGAAGCTGACCTTTTGTCGCGCACGCCACTAATGTGGGAATCAGGCGCGATCGATCCTCGAGCGGCCCATAAACCGAATAGAGGCGAAGATTGACGCAGCGCAGGCCGCGGTGATGTCCGGAGAAGTACAGCAGGCTGGCGGCGGCGTTCTTCGTGACGGCGTAGTGACTGTTCGGTCTGGGGGGCGCCGCTTCGTCCGGGGCCGCAGAGCCGGCGCCATATTCGGAGGAACTGCCGGCGTGGATGTAGCAGTGCGTCCCGCGCGACAGCAACTGCTCGATCAGCTCCTGCTTGAGCACCACATTGGTCTGGTACATCCGTTCCGCATCCTGCTCGAAGGAGTAGGCACCGTAGGCAACGCAATCGAACACCGTGCCCGGCTGAACGCGGTCGAGCAGCGTCGCAATATTGCCGCGCGCAAGCAAGTCGACTGTAATGACGTGATCCTCGCCGAGCTGGGCGAGCCGCCAAGCCGGGTCGCGCGAGGCGGTGCCGTAAACATCCGGGCGCACCGAAAGCAGCGAGCGCATCAGATTCGCGCCGACGAATCCGCTGGCTCCCAGGACCAGGATCGGTCCGTGCAGTTCGCGCACCAGGGATTCGGTCGATCTCATACGCAAAGCCGCGCCGCCGCGGCACGCTCAGACAGTTGCGCCAGAATGGTGGGCACGTCCAGCCCGCACTCATGCCGATGCCAAGTCTGCGAGCCATAGCGTCCGGAAGGGTAGCCGAGTGCATGCGCATGCAACAGCGGCGGCACCGGGCGACCTAGTAGCGCAAGGGTATGAAGGAATTGCTGGCCGAATCCTCCTACGGCGACATGTTCCTCGACAAGACCGAGGGCAGGGGCAGTCGCGAGGGCGTCGAGCAGGGCTTGGGGCGGCGGCGCGGACGGTTTGCCGCCCAATTCGCTCAACACCCAGAGCGCAGGACGTTCAGCGGCGGGCCGATCATGCGTCGCACGCCATAGACCGCCGGCGATCGGACCGACGGCCACGATCAATCCCGCCTCGCCGTGCTGCAACCGGCGCCACGGAGCATAGGACGGCAGCGCACTCTCATCGTCGAGCTCCGAACGGCCAAGACGCAGATAGGCGGGTTCACTGCGTGCGTTCAAACTTCGCACCATCGGTTCGACATCGGCATCAAATGCCGGGATGTAGGCGCGCATCCCGGGTAGTGTGAGCAATACGCCATAGTCCTCAAGGGCATGGTGGGTAGCCCCCATGGGGCCGTAGGCGTAGCCGCCGCCGTTGCCCACCAGGCGTACCGGCAATCGGTTGATACAAACATCGTTGCGGATCTGCTCGAATGGGCGCGCGTAGCAGAAAGGCGCAATGCTGTACACCCAGGCCTTGCCGCCGGTCCGGGCCATGCCCGCCGCCACAGACACCATGTTTTGCTCCGCGACTCCTGCGTTGATGAAGCGCTCGCCGAGGGCCTTCTCGAGCGGCTCGAGTGCCATGAAGCCGAGGTCGCCCGTCAGAAAGAAATACGGCTCGCGCGCCGCGAGCGCCACCATGGCAGTGCAGTAGGCGTTCCTCATGCCGTCACCACGTGCGGGCCGCGGCGGCCTTCATCGGTGTTCGCCGCATCGTCCAGCTCCCGCAGGGCAGCGGCATATTGTTCACTGGTGAGCGGCAGGTAGTGCCACTCCATGCGGTTTTCCATGAACGACACGCCTTTGCCTTTTACGGTATGCAGCACGATCAGCGAGCCCGGATTGGCGCGCGCTGCGGCAGCAATGGCCGGATGATCGTGCCCATCGACGTGCACTACCGGCAACCCAAAGCCCTGCAGACGCGTGCCGAGATCGTCCATGGAGGCCACGTCGCGCGTCGATCCGAAACCTTGCAGGCCATTGAGGTCGACGAAGACGGTGATGTTGGAGAGCTTGCGATGTGCGAAGAATATCAGCGCCTCCCACGTCGACCCTTCCTGCCATTCACCATCCGACGTCAGGCAGTACACGTGCCCCGGTTGCCCGCTCAAATGCCGCGCCAGCGCCATACCCAGCGCGACCGGTAAGCCATGGCCCAAACTCCCCGTGGCCACCGGAATACGCTCGCTCCATCCCGGCACCGGATGCCCCGCGAGCAGAGTGCCATCGGCATGAAAAGTCGCCAGCTCGTCGTCGCCCAGCAATCCCAAGGTCCACAGCGTAATGTAGAGCGCGCCCGCGGAATGGCCCTTCGACAGGATGAAGTCATCCTTGGGGCCCATCACTCGGTGGTGCAATGTGAGCATGACATCCAGCGCCGACAGGTTGCCGCCCAGGTGACCGATCCGCCGCTCGAAATGCATACGCAACAGACGGCGCCGCGCAGTGCGCGCAAGAGCGCTCAGTTCAGCGTCGAGGGAATTCTCAGTTGGCACGGAACACCCAACGATCATTGAGAAGGTACGCAAGCGCGGCGAGCGGAACCACCAGCACGGCCTGCGCGGCGTAGGTATCCAGACCGATTCGCAGCAGCGTTCGCAGGGCCAGGACGTCGCAAGCGCACAGACATAGATAGACGGCGATGAAGCGCGGCAGGCGCCGAGGATTCAGCGACGCAAATACCAGCTTTCCGTAGCTCAGGAAATTGAATGCTACGCTGACCGCCATCGCCGTGGGCACGGCCAATACATCCGGACACCCCAGCGCCGTCAAACCGGCAAATGCGATGTAACTGAACGCCGTGTTCGCCGCACCGACGGCCATGAAGCGAATCACTTTGGGAATCGGTTTCGAATTCATCATTGCCATCCACGCTTCACACGAGAAGTTTACCGCGGCCATTTCAGTCGATGGCGTGATGCGCGGCGAAAGAATCATCGCGGCCCCAGCAAGCCGTTCTTGCGCATCAGCGTGTCCGCGGGGTTGTCGCAGTCCTGCGCTCGAATGGGCGCAAGGGCGAGTCGGTGCGGCGAGCGCAATAGGTAGCGAATAGGTTCCTGGCCCAACCGCGCCACGTAGTTGGCCGGATAACGCCCGCAATCCGCCGCGACCAGCGTTGCCTGCAGGTTGATCGGCCACGCAGGCAGCACGATCGCGCGGGCGAATTCCTCAATCGGCGTAACTGCGCCGATCAAGAGCAGGCCGCCGAGCACCGCTTTCTTGCCCAGCCCGGATTTGTCCAGCGGCTCGCCAAACAGCGCGAGACAAGCGCCGATGGCGAGCAATGTCAGACTCGGTATTGAAGCGCGCATGACGAGGTCATTTCCGGCACCGAAATAGGCAAAGGGCAAAAGAGCGAGGATCACGAGTGCGAGCACGACCTGGCTGGAGCGGCGGATGGCGAGGATCGCGGCGCCGATGAAGCCCGCCTCCAACAGGAAGAACTGCGCTTGCCGCAGCAGATCCAACGCAGGACTGCCGCCTCCCTCCCCTAGCGACCAACCTTTCGGAATACGGCTTGGATCCAGCGTGAGGTAGGCCGCAATCACCAAACCTACGAGGAGTGCCGGCGCCCAAACGCGCGGATGAAAAAGACTGAAGGACCGTTGACGCGCCATCCTGGAGATTACGTCCCACAACACGAAGGGCACGATTCCGATGGCAGAAAGCGGCGACCAGAGCGCAGCCGCCACCACAATGATGAGCAGCATCGAATCGAGATGTGTTGCGAGTTTGTGCCTGCACAGTAGTCCAATCGTGAGCCAGGCGCCGAGCGCGTGGTTCGGCACCCAAAACAACTGCGTTGTCATCGATGAATACTGGTAGCGACCTGCCCACCACTCCAAATGACTTCCAATGTGCCAGTTGGCGATAAAGCGTGGGCCGCCATTCAAAATGCTGCCGACGATGTCGAGCCCGCTGAAGAGCACAACCATCGCGGCGACCGTCACCATTACGGCGATGCCCGCGCGCGAAGGGATCAGCGACAGCACCTGCAGCAGGAACAGGATCGCGCCGGCGGCGGTCCATCCGGCCATGGCCGCATGCGCGAAAGTCAGTCCCGTCAATTTGCCGACTAGCGCGGCGGGTAGGAAGTACGCGACCGGTGCGCGCAAAATACTCTCCTTGCCGTCGAGCGCGCCATAACCCACGGGCCATGTCGAGGTGACCAAGTCGTGCAACACCGCGTCGCGGATGTGCCAATCGAAGTTCGCAAAAACCAAGTGTCCGGTGCCGCCGAATATTGTCCATCCACATCCCACCAACACGGCGACGGTGAGTTGCGCCGATGTGATCGGCGGCTGAGTCCGGTCGCCCGTCGGCCAGGGAGCGATCAACGGTCTGAGGCTGTATGCCAAGCAAGCGATGAGGGGCAACGCCGCCCAAATCTCCAACCACCCGAGCAGAAAGATCACGAGCGGCAACGTCAGGTATGCGATGGTTATCCGATCCAACGCATCGAGCGACGGCAGGTCGGGCCGCGAGATGATCGCGGAATTGAGCGCGGCGTTCGGTCTCAATGGGCTAAACATGGTCCAAAACTACCAGATTATGTCCTGCCGCGCCGTGCATGGGTCTCGGAGGGAAGCGGCGTGACGGCGATGCTTAGGCTTATCGCCGCTCCGCCACCAACACGACGACGGCGCTGAAATACCGCCTTATTATCGGCACCCGTTCGAGCAGCGGTTGCAGAAAATGCAGCATCTTTGCCAACGCCGTCGGAAAAAAGAACGGAACAAATCCGGCGAAGCGTTGCTGCACCACCGTAAACTGAGCGTTGTTGCACCATTTTCGAAGAAGCCCAGGCGCAAAAGATTGCTCTTCGTGCTTCACGTGATATTCGGAACGCTTCTCGATTTGCTTGAGGACGGGGTTGTTCCCGTTGGGTTCGATGATCAATATCCGGGAAGTAATCTGCGCGACATTTGCAATCGCAAGCTCGGGATTTGCCAAGTGATGCAGCACGCCGCGGAAGATGACAAGGTCGTAGCGACTCTTTGGTAGCGAATTTGCATCCAAAACGTCCGCAACGAAAAACGAAATCTCCGGATACAATTTTCTCGCCCGGGATATGGCGCGCTCTGCCGGATCAAGACCGGAGATTGTTATTCCGGCTCTGCGTACCCGCAGATCATTCGTGGAGGTGCCGTCACCGCAGCCGACGTCGAGAACGGTGTGGTCAGTAGTCGCGATATTATCGAGAACGGCTTTTTGCAGACGCTCATTTGCCACCCGGGACGAATAGCTTGGATGGGTCGTGTACAAATAGCCGTCATTCTCGGCGACGTCCTCGTCAAACGCCTTGACGTTTTCCTTGAGGGCCATCGCTCTACATCCTCGGTGGCATGGAAGACGGCGGCGCCGCCTTTGAGTTAAGTGGGCTAAACATGGCCGAAAAATTAGCAGATTATGTCGCACTGTGCCGTGCATAGTTCTCGAAGTAAGGTACGGATTACACCGGGGGCCATCCTGTGCGGCCTCAAAGCCCTAGCGAGGTCGTGACCGCTAGGCGGGCTGCCGGGAATCGCTTGATGTTGCGCCATCGCTGCTGGATTGCGTCAGAGCGACCTAACAGCGTTTCGCAGTGATCTGATTGATCCCGCTGGCCCCCAGCGCCCATGCGTGCTCAAGCTTGATCCCACGCGCGAATAGGGGCGCGGTAACCGATTCGCACAGCGGGGCAAGCGCACCATCCGCAATGGCATCGCGCATGACCAGAAAATCTGCACCGGCTTTGGCTGCCGCTAGCGCCTCTTCGGCATCCGTGCAAAACACGCCATAAAGCCTAGTGGTATTTGAAGCATCTGCGCTCAAGGCTGGTTGGCCCAAGGGGCCCGCGTCGGCAACTGCATAGTACGGCGAGGAAATCCGCGTCAACCGCTCGGGCAAGCGCAATGCCGCGACTATGGGCCGATCCGCCGGCAGCAGATCTGCCGAAGCAAGCTCGTCTTGCGTGCACCAGCGAAGTTGCTGTCGGTCGAGTCCCCGCGGCTCCCCGCGATAGCGGCGCACCACCCAGATATCGAGCAGTACGTCGCCATACGGATAGGAGTGCCGCAGGCGAATCAGGGGGCGCGGCTCGCGGATCGTGATGCCGATTTCCTCCCGCAATTCGCGTGCTAGGCCTTCTCGACGCGTCTCGCCGGCTTCGAGTTTGCCGCCGGGGAACTCCCAGCCGCCCGCCAGATGTTTGCCCAGAGGCCGTTGCGCGATCAGCACGCGCTCGCTGCGGTCGATCACCGCTGCGGCGACCACGTGAATGCCGCCACGCCTGTGCTTATCCGCGCTCAACCG
>PKXS01000145.1 GCA_003132425.1 Gammaproteobacteria bacterium | reverse complement strand
GGAAATTCCCGTCGGCGCTGGTACGCAGCCGAACACTGGTGTCGTGAACCGGTCCCGCGTGGCGCTCGATGATGGCCTGCGTGAGCGCGCGCAGATCGCTGTCGTGCCGGCCCATCACTTTGATCGGAAACTCGCTGGGAAATGTCTGCAGAGTGCCGCTCATAACGGCGGTGTCCCGGCAAGCTCGCGCGCGTAGGAGTCAAAGGCGCGGTTCAGGCGCTTGAACATCGGGCCGGGAGCCGCGCCGGCGACCGCGCGGCCGTCGAGAGTCGTCACGGCCAGCACGCCACGCGTTGAAAATGCGAGCCAGATTTCGTCCGCCGCGCGCAACTGGGACTCAGAGATGCTGTCGCTCTTGCTCTGCACGGAGAGGCGCGCCGCCAGCTCCGTCACCACGTCGCGTGTCGTGCCCGGAAGAATATGATGCCCGTTGGGCGGCGTGTGGATCACGCCATCCTTGATCACATGAACCGTGGTCGAGGAGCCCTCGGTAAGTTCGCCGTTCTCGAGCAAGATGGTTTCGTACGCGCCGGCATCGGCGGCAAGCTTCTTGAGCAGAACGTTGGCGAGCAACGCGGTCGACTTGATGTCGCGCCGCGCCCAGCGCGTGTCCGCCGCCGTGATCGCTGCGACGCCTCGATCCAGCAACTGCGCGGATAGCGGCTCGAGCGCCGAGGCATAGGCAAATAGCGTCGGGGTGAGGTCCGCGCCCCATGCATGATTGCGCCCAAACTCGGCTCCGCGAGTGATCTGAATATAGAGGTATAGGTCGCCGCCGGAGTTGCGGGCAACGAGCTCCTGGCACACCTGCCCCCATTCGGCATGCGTCAGCGGTGCGTGCATGCGTATACCCGCGAGGCTGCGGTCGAGTCGATCCAAATGCTCGCGCAGCCGAAACGGCCGCGCCGCGTACACGGGCACCACCTCGTAGACCGCGTCCCCGAACAGAAATGCGCGGTCGAGCGGGGAGACCCGCGCCTCGGTCAGGGGTAGATAATCGCCGTTCAAATAGCATATCGGCAGAGGCATCGGAACGAGCCTCAGGCGAACCAGAGCCGAATAGTGTCGATAAGCCGGCGCCACCAGCCGCCGGCCGCCACGTCTTGCAGAGGATGCAACGGCATCGTCAGGGTTTGACCGCCGCCGGCGACGCGCAGCTCCCCGACGGTGCTGCTCAATGAGAGCGGCGCGATCAATCGCGGCTGCACGTCGACAACTGTCTTGATGCCGGAGGACTCGCCGCGCGGCACGGTGAGGTACAAGTCGTCTTTGATGCCGACGTCGATCGGAGACTTCTCCGCCTTCCAGACCTGCGCCGCCGCGAGCTTGACGCCCCCTTTGACGATTAGCTTCGTGTCGTAAAATGTGAAGCCGTAATTAAGGAGTGCCGCGCTCGCGTTCTCCCGCCCCTTCATGCTCGTGGACCCGAGAACGACGGATATCAGCCGCATCCCGTCGCGCAACGCCGAGGTCACCAGACAAAAGCCCGCCGAGTCGGTGTGGCCGGTCTTCAATCCGTCAACGCTAGGATCGCGGCCCAGAAGGCCATTGCGATTCTGCTGCTTGATGCCGTTGTATTCGAATTCGCGGACCGAATAGTATTTATAGTATTGCGGATAGTCGCGAACCATCGCGACTGCCAGCAGCGACATGTCGCGTGCGGTCGTGTAGTGCCCGGGCGAGGGTAGGCCGGAACTGTTTTCGAAGTGAGTGCCGACCATGCCGAGACGCTTTGCTTGCGCATTCATCATCTGAACAAAGGTATCCTCGGTTCCGGCAATGCGTTCGGCCAGCGCGATCGTCGCATCGTTGCCCGATTGCACTATCATGCCCAAAATCAGCATTTCCACCGACACCGGTTTGCCGAGTTCGATGAAGGTGCGCGACCCTTCGGATCGCCAGGCATGCTCGCTGACGGTCACCGCTTCGGTCAGTTTGAGCTTACCGGCGGCCAACTCCTCGAATACGATGTATGCCGTCATGAGTTTCGTGAGGCTGGCCGGCTCCATCCTCGCCACGGCATCCTTCGCCGCCAGAATTTTGTCGGTCCGATAATCGATCAGGATATACGCGCGCGCGTCGACCGCCGGCGCGGTCGGGATCGGCGTCCCGGCAATGCTGGGCGCGGACGCAAACCAGGTGAGCAATAGGCAAGCAAGAAAGGAACGGAGCATGGTGGATGGGTACCTCGAAAAAACAATTAGTTTACCGATCATTGGCATTGTGCAGTAGCTCGACTCGGGTTAATTCAACGCCAGGTGTGCATCGTTGATGCCGGCCCGTTCCAGTGCTGCGACGATGCGATCGAACTGTGCAACATCCGGCACCGGGCCGATTCGCACCCGATACAGGCGCCGGCCGGCGACTTCGTCATCGCGCACGAAGACCTTGTCGAATTCTTCGGCGCGCAAATTGGCAGCCAAGCGCTCAGCATTGGCTGGATCGGCAAAAGCGCCGGCCTGCACGAACAGCGCGGCGCCGTTTGCCATGGAGCCTGCTGCGCCGGGGCCGGCCGGTGGCGTAGCGGCAGGCGGCAGCGCTACCCAACCCGTGTTCGCCGTCGCTGCAGGAGCTGAAACAGGCGCGGCTTGCGCCGTCGTTGATCCGGTGAGGGCCGCGGCCGCATCAGCCATCAACGAGGTGTTCTCTGCGGGCGCCGCCGGATCGAGCACGCGCACTTCGACCATTGCGGTGCCATTGCGCAGCATATCGAGCTTAGCGGCGGCGGTGTAGGACAAATCGATAATTCGATTTCCGACGAACGGACCGCGATCGTTGACTCGAACGACGACGCTGCGGCCGTTCTGAAGATTCGTGACGCGCACGTAAACCGGTAAGGGCAGCGTCTTGTGCGCGGCCGTCATGCCGTACATATCGTAGGGTTCGCCCGTCGAAGTTCGTTCCTTGTGAAAGCCTGGCCCGTACCAGGACGCGACACCGCGCTCCACGTAGCCGGTGGCGGAAGAGAGGACGTAGTAGCGCTTGCCGAACACGTCATAGAAGGGCGGATTGCCGTAGTGCGAGCGAGGTTCGAGGCGCGGCACGGCGTCGGCAGTTGATTGCGATGCGGGCGGCAGAGCCTCACCCGGAATCGCGGTACTCGGTATCGGAGCCGCGCGTTTAGGCTCCGTTCCGGCGCACGCGGCAATGCCAATTGCGGCGGCTACGGCAAGGAGTGCCGCGAGTGCCCGACGTGCGCTCACGGCGGAGCGCCAACCCGCGCAGCGTCGCCGGCCGGCGGCGCATTTTCGGCTTCCGCATCGCTCGCGGGCGGCACATCATGCAGCAGAACACGTTCCTTGAGCGCCGCGGCCAGCTCAACGACGGCCATGGCGTATAGGGCGCTGTGATTGTAGCGCGTGATGGCGTAAAAATTCGCGTATCCCACGCGCCATTGAATGCCGCCCGGTTCGTCGGCGGCAATCAGCACTGCCGGAGTATCCGAGGGGAGCGCACTGTCGACCGTTACACCCTTCGACTTCAATGAGCCGATGGTCTCCGTGAGCGACAGCGTGCGGCCGTCCAGATCCGCTGCCTTGTCCGCGGCGACGGCGGCGTCATCGAGCACAGGTTCGCCGTAATTCCAACCATGTTCCTTGAGGTAATTGCCCACGCTCGCGCAGACGTCGGACCAATTGCTCCAAAGATCGATATGACCGTCGGCACTCGCATCGACGGCGAAGCGCCGGTAGTTCGACGGCATGAATTGCGGCGCGCCCATTGCACCGGCGTAAGAGCCCTTGACCGCCAGGGGATCAAGCCCTGCGTCGCGGGTGAGGAGTAAAAACTGTTCGAGCTCGTCGCGAAAAAACGCCGCTCTCGCGGGATAACCGAAGGCCAAGGTCGCCAGGGCATCGATCACGCGATATGAGCCGGTCAGGCGCCCATAATAAGTCTCAATGCCGAGGATTGCGGCCAAGTATTCCGGCCCGACCCCGCTTCTCACGCTCGCGCGATCGAGCTCTTGCCGATGCGCAATCCAGAAATCCGTCCCTTCGCGTATGCGCCTTTCGTTCACGAAGATCGCGCGGTAGTCGTACCAAAGTTTGGCCTTCTCCGCGGGCTTATCCATCGCTTCGATAATGGCGGGCTGACTCTGCGCCGCCGCCAGCAACTTGCGCAGCCGCCGCTTGCTAAAGGAGTCTTTTTCATGCACGAGCGCGATGAAGCTCTTGACGTCCGTGCGCGAAGTGTCGAGAGCGGCCGCGGGTTCGCAGCTCAAGCCGACAATCGCTGCCGCGAGAAATAGATACTTGATCGCGCGCACAGCTCGCATCCTCAAGATCCGATGAGCTTGCGATGCGAATGCAGCGACATCAGGATACCGAAGCCGGCGAGCAGGGTGACCATGGAGGTGCCTCCGTAGCTGATCAACGGCAACGGCACGCCGACCACCGGAAGAATACCGCTCACCATGCCGGAATTGACGAACACATAGACGAAGAAACTCAGTGCGATGGTGCCGCCGGTCAGGCGCGAAAAGGTGTCTTGGCCCTGCATCGCCAAATACAGCGCACGCCCGATCACGATGCCGAACAGCGACAGGATGAGCAACTGGCCTAGGAGCCCGAATTCCTCGCCGATGACGGCAAATATGAAGTCAGTCGAGCGTTCCGGCAGAAACTCAAGCTGTGCTTGGCTGCCGTTCATATAGCCTTTGCCGAATACGCCGCCCGAGCCGATCGCGATTTGCGACTGGATGATGTGGTATCCGGCGCCGAGCGGATCGTTTTGGGGATTCAGGAAAGTCAGTATTCGTTGCCGCTGGTAATCGTGGATGAAATGCCAGGCCGCCATGGCCGCGCCCCCCAGCAGCGGGATGGAAATCAATATGATTCGCAACTGCAGCCCGGCAAGCAGCAGCACGATGAGCCCGGAGGTCGCGATCAATAAGGCGGTGCCAAGATCCGGTTGCCTGGCGATCATCACCGTAGGAATGGCAATCAGCAGCCCCATCACCAGCAAATCCTTGAAGCTCGGCGGGAGCCTGCGTTCGTGCAGATACCAGGCGCATATCATCGGCACGGCTAGTTTCATGATCTCAGAGGGCTGAAATCGCACGAAGCCGATGTCAAGCCAGCGTTGCGCGCCCTTGCCGACGTGACCGGTCACATCGACGACGATCAACAGCAGTATGCCGATGATGTAAGCGGCCGGTGAGAACAAGCGTAGGTACTGAGGAGTCGACAGCTTAGCGAGAGCCAGCATGGCGGCGACCGCAACGACGATATTTCCCAAATGGTGCTCGACCATTTTCAGGTTTTGTCCCGACGCGCTGTAGACTACCAGCACGCCGATGCACACGATGATCGCCAACACTCCGGTCAGAGGACCGTCCAGGCCTAGGGCGCGCAACGTGCGGCCGCCCGCGGTGAGGGTGCGGCGGGCTCGCGACGGCGAGAATTCATCGAAAATCATGGGGTATTTCCCGGCAATAAATACGCGTGGAACTTCTTATCGCTCATGCAGGCGGCTCAAGGTGTGAACCAGCAGGGGCCAAATCAAGGCGCCGATGATGGGCGCAAGCCAACGGCTGAAGCTGGTTACAGGATTCCCCGTCGCGCCGTCGACCCAGAAGAGTATGAATTGATAGCCGGTCAGCAGCGCAAAAATAGTCAAGCACTGCGACATGACGGAGAATACACGCACTCGCAGCCGCAAATGGGTCGCCCAGGCCGCCATCAGAGTCAGCGCCAGGGCATGCTGACCGAGTACCACACCCTGAATCACATCAAGCGCTAGACCCGACACGAAAGCCAGCGCGAGTCCGCCGGCCCGAGGCGACTCAATGGACCAGTAGAACACGACCAAGACCAGAAAATCCGGACGAAACGCATCGACCGGGGCAGGCAAGGGAAGTACCGCCAGCGCCAGCGCGACCAGCGCCGAGAGTGCCATGGGTAAACGACGCACTCGATTATCGCGCATCATTGGTCGGTTGCCCCTGTCGGTGCATGAGCGGGCGGGGCCTTCGAGGGAGCGGTAAGTTTGGCCGGCGGCGTTGTCTTCGCCGCGGCCGCGATTGGCGGCTTAAGCCAGACGAAGAGCAGCTCACGCGAGCGGTCGAGCGCCGCGGCCGGCCGCACATCGACGTCGGCAAGCGATTGAGAGGGGTCGCGCTTGACCTCGGCAACCGTGCCTACCGGATAGCCGGCGGGAAAGCCGCCGCCAAGTCCCGAGGTGACCAAGAGGTCGCCTGCGATCACGTCCGCGCTGGTTGGCAGGTACGGCAGCTTGAGGTGGCTCGTGTCGCCGGTGCCCACGGCAATCGTGCGCAGGCCGTTGCGATTCACTTGCACCGGTATGGCGTGAGCGGCGTCGCTGACTAGAATGACCTCGCTGGTCAGTTCACCGACACGGGCGACCTGGCCAAACACGCCGCCGGCATCCAGCACGGCCTGCCCGACGAAGACGCCGTCACGCGCGCCTTTGTCCACCACGACGCGTTCGCGATAGGCGTCGAGGTCGACGTCCATGATGTCTCCGATGATGAACCGCGAGGCGACTCCCGCGGTGCTGTCGCGCAGCACGCGCAATCGCTGAATCTCGGCCTCGAGCGCCTCGTAGCGCTGCATCCGGAATTGCGCGACCCGCAGCTGCGCCTCGAGCCTCGTGTTATCCGCACGCAGCGCATCGCGAGTGGTGACGCTCGCGCGGAACCAGTCCCAGCCCTCGAATGGGCTGGCGACGGCGACCTGCACCGGGTACGCGACGATCGACAGCAAGCGCCGGATCTGGCCGAGCTGATCGTAGCGCTTGTCGACGATGATCAGTCCCAATGCCAGCAAGGAGTACAGCACGCAACGGAGCAGCAGTCCCGACGTTCGACCGGAGGCGTCTGAGTTACGAAACGCGACCATGGGCAGAGGCTTCCCTAGTCGCTCGCATTACTCCAGTCCGAAAATGCCCGGTCCATGCTCCTCGGTGAGTTCGAGGATCCGGCCGCCGCCGCGCGCAACGCAGGTCAGGGGATCGTCCGCGATCACGACGGGCAAACCGGTTTCTTCCATGAGCAATTTATCGACGTCACGCAGCAGCGCACCGCCGCCGGTGAGCACGATGCCGCGCTCGGCGACGTCGGCGCCGAGCTCGGGAGGCGTCTGTTCCAGCGCCTGCTTGACCGCGCCCACAATGCCTTGCAGCGGCTCCTGCAGCGCCTCCAAGATCTCGTTGGAGTTGAGCGTGAAACTGCGCGGCACGCCTTCAGACAGATTGCGGCCCTTGACGGAGATTTCGCGCACCTGCTGACCGGGATAGGCCGAACCGATCTCCAACTTGATGCGCTCCGCGGTGGCCTCACCGATCAAAATTCCATAATTGCGCCGCACGTAGTTGGTGATCGCTTCGTCGAACTTGTCGCCGCCGATACGCACGCTCGCCGCATACACGATTCCGTTCAGGGAAATGACGGCCACCTCGGAGGTGCCGCCGCCGATGTCGAGCACCATTGAACCGCGCGCCTCGTTAACCGGCAAGCCGGCGCCGACCGCGGCGGCCATGGGTTCGGGGACGATATCCACGCTGCGCGCGCCGGCACCCTCGGCGGATTCCTTAATGGCGCGGCGTTCAACTTGAGTGGAGCCGAATGGCACGCACACCAGAACCCGGGGGCTCGGACTTAAGAAACGATTGCCATGCACTTTTTTGATGAAGTACTGCAGCATCTTTTCGGTGTAAGTGAAGTCGGCAATGACGCCGTCCTTCATCGGCCGCACGGCGGTGATATGGCCCGGGGTCCGCCCGAGCATGTTCTTAGCTTCCACGCCAACCGCAACGATGATCTTGCCGCCGCGCGTCGGCTCGTCCTGCACCGCGACCACGGAGGGTTCATTGAGAACGATGCCGCGCTCGCGAACGTAGATCAGCGTATTGGCAGTACCAAGATCGATTGAGAGGTCATTGGAGAAATAACCTCTAAGGCGTTTGAACATGTGTATTTTCTAGTGCGAAAGGGGGTAAAAAAAGTTGCGCTAATGTAACAACCGACACGACTTTGAGCAAGGCGACGTGTATCATTCTACGAGCTTATTTTGCGCGCTTGCAGCGCAATCGGCATTCATATGAGCCTAACCCGTCAAGACGTCGAAAAGATCGCGCACCTCGCACGGCTGTCGATCACCGAACAGGAGATGCCGGTCTACGTGACCAGCCTGTCGAGCATCGTCAATTTCGTCGATGAACTGTCGCGTGCAGAGACCGGCACCGTGGAACCCATGGCCCACCCGCTCGTCGGGCAACACCAACGCCTGCGGCCGGACGTGGTGTCGGAATCCGATCACCGTGAAACATATCAAGCCAACGCGCCGGCGGTGCAAGCCGGGCTGTACGTGGTGCCGCGGGTAATCGACTAAGGCCCGCTGCCGCTTGACGATGCTCCACACACTGACTATCGGCGAACTTGGCCGCAGCCTGGCTAGTAGGCAAATATCCAGCGTAGAACTTACGCGGCATTTCTTGGCGCGGATCGAACGATTGAACCCTAACTTAAATGCGCTGATCACCCTTACGGCGGAGCAGGCATTGGCCGGCGCAGCTGTCGCCGATCGCCGACGAGCCTCCGGCGAGCAGGGGCCGCTGCTTGGCATCCCCCTCATTCATAAAGATATTTTTTGCACGCAAGGGGTGCGCACCAGTTGCGGCTCGCACATGCTCGACAATTTCGTCGCGCCCTACGATGCGACCGTGGTCACGCGCCTCAAGGCTGCCGGCACCGTGATGCTGGGCAAGGCCAATATGGACGAGTTTGCCATGGGCTCCTCCAATGAGACGAGCTACTACGGACCCGTCAAGAACCCCTGGGACCCAGCCAAGGTGCCGGGAGGATCGTCGGGAGGTTCGGCCGCCGCCACGGCCGCGAGGCTTGCGCCCTTCGCGACGGGCACCGATACAGGCGGATCGATCCGCCAGCCCGCGGCGCTGACCGGCATCACCGGCGTCAAGCCCACGTATGGGCGAGTGTCGCGCTACGGCATGATCGCCTTTGCATCCAGCCTCGACCAGGCCGGAGTGCTTACGCGTACGGCCGCTGATGCGGCGATTGTCCTGCAGACAATGGCGGGTTTCGATCCGCAGGATTCCACCAGCGTCGAGGTCCCGGTTCCGGATTATCACGCCACATTGGACGCGCCGTTAAAGGGGTTGCGGATCGGCATGCTGCGGGAGTTTTTTGACGGATTGGAGACCCGCAATGCGGCGCTCATCCGCGACGCCATCAAGGTGTATACGGCGTTGGGCGCCACCACCGTGGATGTCAGCCTGCCGCACCTACCGTTATCGGTGCCTACTTACTATGTGGTGGGCCCGGCTGAATGCTCGTCGAATTTGTCGCGCTATGACGGCGTGCGCTTCGGCTATCGCTGCCGGCAGCCGAAGGACTTGTCGGATTTGTACAAGCGCTCACGCGGCGAAGGGTTTGGCGCTGAGGTCAAGCGGCGCATCATGACGGGCACATACGTGCTGTCGGCCGGATACTTCGATGCGTACTATTTGAAAGCGCAAAAGGTGCGGCAGCTGATTACCGACGAATTTCGCGCGGCATTCGAGCAGGTGGATCTGTTGATCGGACCTACTACGCCGACGCCGGCCTTCGACATCGGCGCGAAGATCGACGACCCGATTACCATGTACTTGAACGATATCTACACCATCGGGGCGAATCTCGCGGGCCTCCCGGGGCTCTCGATGCCGTGCGGATTCGTCGACGGCCTGCCGATGGGCGTGCAATTGATCGGACCGCATTTTTCCGAAGGCCGGCTGCTCAACGCGGCACATCAATACCAGCAGGCGACGGATTGGCATCGCCACGTTGCGCGCGGGTACGAGTGATGACGGACTGGGAAGTCGTTATCGGGCTGGAAATTCATGCGCAGCTCGCCACCCGATCGAAGATTTTCTCAGGGTCTGCGACTGCCTACGGCGCGCCGCCGAATTCTCAGGCAAACCTGGTCGACTTAGCTTACCCCGGCGTGCTGCCGGTGTTGAACGCCGAGGCGGTTCGCATGGCGGTTAAGTTTGGGCTGAGCATAGGTGCCACGGTTGCGCGCCGCTCGATCTTTGCGCGCAAGAATTACTTCTATCCCGACTTGCCGAAGGGCTACCAAATCAGCCAATACGAGCAGCCCATTGTGGGCAAGGGATCGCTCAACATCGTGCTCGATGATGGTTCGGTCAAGACCATCGGGGTAACCCGCGCGCATCTGGAGGAGGATGCCGGCAAGTCGCTGCACGAAGGGTTGGCCAACGCGAGCGGCATCGATCTGAACCGTGCCGGCACGCCGCTGCTCGAGATTGTCTCGGAGCCGGACATGCGCTCGGCAAAAGAGGCGGTCGCCTACATGAAGAAAATTCATACTCTGGTGCGTTACCTCGAAATCTGCGACGGCAATATGCAAGAGGGTTCCTTCCGCTGCGATGCCAACGTCTCGGTGCGGCCGCGCGGCCGAGAGACACTCGGCACGCGCGCCGAAATCAAGAATCTGAACTCCTTTCGATTTGTGGAAAAGGCGATTCAATTCGAAGTGGCGCGGCAGATCGAGGTACTCGAGGGCGGCGGCAAGGTGGTGCAGGAGACGCGGCTGTACGATTCCGACAAGCACGAAACGCGTTCGATGCGCTCCAAGGAGGAAGCCAACGACTATCGGTACTTCCCGGATCCGGACCTGTTGCCGGTGCACATCGGCGAGCAATTCGTGGAGGAGGTTCGCTCGACTTTGCCGGAGCTGCCCGACCAGAAAGCCGCGCGCTTCACCGGCGATTTTGCACTGTCCGCGTACGATGCCGGCGTCCTGAGCGCGAGCCGCGAAATCGGCGCGTACTTCGAAGCCGTGGTGGCGGAGTTGAGTGCGGCGCATGCGAAACTCGCGGCCAACTGGGTCATGGGTGAATTATCCAGCGCGCTCAATCGGGACAACTTGGATGTGAAGGAATCGCGAATATCGCCTGCCCGCTTAAGCGGCTTGCTGGCGCGAATCCTCGATGCGACGATCTCCGGCAAGATCGCCAAAGAGGTATTCGACGCGATGTGGGCCGAGGGCAGCGATGCGGACGCGGTCATTGCCGCCAAGGGTCTGAAGCAAATCACGGACACCGGCGAGATTGAACGAGTGATCGACGCCGTGATCGCCGCGAACCCAAAGCAGCTTAGCGACTATCGTTCCGGCAAGGACAAGCTGTTCGGATTCTTCGTCGGTCAAGTCATGAAGGCGACCGAAGGAAAGGCGAATCCCGCTCAGCTCAACGAGCTGTTGAAAATCAAGCTGGGCGGCGGCGTTCAAGATGCATGACCGCGACTGCCTGCATCGCTTCATGTTCGAGCATTTTCCGATTCGCGGCCACCTGGTGCACCTGGATTCGGCCTGGCGCGCCTTGATCGAGCATCGCGACTACCCCGACGCCATTCGCGATACCTTGGGCGAAGCCGTGGCCGCCTCGCTATTGCTGGCTGCGACGGTCAAGTTCGACGGTACCCTTTCCTTGCAGCTACAGGGAGAGGGGCCGGTACACCTCATGCTGGCTCAGTGCACCAGCGGGCTGGGCGTGCGGGGGTTGGCCCGCTACAGCGAGGACAGACCGTCGGGCGGAATCGCCGATTTGATCGGCGCCGGAAATCTGACGGTCACGTTGGAAACCGACGCGGGGTCGCAGCGCTACCAGGGGATTGTCCCCATCGAGGGAAGCCGGTTGGCCGATTCTCTGCAAGTTTATTTCGAGAATTCCGAGCAATTGCCGACCAGGCTCTGGCTGCATGCGGATGAGAGCGGAGCATCCGGCATGCTGCTGCAACGCCTCCCAGGCTCGAGCACCGCGGCGGGCGCGGATTCGGGATCGGTCGAGGACGCATGGCGACGCGCGCGGCTGATAGGCGAGACGCTCACGTTCGCGGAACTTCGCACGCTCGCCGACGTTGAAATTCTGCGCCGGCTTTTCAACGAGGACGATCTGCGGCTCTTTGAACCGCTGCCGGTTTATTTTCGTTGCCGATGCTCACGCGAGCGGGTGGGCGGAATGCTGCAAGGCTTGGGCGAGGGCGAGACGCGATCCGTCTTGACCGAACGCGGGGAAGTGGAGGTGCGCTGTGATTTCTGCAATCGCGCCTATCTGTTCGATGCGGTGGATGTAGCCCAGTTGTTCAACTCGGTCTTCCCCAGCGATAGCGGCAGCTCGGTGCACTAGGCCTCTGATCCCGATGCCTTCCTGGGCGAGTGCGGCTGCGATTTTGGGAGCGTTGATCCCCGCCGCCACCGCGCCGGCAGCCCCGGCGCCGTTCTATGCAAACACCTTCGAGAAGGCGCCCACTGCCGCGGCCATGACGGCGGTCGGACGCGCTCTGTTCTTCGATCGGTCGTTATCGGCGTCCGGCAAGATGGCTTGCGCGAGCTGTCACGACCCGGCGCGTGCCTTCGGACCGCCCAACGACTTGGCCGTGCAACGCGGTGGTGCCGACGAGCGGCACTATGGAATGCGCGCAGTTCCTTCCCTGATGTACACGCAAAACATTGCGCCGTTCACCGAGCATTTTTTTGACGACGAGGGCGACGACAGCATCGATCAAGGGCCGGCCGGAGGGCGCATGTGGGACGGACGCGCATCGTCGGCGCATGATCAGGCGCGGTTGCCGATGTTTTCGGTATTCGAGATGGCCAATGCAAGTGCGGATGCCGTGGTTGAAAAGGTGCGCCATGCGGCATATGCGGCACGGTTTCGCGAAACCTTCGGCGGCAAAATCTTTGACGATCACGACCTGGCGCTCAAGGCCGTGCTGATGGCATTAGAGACCTTTCAACAAAGTCCCGCGGATTTTTATCCGTATAGCAGCAGGTACGACGCGTGGCTGCGGCGCGAGACATCGCTCAGCGCGAGTGAATTGCGCGGTCTGGCCGCCTTCAACGATCCTGCCAAAGGCAATTGCGCTCGCTGTCATCCCAGTGCAATGAGAGAAGGTGCATTTCCGCAATTCACGGATTTTGGCTACGCAGCCGTCGGCGCCCCGCGCAACCTCGCCATTCCCGCGAATGCGAACCGCCGTTACTATGATCTGGGGCTATGCGGACCGCTGCGCGCCGACTTGGCAGGTATCAAGAAGTACTGCGGCATGTTCCGCACGCCGACGTTGCGCAACGTGGCAACGCGCGGCGTATTCATGCACAACGGCGTCTTCCATCATCTGCGGGACGTGTTGCGGTTCTATGCGGAGCGGGACGTCCGGCCACAACTGTGGTACCCGCGCGCGCCCAACGGCAGTCGTCGGAAATTCGATGATCTGCCGCTGCAATACCAGGGCAACGTCGACGTCGCGGGGCCCTTCGGCCGCAGTCCCGGCGATGCGCCCGCGTTGAGCGAGGGGGACATCGAGGACATCATCGCGTTCTTAAATACGCTGACCGACGGCTACGTAGAGCCGCGCCGTTAATTCATGGTCCTGTGGACGTCTCCTGACTGTAGCAAGGGCCGCAATGTCAGATCCTCTGCCGGGGCGCGGCCGACTTCGAGCGTCATATCGACGTCGAGCGGCATCTCGATGGTCTGGCTGCCAAGTTGCGCGGCATCGGGTTTCGGCACTTGAGCCAAGGCATCGCGCCATGCCTTGTCGATCTCCTCTTGCGCGTCCACCAAAGGGCGGCGTATGTTCGATCCGGTGGCCATTTCGCCGCGTCCAACTTTGGGCGTGGAACGCACGCGCATTTGCGAGGTCGACGGACTGAATTCGATCAGAGCCTCCCCGGTACCGGGCCGGAACGCACCCTGGGGCAGCGTTTCACGCAGCAGTTTGCCGGCAATGCCGCGCACCGTGCATGCGTAGCCGAGTGCGTAGCGGGACACCTGGTTCTGCGGATCGAGTCCCGCGGTGTGGCAGAGGTTGCCCGCACCTTCATAATTCTGCGCGGTCCCTTCGCCGAGACCGACCTTGGCCGCGTAGTCGAGCGCTGCGGCCGGATAGCCCATATTGGCGGCATGGGCGAAGTATTGAGTCGCCGCCACGGGGTCCTTCTTCACGCAGATGCCCTCGTCGAGCATTCGGCCGCCCAGGAACAATACGGTCCGATCGTCGTTCGATGTCACTGCGGGATTCACCAACGCAACCGCCTTGACGCAGTCGCCGCGCCGGACGGCGACGACTACCGGATTCGACACTAGCGCTTCCGCCGATGCCGTTGCCGCCGGCGCCGGTAATCCGGTACCGAGCGCGAACGCGATCGCGGCCAAGTGCAAAGCCCAATGCGTAGCGACGAATGACTTCATGGTTCGAGCTCTATTGCCGGCTGTCGATCGATCTAGTATGCGGACGTCGCAAGGCCGCCGCAATTCGCCGCCGCGGAAGGCGCGTTGCGAGCTTGACATGCGAATGCGAATGATTATTATTACCATACTGTTTCGCAGCCACCGTGGCGCCGACTTGCGAGGTCTCATTGATGCGCTCGATTGTCCCGGAAGTGGGGAACCTGCGGGTGCTCGGCACCATGGGAGTCTGCGCGACCTCGATTGTCGGAATGTCGCCGGCGCACGGCGATACGACCGCCGCCGATTCGACCGACACGGACGCAACCATCGGCGACCTCCAGCAGGTCGTCGTCAATGGGCTGCGGCCGCTGCGCGACGACAAACTGCCGGGAGATTTGCAGAATACCCCGCAGTCGGTCACGGTCATCAGCGGCCAACTAATGGCTGCTCAGGCGAGTACCCGGCTTGAGGACGCGCTGAAGAATGTCCCAGGCATCACCTTGAATGCCGGCGAGGGCGCGGCGCGCGGGGACACCGTCAATCTGCGCGGTTTCTCGGCCTTCAACGACTTCTTTCTCGATGGCGTACGCGACGCGGCTGTCTATACACGCGACAGTTTCGACCTCGAATCCGTGGAGGTGGTCAAGGGCCCGTCCGCCACGCTGTTCGGCCGCGGTTCCACGGGCGGCGCGATCAATCAGGTGAGCAAGGCCCCCATGCTCACGCCGCTGGATGCAGTGACCGCGCAAGTCGGCACTAACCATGAATATCGGGCGACCACAGACATCGATGCGCCGCTCAGTTCGAGTGCGGCCTTTCGCTTCAATGCGATGGGAGAATCCTCGAAGGTGGCGGACCGGGACTACGTCCTGAATCGTCGCTGGGGCCTGGCCCCGTCGCTCGCATTCGGCATCGGAGAGGACGACTCGCTGACGATGGCCTACTTGCATCAGCAGGAGAACAACATTCCCGACACCGGTATCCCGTTTGTGGAGGGAACCCCCGCACCCGTGCCGCGCGGCGCATTCTACGGATTGATTTCCGACCACGCGACGACCGAGGACGATATCGGGACCGTGCGCTTCAAGCATGATTTCAACCCAAATCTCAATGTAGCGGACACGCTGCGCTATGCGCATTACGAGTTCGACTATCAAGACACCATGCCGAACTTCGGGGCGACTGTGCCGACGGCGGGCACGCCGCTGGGCAGCGTCCTAGTCGGCCGCGATGCGCCGGATAGTTCGGGCACGCAGACAAATCTCACCAACCAAACCGATGTGACCGTCCGCTTCGACACAGGACCTGTCTCGCACACGCTGTTTACCGGGGTCGAGTTCTCGCGTCAAAGCTCCGACATCGCCCGATACAACAATCCGTTCAATACCGACAACAGCTGGGTACCTGAAACGCCGCTGCTGGATCCGAACCCGTACGAGCCTCTCCCCGGCGGCCAACCGATCACCGCACGCCAAAATACGACGGCTCATTCGGCGGCTGCGTACGCCACGGACACATTGGCGTTCGGCCCCTACATGGATTTTGTCGCCGGATTGCGCTTCGACCGATTTTCCGCCGACTACCTCCAGGCGAGCCCTGTCACCGGCGCCGTTCTGAATCTCGATCACGTGGATAACGTCGTGAGCCCGCGCGCCGCGTTGATCATCAAACCGACGCCGCAGCAAAGCTACTATTTGTCGTTCGGAACTTCGTTCGACCCGTCGGCCGAAGCGCTGACATTGACCACCAAGACCGCCGATCTGGGGCCGGTGAAAGCAAAAACCTATGAGGTCGGCGCCAAGACCAGCTGGCTGGACGGGATGTTCTCGAGCACTGCCGCGGTATTTCACACGGAGGTCGACAACGCACAGACCAACGATCCGGATAATCCGACGATCACCGTGCTCAACGGCGACCAGCGCGTGCAGGGCTTGGAGCTGGGCGCCTCCGGTTATCTCACCGCGCACCTGGAGATCATCGCCGGGTACACCTACCTCGACGGGAAAACAATCTCCTCGGGGAATGCGGCATACGTCGGGCAGGCGCTTGCGAACGTCGCTCGCAATGCGCTTAGTCTCTGGACTGAATACGAGCTTTCTGATGCTTGGGAAGTCGGGGTGGGGGGGAATTGGCTGGGTCCTCGCTTCGCCGACTACGGCCAGAAGGCAACCATGCCGGGCTATGTGGTCTGGAGCGCCGTGGCATCGTATCGACTGAGCAAGACGGTGTTCCTGCAGTTGAACGGCTACAACCTTGCCAACAAGCTTTACTACGAGAGCTCGTACTACACGTCGGCCGCCGAGAACCACGTAATCCCCGGCACTGGCCGCACGCTGAAATTGACCGTCCGCACGACGTTCTGATCCGCCATGCTCGTGCATATTGCGGCGCTACTGTCGCCGGACGAACTTGCAGCGATGCGCAACCGTCTGAATTCGGCCGCTTGGACGGACGGGCGCGTGACGGCAGGCCACCAATCGGCGCAGGTGAAGGGCAATTTGCAACTACCGCAGGATGGCGCCGCCGCGCGCGAACTCAGTACCGAGGTGCTGCGGGCACTGGAGCGAAGCGCGCGTTTCATCAGCGCCACGCTGCCGCGCCATGTGTACCCGCCGCTGTTCAATCGTTATGAATCAGGCATGAGCTTTGGTGCTCATGTCGACAATGCGATCCGGCAAATTCCCGGCACGCCGCACCGGCTGCGTACGGACATGTCCGCCACTCTTTTTTTGAGCGCGCCGGAGGAGTACGACGGCGGCGAATTGGTGATCGAAGACACCTATGGAGCGCATTGCGTCAAGCATGCGGCCGGTGATTTGGTGATCTACCCCGCGCGCAGCGTGCATCGGGTTCTGGCCGTGACTCGCGGCGTGCGGATGGCCGCATTTTTCTGGATTCAAAGCATGATTCGCGATGACGGTGATCGTAGTCTGCTGTTCGACGTCGACACCTCGATCCGCGAACTGACGCAGGCCGGCGGACACGATGAGTCCATCGTCCGCTTGACCGCTTGCTACCACAATCTATTGCGACGCTGGGGCGAGGTTTAGGCGCGCCATGAGTCTGTCCGCCGAACAATTCGCGCGCGCTGCGGCGGCACAGGCAAGCCATCTGCGGATGCTCCGGCTGCAGAGCATGAGTCATCGTGAACTGCAGGCGCTGTTGGGCGGCGACCCCGCCGCCGCGGCCCTGTGGGTGAAGAGCGCTGCCGAATGCGGTGTCCGCGCCGCGCAGCTGCGGCTCGGCCGCATGCTGCTCGAGGGTCAAGGCGTATCGCGAGACCCGGTGCAGGCGTTGCGCTGGTTTGCCCGCGCCGCCGAGGGGCGCGACGCCGAGGCCATGAACATGCTGGGGCGATGCTACGAAAACGCTTGGGGCGTGGCGGCGGATTTGGATGTGGCCGCGCATTGGTATCAACTATCCGCCGACAAAGGCTATGACTGGGGACAGTATAACTTCGGCAATATGCTCTTCGACGGACGGGGCGTCGCGATCGATCAGTCGCAAGCCGTACTCTGGTATCGCCGCGCGGCGGAGCAAGGACACGCCCGGGCGATGAATCTGCTCGGCCGTTGCTGCGAGGAAGGCTGGGGATGCCCGTTAAATGCGGACGAAGGATTCGACTGGTACCGCCGCTCGGCGGAAGCCGGCTATTTTCGCGGCCAGTACAATTACGCGGCTTCGCTGGCCGAGCGCGGACTTAAGTCCGAGGCCGCGGAGTGGTTCCGAAAGGCGGCCGCCGGCCGATAGCGACCGTCACAGCGCCGAAACGCCTGCCAGTTCCGTCAAGCTTTGGGTGCGCGTCAGGGCGATGAACTCTCTTATATAGGCGGCCTCGCCGCCGGCGCGGCTGGTGGCGGCATACAGTTCGCAGCGCAGTCCGCCCTGGCCGATGGGGCGCGAAACCACGTAGCCGCGGTCGATGTAATTGCCCACCGACCATGAGGGCAACGCAGCGATGCCGCGCCCGCTGGCGACCAATTGCAATATCGCTACAGTTAATTCGGCGGTTCGCCGCCGGGGGCTTATGCCCGCCGGCGTGAGACAATGCTTCATCACGTCGAGCATCTCGTCGGGCACCGGATAGGTAATCAGTGTTTCATCGGCGAAGTCCTGTGCCTGCAGCCAGGATTTTGCGGCCAGACGGTGCCGGGGACTCATCAACGCGACGCTTTCATAGCGAAACAGCGGGCTGAAGGTCAGGTGGGGTTGCGCCTCCGGCTTGTCGTGGATGACAGCCAGCTCAGCCTCGGCCCTCTCCAGCAGCGGCAGCGGATTCACCACGAATCCAGAAATAATATCGAGTTCCACTTCGGGCCAAAGCGAGCGGTAGGCGTCCATCGCCGGCATCAGCCAATCGAAGCAATTGTGGCACTGCACCGCAATGCGCAGTTGCCCGGCATGGCCTTGCGCCAGACGCGCTACATCCCGCCCTGCCTCGGCCACTTCGGGCAGTACCGTCCGGGCGAGCCCGAGCAACCGCTGACCGATGGCGGTAAATCGAAGTGGCCGCACGTTCTTTTCGACCAGCGCGGCCCCGTAGTGACCTTCCAGTGTCTTAAGTTGGTGGGAAAGCGCGGACTGGGTGAGGAACAGCCGCGCAGCCGCTTTGGAAAGACTTCCGCATTCGGCCAATGCCAGCAAGGTCTCTAGATGGCGCAATTCCAGCGCTGTCGACGCCATGAGCAGATTTCATCCCATGTATGAAGATAATGAGTTTGAATCATATCCTAAGCGGTTGCATGCTGTCAGCCGGGAAGCCACCTGATCCTGAGGTTGGTTCATGTCGAACGCGCTTGCAGTGTCCTTCGAGTTCTTTCCACCCGGCGACGGCGCCATGGCGGAGCAGCTATGGGAATCCGTGCAGCGGCTTGCCCCATTGCAGCCCAATTTTGTGTCCGTGACCTACGGCGCGGACGGCTCAACCCGGACACGAACCCACGAGTGCGTGCTGCGCATATTGCGCGAGACGGACCTTCGGGTCGCGCCTCACTTGACCTGCGTCGGCGCCTCGCGTGATGAGGTGCTGGGTATCGCGCGGCAGTATTGGCGCGAGGGGGTTCGTCACCTGGTCGCGCTGCGCGGCGATGCGCCCGCGACTCACCTTTCGCCGGAAGGTCGTTACCAACCGGAACCGGACGGATTTGCGTTTGCATCCGATTTAGTCAGGGGACTTACGAGCGTCGGCAATTTCGAGGTCTCGGTTGCCGCCTTTCCAGAGGGTCACCCGGAATCCGGCGGTGTCGATGCCGACCTGGAGAACTTGAAGCGCAAGATCGATGCTGGAGCCGGGCGTGCAATTACTCAGTTTTTTTTCGATACGGACATTTTCCTGCGGTATCGCGATCGGTGTGCGGCGGCGGGAATTCGCGCACTTCTCGTGCCCGGAATATTGCCGATCACGCGCTTTCCCCAAATGCTACGGTTTGCCGCGCGCTGCGGCACCTCTGTGCCGGATTGGTTGCACCGTCGCTTCGACGGGCTGGACGATGATTCGGAGACGCGTTGCATGATCGCGGCGCACGTGGCGATCGAACAAGTACAACGCTTGCGCCGGCACGGCGTCGAGGAATTTCATTTCTATACGCTGAACCGCGCGGAATTGACCTATGCCATTTGCCATGCGATGGGTCTGCGGCCGCGCGCGATCGAAGCGCGGGTGGCCTGAATGCCGAACCTGCGGCGTCCCGCGCGCTCCGAGGCCTTCCTCGCGCTCTTCAAGCAGCGCGTAGTGATTCTCGACGGTGCCATGGGCACCATGATTCAACAGCACCGCTTGAGCGAAGCGGAGTTCCGCGGAGATCGGTTTGCGGACTGGCCAAGCGATCTGCGCGGTAACAACGATCTGCTTGCGATTACTCAACCACGCATCGTTGCCACCATCCATCGCGACTATCTGCTGGCGGGCGCCGACGTCATTTCCACGAATACCTTCAATTCCAATGCGGTTTCCCAGGCGGATTACCGCATGGAGTCCGTGGTGGAAGAGCTGAATCTGAGCGCCGCCTGTTTGGCGCGGCAGGTGGCCGACGAAGTGACTGCGGCGACAGGCCGGCAGCGCTTCGTCGCCGGCGCGCTGGGGCCCACCAGCCGCACAGCGTCGCTGTCCCCGGATGTAAATGATCCGGGATTTCGCAACATCAATTTCGATCAGCTGGTCATCGCCTATTCCGAGGCCGCTCGCGCGCTCATCGGCGGCGGCGTCGATGTAATTCTGATCGAGACGGTATTCGACACCTTGAACGCGAAGGCGGCGCTATTCGCAGTGCGAGAGGCGCTGGATGACCGGGAGACGGACCTGCCGATCATTGTGTCCGGCACCATAACCGACGCGTCGGGGCGGACGTTGTCGGGTCAGACGACGGAGGCGTTCTGGAATTCCATTCGTCACGCGCGGCCCGCGGCGGTGGGACTCAATTGCGCGCTCGGCGGAAGACAGCTCCGTCCGTATATCGAGGAACTGGCGCGCATCGCGGATACCTATGTGTGCGCGTACCCGAATGCCGGCTTGCCGAATGCCTTCGGCGAATACGACGAGACGGCGGCGCAGACCGCGCAGATCTTGGGCGAATTTGCGGCCAGCGGCTTTCTCAATATGGCGGGCGGTTGCTGCGGGACCACGCCGGAGCACATTCGCGCGATCGCCGCCGCCGTCGACGGCGTGCCGCCGCGCGTGCTGCCGCCGGCCGCGCGTGGCTGCCGACTCAGCGGCCTGGAGCCGCTGACCATCGATGCCGGCAGCTTATTCGTGAACGTCGGCGAGCGCACCAACGTCACCGGCTCGGCCAAGTTCCGCAAGCTGATCGAAGCCGGAGACTATGCGGCAGCAGTCGATATCGCCCGCCAGCAAGTGGCCAACGGCGCGCAAATCATCGATGTGAACATGGACGAGGGCATGCTCGATTCCCAAGCCGCCATGGCGCGATTTTTGAGCCTCATCGCGGGAGAACCGGATATCGCGCGCGTGCCCATCATGATCGATTCCTCCAAGTGGTCGGTGATCGAGGCGGGACTGAAGTGCGTGCAGGGCAAGTCGATCGTCAATTCGATAAGCCTGAAGGAGGGCGAGGAGGCATTTCTGAGCCAGGCGCGCTTGTGCGTGCGTTACGGGGCCGCCGTGGTAGTCATGGCCTTCGACGAGGCAGGACAGGCGGACACGATCGAGCGCAAAGTGGCCATTTGCGAGCGCGCCTATCGGCTGCTCACGGAGCGAATCGGCTTCGCGCCCGAGGATATCATTTTCGATCCGAATATCTTCGCCGTCGCCACCGGCATCGAGGAGCACAATCGATACAGCCTCGATTTCATCGAAGCCACGGCCGCGATCAAGCAACGCATGCCGGCGGTTCATATCAGCGGCGGCGTCAGCAATGTCTCCTTCTCATTCCGCGGCAACGATTTGGTGCGCGAGGCGATGCACTCGGTATTCTTGTACCATGCCATCCGCGCCGGCATGACCATGGGGATCGTGAATGCGGGTCAGCTCGCGATTTACGAGGGAATTCCCGTGGATCTGCGCGAACGGGTCGAGGACGTCATATTGGCGCGACGCCCGGATGCGACCGAGCGCCTGCTCGAGATCGCCGAACGCTTCAAAGGGGGAGGCAACGCCAGGCGAGGCGATGATCTGGAGTGGCGAAAACTCCCCGTGAAGGAACGATTGCAGCACGCGCTCGTGAAAGGCCTCGATGAGTTCGTCATCGAGGACACCGAAGCGGCGCGACTCGAGGCCAAGCGGCCGCTGGACGTAATCGAAGGGCCCTTGATGGACGGGATGAACGTCGTCGGCGATCTGTTCGGCTCCGGCAAAATGTTCTTGCCGCAAGTCGTCAAATCAGCCCGCGTCATGAAAAAGGCCGTGTCGGCGCTGATTCCATATATCGAGCTGGAGAAGGCCGGTGCGAGCCGCTCGAACGGCAAGGTGGTGGTCGCCACCGTGAAGGGCGATGTGCACGACATCGGCAAGAANNAGAACATCGTCGGCGTGGTGCTGCAGTGTAATAACTTCGAAGTCATTGATCTGGGTGTCATGGTGTCCTGCGAAAGAATATTGGAGGCCGCCACTCGAGAGGGCGCCAATCTCATCGGATTGTCCGGCTTGATCACACCGTCTCTGGATGAAATGGTGCATGTCGCCAAGGAGATGCAGCGCCTAGGCTACAAGCAGCCTCTATTGATCGGCGGCGCGACCACTTCGCCGGCGCACACGGCCGTCAAAATAGATCCGCAGTACGAAGGGGCGGTCATTTATGTGAAGGATGCATCGCGTTCGGTCGGCGTGTGTCAACAACTCGTGACCAAGAGTACGCGCGACGCCTATATCGCGAACATCAAGGCGGAGCATGAGCGGAGGCGCGAGCAGCATTGCAACAAGAGCGCGAAGGCGCCGCAGCTTTCCTTGGCCCACGCCAGGGCGAAGAAATTCAAGATCGACTGGTCGGCCTATGCGCCGCCCGTCCCAGCGATGGTGGGGGTGCGGTGCTACGACCCCTACCCGCTGGCCGAGCTGGTGCCGTACATCGACTGGATGCCGTTCTTCCATGCCTGGGAATTCGCCGGGAAGTTTCCCGATATTTTGCGCGATCCGGTGGTCGGGGAAGCGGCCAGCAGTCTATTTGCGGACGCGACCCGAATGCTGAAGCATTTGGTGGAAGAGAACTGGCTGCAGGCGCGGTCCGTGGTCGGCATTTTCCCCGCCAACAGCGTCGGTGATGACGACATCAACGTATACGCGGACGATGCGCGTCAGATGGTCAAGCTGCGGGTTCATCACTTGCGACAACAGAAATCCAAACCCCATGATCAAGCGCAGCTGTGTCTGTCGGACTTCGTCGCGCCGGCGAGCAGCGGCCGAGCCGATTATCTGGGGGCATTCGCCGTCACCACCGGCATCGGGATCGATGAGCACGTCGCGCGCTTCGAGGCGGCGCACGACGACTACAGCAGCATCATGCTCAAAGCGCTGGCGGATCGATTGGCCGAGGCCCTTGCCGAACGCATGCATGAGCGTGTGCGCCGCGAGTTGTGGGGTTACGCGGCTACCGAGCGTCTCGATCGCGCCGGGCTGATTCGCGAAGAATATCAAGGCATTAGGCCGGCGCCAGGCTACCCTGCTTGCCCCGACCACACGGAGAAAGGCACGCTGTGGCGGCTCCTGGACCCGGAGCACAATGCGGGCATTCGTTTGACGGAGTCGTTTGCGATGTTTCCAACCGCGGCGGTCAGCGGATTTTATTTCTCACATCCGCAGGCGCGCTATTTCGGAGTCGGCAAAATCGATCGCGATCAGGCGGCGAGCTATGCGCAGCGCAAGGGCATGAGCTTGGCGGAAGCCGAGCGCTGGCTTGCGCCGAATTTGGGATATGACCCGGACGTGAGCAATACGGCGGACGCCGCGTGAACGGC
>PKXS01000089.1 GCA_003132425.1 Gammaproteobacteria bacterium | reverse complement strand
ATCGAGATGACCGTCACTCTTTCGGAATCGTATCAATTCATTAGCCATATTGAGCGCAGCGATGACTGCGATACGGTCCAGACCGACGACTTTGCCGCTGTCGCGGATTTCACGCATTTTTGTGTTGAGAAATTCGGCGGAATCGAGCAGATCGGATCGCTCCTCGATCGGACAAGTGATGTGGTATTCCTTTTCGAGTATCCGCACGCTGACTCTGGCTTGATTCTCGCTCATGCCTGCTCCATCGATTTCAGCCGGCCTATCATGGCTTCCACTCTGGCTCTCACCTGTTCGTTTTTCTGCAGCAGGCCGGCGCGCTCCGAGCTCAGCGTCTCCTGACGCTGCCGCAACGCCCGATTCTCCTCCTTGATCTGGCTCACCGTCGCGATGAGGTCTTCGAGGCGCTTCTCCAAGCGCTTCAGTTCTAGTTCGACTGCGGACTTCGAGGTGGTTTCGTTCATAGATCGCCAATATAGAGCCCTCGATACCGCAATGCAAAGGGCGGTCCATCCTCACGCGAGCCTCCACTGCGGTATTATTCCCAAACCATGCTGTCGGATATTCGATTTAAGGATTTCGAGGACGTGTTGGCCACCGCGGGATGCCTGGCCGACGCTGCGGAGGCGCACGGGTCGTTGTGCGGCGCGCTGTGCTCCATGGCGCCCTATAAGATGCAGGACTGGGTCAATGAGATCCTCCCCGACGGCGCGTCCTTGCCGGAGGAATCGGCAGCCATGATCGAAAGGGTGTTCACCGCGACGGCCACGTCCTTCGGCGAGCAGGGAATGCAGTTCGAGCCTCTATTGCCGGACGACGAGCAGCCGCTCAACGGGCGCGCGAACGCTCTGGCGCTGTGGTGCACGGGGTTTTTATACGGATTGGGCACCGGTCAAATCTCGGATCTCGAGGCGCTTAATGGCGATGTCGGCGAGATCGTCCGGGACTTTACCGAAATCTCGCGCGCAACCGGCGATGACGCGGACGCGGACGAGTCAAACGAACAGGCCTATACCGAACTCGTCGAATTCATCCGTGTCGCGGCCCAAGTGGTGTTCGAGGAACTCTTGCCCCTGCGCAGACAGGTTTATCCGCCACAGCAGCGGCTGCACTGAACCCGAGATGGATCCCAAGGAATTCGCGCGCCGCCGCCGCCAATTCATGCGCATCATCGGCAAGGACGCGATCGCCATCCTGCCGGCGGCGCCCGTGCGCCATCGCAATGGCGACGTCGAATACGCCTATCGGCAGGATAGTCATTTCTACTACCTGAGCGGATTCCCGGAGCCGGAGGCGGTCGCTGTGCTCGTCCCGGGACGGCAGCATGCGGAGTACTTGCTATTCGTGCGCGAACACGATGCGTTACGCGAGGCTTGGGACGGCGACCGGGCCGGCACTGAGGGCGCGGTGGAGCGCTACGGAGCGGACGATGCCTTTCCGATCGCCGATATCGATGAGATTTTGCCCGGTCTCATGGAGCAGCGCTCGCGGATCTTTTACTCGATGGGCACGCACCTTGATTTCGATCCTCGCATTCTGGGATGGGTCAATGGGCTGCGGGTTCAGGCGCGCCGGGGTGCGGGCGGCCCGCAGGAATTTGTCGCGCTCGGACACGTCCTGGACGACATGCGCCTTTACAAGAGCCGCGCCGAGCAGGCGAGCTTGCGGCGCGCCGCCCAGATTGCCATGGGAGCGCACCGTCGCGCGATGCGCTTCGCGCGCCCCGGACGCATGGAATACGAGGTCATGGCCGAACTGCTGCATGAATTTCGTTCGCACAACGCCGACATTTCGTACCATCCCATCGTCGGCGGAGGGGCCAATGCGTGCGTCATGCATTACCGCGACAACGACCAGCAGCTGCGCGACGGCGATTTGCTGTTGCTCGACGCCGGCTGCGAGCATGACTACTACGCTTCGGACATTACCCGTACCTTTCCGATTGGCGGTCGATTCACCCCGGCGCAGCGCGCGGTCTACGAAGTGGTGCTGGAAGCCCAGGTCGCGGCCATCGACAAGGTGCGGCCGGGAAACCACTGGAATCACCCGCACGAGGCCGCGGTGCGCATGGTTACTCAGGGTCTCGTGAAGCTGGGCTTGCTCAAGGGACGCGTCGCGCGGCTGATCAAGGATCAGGCCTACCTGCCGTACTTCAATCACCGTACGGGCCACTGGCTGGGAATCGACGTGCATGACGTGGGCGACTACAAGGTCGGTGGGGAGTGGCGCGTATTGGAGGCCGGCATGGCGTTGACCGTCGAACCCGGGGTTTACATCCGCCCATCGCCGAAGATACCGAAGGAATTCTGGAACATCGGCATTCGAATCGAGGATGACGTGCTGGTGACCAACGGCGCTCCCGAGGTGCTGACGGGCGCGCTCGAGAAAACCCCGGAGGCCATCGAGCGGCTGGTGCAGGTCGCGTGAGCGACGCGTTCGATATCGCCATCGTGGGCGGCGGCATGGTGGGCGCAAGCCTTGGCGTAGCGCTCAAGGACCTTGGCGCGCGCGTGGCGCTCATAGAGGCCATCCCACATGATGCGGCAACACAACCGAGCTTCGATGAGCGCACCACGGCTTTGTCGAATGGCAGCCGCCGAATTCTCGACACACTGGGCGTATGGCCCGCGGTCGCCTGCGCGGCTACGCCGATCCGCAAGATCCACGTTTCAGATCAGGGCCACTTCGGTTTTGCGCGGATCGACGCGGCGGAACAGGGTCTCGCCGCCATGGGCTACGTGGTGCCCAATCGATCCCTAGGGGCCGCGCTGTGGTCGCAAGTCAATGCCGGCGGCAACGTTCGCATTTTCTGTCCGGCGCAGGTGGCGCGCGTCGCCGCGTCGGAGAACTCGGTGCAGCTGGAGGTGTCCGCGGCGAACGGAATCAAAGCCATCATCGACACGCAGCTCGTGGTCGCGGCCGACGGCGTGCAGTCGGCGGTTCGCAATGCGTTTGGCGTTGCCGCGGAAACGCGCGACTACGAGCAAACTGCCGTGATCACCACGATTCTGCCGCAGCGCTTCCATGACAATGTGGCGTACGAGCGGTTTACCGCGAGCGGTCCCCTGGCGATACTGCCCCTGGCGGACGGCCGGTGCACTCTGGTGTTGACGTTGAGCAAGGCAATGGCCGATGCGGCGATGGCCTGGTCGGACGCACAATTCCTGGCGGAAGTGCAGCGCCGCTTTGGATTTCGGTTAGGACGGATTCTCAAAGTGGGCCGGCGCGTCCCGTATCCCTTGTCGCTCAGCCGCGCGCGCGCAACAAGCGCGGGACGCTGCGTCATCATCGGCAATGCGGCGCAGGGCCTGCACCCGGTTGCCGGAATGGGCTTCAATTTAGGACTGCGCGATGTCGCGAGCTTGGCTGAACTCATCGCCGAGCAGCGCCAGCAGGGCCGCTTGGACGCCGGCGACTCGGCGATGCTCGCCGAGTACGATGCCTGGCGCAGGGCGGATCGGGGCGGCAGCATCGCGTTCACCGATGGACTGGTGCGCTTATTCTCCAACCCTCTGCGCGCCGTGCAGGGCGTGCGAAATCTCGGACTTCTGGCCTTCGACTTGCTGCCGCCGGCGAAGGCCGCGTTATCGCGCCTCAGCAGCGGCGCCGCGGGGCGAATTCCCAAACTGGCGCGCGGCGTCGCCCTCAGCGGCGTCGCCCTCAAGTGAACCGCGACTTCGACGTAGTGATCATCGGCGCCGGCGTTATCGGCGCCGCGATGGCCGCGCTGCTGGTGGCGCGCAAAGTCTGCGCGCCGGGCCGGGTTGGGATCATTGCCGAGCGGCTGGCGCCGGATGTCGCAGCGGATGCCGCTGTGGATGCCGATTGGGACGTACGCGTTTTTGCACTGAGCCGCGCTTCCGAACGGCTGCTGCGCCATTGCGGGGTGTGGAATTCAATACCGCCGCAGCGGATCTTCGCCTATGAACGCATGTGCGTCTGGGATGCCGGCGGCGCGCCGCAGGGACCGGGCTCGCTGAGCTTCGATTGCGCGGAGATTGGCGAGCCGAATCTCGGGTTCATCGTCGAGGGGCGCGCGCTACAGCGCCACTGCCTACGGCAGGTGAGCGCGGCCGGCGTCGTATTGATCGAAGCGGGCATGCAAGGGATCGCGGTCGGCGACGCCGAGGTTCGCATCGGCTTGAACGACGGGCGGGAGCTGCGCAGCAGGCTGCTCATTGCGGCCGACGGCACCGAGTCGAAGAGCCGGGAGCTGCTCGGTATCGGCACCGCCGGCCACGCCTATCATCAAGATGCTTTGGTGGCCCATGTGCGCACGGCCAAGCCGCACCAGAACACGGCCTGGCAGCGATTCCTCGCCACCGGACCGCTCGCTTTCCTGCCGCTTCCCGGCGGCCGATCGTCGATCGTTTGGAGCGCCGCGCGCGCTGAGGCGAGTCGATTGGCCAAACTCGACCCCGCGGCATTCGGCGCCGCGCTTACCGCAGCCAGTGGCGGGGTGCTGGGCGAGGTTCAGGTGACGACGCCGACGGTGAGTTTTCCACTGAAGCTGCAGTACGCACTGGACTATGCGCGGCCGCGCGCCGTGTTGCTCGGCGATGCCGCGCATGCGGTGCACCCGCTCGCGGGGCAGGGGCTGAATTTGGGGCTGCTGGATTGCGCTTCGCTCGCCGAAGTACTCAGCGGCGCCGCGGACCCGCGTTTTCTGGGCGACTATAAGCTGCTGCGGCGCTACGAGCGCTGGCGCAGGAGCGAGAATTTATTGGCCGCAACGGCGCTGGATGGCCTGGAACGCCTGTTTTCGAACGCGAATCCTGCGGTCGCAGGCTTGCGCGCTGCCGGCCTCAAAGCCGTCGGCAACTTACCGTTCATGAAGCGCCAGCTCGCGCGACGCGCCCTCGGCCTGATCGGCGATATCCCGAGCTTTCTACGGACCGATTCGGCACACGGCCGATCGTCGGTCTAAAGCAGATCGACCTTGGCCGCGCAAATGAAATCGTTCTGCGACAGTCCGCCGATGGAATGCGTCGCGAACGTGACGCGACAATAGTTATATCCGACTTCCAGATCCGGGTGATGGTCCTCGGTATTGGCGATATGCGCCACCGCGTTGACGAAGCTCATGGTGCGGTAGAAGTCCTTGAACTTGAGCGAGCGCCGTAAGCTCTTCGCGTCGCCGGCGATCTTCCAGTCCTTGTGCAATTGGTTGCGCAGCGCAGTAGCCCTGGCGCGCGTCAAAGGGGGAACTGACCCTTCGCAAGGCACGCACTGCTTGGCGGATAATTCCTTCATTGCGAAATCCTGGCGTAAGTTCGTTCGATATAACGCTCGACCAAATCCTGAAATTCCTCGGCGATCCGCTCGCCCTTGAGCGTCACGGTCTTCGCGCCATCCTCGTATACCGGGGCAACCGGATGTTCGCCGGTCCCGGGCAGGCTAATGCCGATGTTGGCGTGCTTGCTTTCGCCCGGGCCGTTGACCACGCAGCCCATNNTGCGGCCGCATCCCGGGCAGGCAATGACCATCGGCGTGAACGAGCGCAGACCCATGGTCTGCAGTATTTCTTGCGCGACGATGACCTCTTGAGTGCGATCGCCGTTCGGTTCCGGCGTCAACGAGACGCGAATCGTGTCGCCGATGCCCTCCTGGAGCAGGACGCCCATGGCGGCAGTGGAAGCGACGATTCCCTTGCTCCCCATCCCGGCCTCGGTCAACCCCAGGTGTAGTGGGTGGGAGCAGCGTTGGCTTAAGTTGCGGTACACGGCTATCAAATCCTGCACGCCGCTCACCTTCGCGCTGATCACGATCATGTCCGGCGCCAACCCCAAGCTGATCGCACGCTTGGCGCTGTCCAGAGCCGACACCACGATGGCCTCCCGCATCACCTCGATCGCCGCCGCAGGCGTCGCCAGCTTCGAATTCTCATCCATCAGGCGCGTCAGCAAGTCTTGATCGAGGCTGCCCCAGTTCACCCCGATGCGCACCGGCTTGTGGTACTTGCAGGCAGTCTCGATCATTTCCGCGAATTGCGGGTCACGTTTGCTGCCGCGGCCGACATTGC
>PKXS01000106.1 GCA_003132425.1 Gammaproteobacteria bacterium | reverse complement strand
TGCCCAGACCGGGCGGTTACGGATAATCGCTATTTCCGTCATATCATTCGCGGAGTCGCGCTCGGCTTCTCGCATAAGTTATTTGCGTGACCACGATTATCCGTAGTTTATCGTTGCATCTGCACAGGGCGCTAAAAGACAACGGGTACAAGCGGCCCGACAGATGCCGATGAAAAACGCCATCGATACCGCATCTTACGTGGAATGATTCATGCGCCTTTGACAGTTCGTTGAGTTTCGTGCGGGGCGAGTTGAAGTATCGCTCGCGCTTCGTCCGGCGTTGCCACGACGGCGCCGAGATCTTCGATAATTCTAACGGCGCGCCTGACAAGTTGGCCGTTGGATGCGAAGATCCCGCGCTCTAGGTAGAGATTGTCCTCAAGCCCGACGCGGGCGTGGCCGCCCAGAATCACTGACTGAGCCACCATCGGCATCTGCATTGGTCCTAGGCCGAAGGCGGCCCAAAGCGCATTGGTGGGCAAGAGCCGCTTGAGATACAGAATGGTCTCGGTGTCACACGGCAGGCCCCACTTGGTGCCGAGAACCATCTGGAAAAACGGCGGAGCCTGAAACAAGCCTTCTGCGATCATCTGGTTTGCGAAGAGAACGTCGCCGGGGGCAAATACTTCGATCTCTGGCTTCACACCGAGCTCACGGAAGACGCGAGCCATTCCTCGGAGAGTTCGTTGGCTATGTAGATAAATGACTTCGGTCGTGCCATCCATTTGGTTCTGCGTTGTGACATCCAGCGAACACACCTCCGGAAGGTTCTCGCGAATGTGTCGCGTTCGGTCCTCTACACTTCCGACATCGGTACCCGCGCCAGGAATTCCATCGTTACCGCTGTCGGGTATGTACGATGCGCCGCCTCCGCAAGTGAGGTTGAGGATGGCGCGCAAGCCCAAGCTATGAACGCGGCTCGTGAGGGCCGCAAACAACGCCGGATCACGAGAGTCCTCCCCGGTGTCTGGATTCCTGACATGGAGATGCACTGCCGTCGCGCCTGCGTCCTGAGCCTCGATCGCTGCCTCAGCGATTTGCGCCGTCGTTATTGGGAAGTTCGGATGCCTTCGGTTAAATTGATTGCCGCCCGTCACGGCGCACGTCAGAATCACTCGTGGTTTTGTAGTCATATCGTAGCCCTACGACCGCGTTTAGTAGCCGAGATTGTACGAATTACCGAAAATCGGAGCTCGCGCAGTGATAATCAGGCGAGCGTGCTCCGATGTGATCTCAGCCTTGTGTGGTCTTAACTGTTGCCTTCCACGCCGGCTTTAAATACATGAATTTCTCAGGTGTAGAGTTTGATGTAAGATATCATGACTGACATGTAAAATAAATTGACGTGACTGAATCGTGGGGCTGATGATCATTTTTAGAACAGTGAGCCAGGTGAGTAGTGCGTAGTCGCTTACGTGTTGGCATCGTGGGGGTCGGGTCAGTCGCTCGTGTTCATCTCCGAGCCTACCGCGAGGTTTCAAGCGCCGCCGTCGTGAGTGCAGCGGACACAGATAGCGCGAAGGCTGCGCAGGCTCACCGTGAGCTGCAAATGCCCTGTTACTCGACGCTCGGCGAGATGTTGAACGCCGAGACATTGGATATGGTTTGCGTCTTAACACCACCTGCCACTCACGAACAGCTCGTTAGACTTTGCGCGGCGGCGCAAGTGCATGTGTTGTGCGAGAAGCCATTGGCCCTATCAGTCGACTCGTGCAAGCGGATGATCGAGGATTGTCGTGCGAACTCGGTTCGGCTTTGCTACGGCGCCTCTTACCGATATCTGCCTGCGCTCATGACAGCGCGCGACATGATTCTTGCGGGTGAGCTCGGTGAGGTGCTCCTCTTGCGCGAGTACGTCGTCGGCGGCATGAGGAGCGCGACGCGAGAAACATTAGGATTTGCGCACTATCCCGAAGGTGGACCGGGCGGTTCTGGAATGGGTCTTTGCGACCATGGCATTCATTTGCTCGATACGTTCCCGTGGCTGATTAATTCAGTCAGAACCGCCGTGTGGGGCCGCGGAAACGTGTCTGGTGCTCGCCAGGGACCGGAGTATGTTCATATCGAGTACGCTACCGGCGCAATTGGACAACTGCTCTATGAGGACGGAACGTACACGACGACGCTACCTCATGAAGGAATCTTCGCATGGGGCGGAGGGTGGGACGTCGGTGACCACGGGCGCGGGGACGCATTGTCCGGCAGCTGGAATCCGGATCCCGGTTGCATTCACGTGCATGGAACACTCGGGTCGCTTCGCATCTTCTATTACGCGAATGCGTTGTTTCATAGGACGCACGCGGGCGTTCGGCAAGTGCGAGTGCCCGACCGGCCAATGCCGGGCAACTTTGCGATGCAACTCGAGGCGTTTGTCGAAGCGATTCACTCCGGTGGCCCGACTCCCGTCCCAGGCGAGGTCGGACTTGAGGCCTCGCGGACGCTACTGGACATATACGCGCGAACCGGCGCGTCCACTTCATCGGAAGCAGCGCACTATGCAGCGCGCTGAAGCAGGATCACAAATGGAGACTCAGGCCGGACAAAGCAGCGGATGATGAGCGCGAGCCGGGCGCTCGTGGAGTGTCTCTCTAAAAAGCATGAGTACGACGAGGAAGCGGCCCGCCCGGCCGCGACCACTTCCATGACCGTGCGTTTACTCCTCCCATTCGTTGACATCTTAATCAGACGAAAGTAGATCCCCGAGATGTTCCTTTGATAGGCTTGGATTATCCGGGGTTCAGCAATTTCACATTTTCACATGATGATGATATAATAAGATTTATATACGCGAGGAAAGCGTGCTGAAGAAGATCCAGGTCAAAAACGCAAGAATTCGGTGCCGTCGCGTAATTCCCTGCGCGTCGGTCAATGATTACCAGGACCGGGATGGTTGCTGACCTGAACGTGTACGCATCGTACTAAACGGATTGCGAATTCAGGTGATACCGTCGTGAATCTCAAAAGCAATCGACCGCAAAATGCCAGCGGTCGCAATAATTCGCACCGGTGGAGCTCGCGCAGTGCGATATCTCGTGGCTGAAGACCAGTGCGGTTAGCTACGGACACCGGCGGGACGTTTACGGATCTCGCAGTCGAAGAAGACTACGGTCGAATCTCGCTCTATAAGTCTCCGACCACACCCGCGGATCCGGTTCAGGGAGTACTCGACGCGCTTAGCCTAGCAGCAGGCGACCGAGCGTGCTCACTGCGCGACTTCCTTGCCCGCGCCGAAATATTCATCCACGGCACTACGCACGCAATTAACGCCATCGTGACCGGTAGTACACCGCCGACGGCTCTGCTCACGACGATGGGACACAGAGACGTGCTGCTGTTGCGCGAGGGCGGCCGGTCGGACCCATTCAATCATGCAGTCATGTACCCACGCCCATACATTCCTCGGGCGCTGACGTTCGAGGTTCCCGAGAGAATCCTATATGACGGTTCCGTGAGGGAGCCGCTAGATGAAGATGCTGTAGTCGAAATAATTCGGACGCTGTCGCGGGAGCGCATCGAGGCCGTTGCCGTATGCCTACTTTGGTCGATCGCTAACCCGGCTCACGAACTGCGTGTCGGTGAACTGCTCAAGCAACTAGTTCCACACATGTGCTTTACCTTGTCGCACCAGCTCAATCCAACTCCGCGAGAATTTCGTCGTGCCGCCTCGGCAGCAATAGACGCCTCTTTAAAGCCCGTAATGTCCCCTTACCTATCTGGGCTGACCGATCGCTTAGCCGCCGCCGGATTTACGGGGCGTGTGTTCGTACTAACCAATCGCGGCGGGATGGCGGGGGCGCACGAGGCTGCGCGGACGCCCATCCAAGTGATTAACTCCGGCCCATCCGTTGCGCCTGTCGCCGGGCGTTTCTATGCGCTTGCCGAGCGTGCGATGACGGCTATCGTCACCGACGCCGGGGGCACAACCTACGACGTCGGCCTGGTCCGTAACGGCGAGATTCCGCTGACGCGTGAAATGTGGATCGGTAAACCACACCGCGGGCATTTCGTCGGCTTCCCTTGTATCGACATGAAGAGCGTCGGCGCCGGTGGCGGATCGATTGCATGGGTCGACTCTGGAGGCCTCCTCCATGTCGGGCCGCAGAGCGCAGGTGCAAGTCCCGGTCCGGCGTGTTACGGACGCGGCGGAAACGAGCCGACTGTTACGGATGCCGCGCTCACCTTGGGGTTCCTAGATCCGAATAATTTTCTAGGCGGGGTGCTGAAACTGCGGGGTGATCTGGCTGCAACCGCCATCCAGACTCACGTTAGCAGACCGCTAATAATTTCGGACGTCGACGCGGCTGCGTCGATCATGGAACTCGTTACCGAGAATATGGTTCAGGCTATAGCAGACGCAACCGTGAATCAGGGAGTTGACCCCGCTGATGCCGTTCTCATCGCCGGCGGCGGTGCAGCTGGTTTGAACTGCCTCTCCATTGCGCGGCGCCTTGGAATTGCGCGGGTAGTAATTCCTGAGACCGGGGCCTCGCTGAGCGCGGCGGGTGCGCTGATTTCGGAACTATCGGCCGACTACGCTGCGGTGTGTCCCACCAGCACGCGGGACTTCGCTATTGAGGCGGTCAATCGCACGATAGACGGCCTTACTGCGAGCTGTCGAGCGTTCGCCGACAACGCCGGGGCGGACCGGGACGGCACTTCGATTGCAGTCGTGGCGGAAGCACGCTACGAAAACCAGGTCTGGGAAATTGACGTTCCGCTCCCCTTGATACGGTTCGACGGATCTGAATCAGTAAGAGTCTTTCGCGAAGCCTTCGACAAAAGACATCACGAACTTTTCACAATCAAAGACCCGGCGTCCCCCGTTGAAATTGTGGGAATTCGAGCCGACGTCCGATGCAGACAGCGCCGGCATCAGTCGTTCCGAATGGCCGAATCGCGATTGTCACCGGACTGTGGCACTCGGCGCGTGTGGTTCCCCGGCAGCGGGTACGTCACAACAGCGGTGCGACGGCTCAGTGCGCTACCCGAGGGCGAACAGTTTATGGGACCGGCCATTCTAGAGTCGCCACTCACGACCATAGTGGTCGATCCTGGAAGCGCCTACTACCGCGCCTCGTCTGGCAGTATCGTGATCACTCCATGAGCACGTCCGGCTCTGCTTCAATGCCGCTGCGCGGCGCTGACATTGCTATTCTTGCGAGCCGCTTTGACGGGATCGCGCGCCAAATGGCGCACACGCTGCTTCGAACGGGACGCTCGGGGGTGCTGAATCGCGCCAAGGACTTTTCATGCTGTATCGTCACCGCGACGGGCGACCTGCTCACGGCCGCGGAAAGTTTGCCAATTCACGTGTTGTCCGGTCCAGACATGATGGCCCGGACTATGACTCAGTTTCATGCGGTGCTATTGCGCGGGGACGCGTTCCTGCACAACAGTCCTTACCACGGATGTTCGCACGCTGCGGACCATACAATTCTAGTGCCGGTAATCGACGATGAGGGGCGACACCGCTACACGGTGTTGGCAAAAGCGCACCAAGCGGATATCGGCAATTCGGTACCCACTACATATTATGGAGAGGCGCAAGACGTATACCAGGAGGGCGCTCTCATATTTCCCGCAGTGCAGATTCAGCGTGCGTATCGGGATATCGATGATGTTATGCGAATGTGCGAAATCCGTATTCGTGTGCCTGAGCAATGGAGAGGGGACTATTTGGCAACAATGGGTGCTGCCCGCATTGGCGAGCGGCAGCTTATGGCGCTTGGTGCCGAACTAGGATGGGATCTTCTGGATGAATTTGCGGGCGCTTGGTTTGATTACAGCGAACGCTGCATGGTCGAAGCTATCCGCAAGCTGCCAACAGGAACGGCTACGGGGCAGGCGACGCACGATCCGTTTCCCGGAACACCGATCGAAGGGGTCGTGATTACGTCGAAAGTTTCTGTTAATTCGGAGACGGCGTACATCGAAGTTGACTTACGCGATAATTGCGACTGCCTTCCATGTGGACTGAATCTCACGGAGGCGACGGCGCGCACCGCTGCCATGATCGGGATATTCAATAGCATTGACCACCGCGTTCCCAAGAATGCAGGTTCATTTCGTCGCATTACTGTTCATCTTCGCGAGAATTGCGTAGTCGGCATTCCTCGCCACCCTGCGAGCTGCTCGGCGGCCACCACAAACATCGCAGACCGTGTTGGGAACGGCGTGCAACGCGCATTCGCAGAATTAGCGGACGGCGCCGGAATGGCAGAAGTCGGAGCGGATCTGTCACCCGCCGCCGGTGTGGTCTCTGGATGGGACCCACGAACCCGGCGGCAGTACATCAACCAGATATTTCTAGACGGTACATGCGGTGCGGCGGCACCGCATACGGATGCGTGGCTTACCGTCGGTCACCTTGGCGCCGCGGGGCAGTGTGGTATCGACGCAGTGGAACTCGATGAACTGTATCACCCGATTTTCGTGAAGAGTCGCCGGCTTATATGCGACTCCGAAGGGGCTGGTAGGCACATCGGCGCTCCGGGCCTCTTGGTGGAGTTCGGTCCTACGGTTGGCGAAATGGACATCGCTTTTTTGAGCGAGGGCTGCGTGAACCCCCCTCGAGGAGTGCGCGGTGGATTGGCTGGTGGCGCCGCAGCGCGATGGCTGGAAACGGTCGATGGGCGCAAAGTGGAAGTTCCGGCGACTGGAGGCGTACGGCTTCGTGCTGGCGACATTTTAGTTTCCGTCGGTTCCGGTGGCGGGGGATATGGGTCTCCTATGGAGCGGGATCCAGCAGCGGTGGCAGAGTCGGTGAGAGCCGGACTTGTTTCGGAGCGCCGCGCTCAAGATGTCTACGGCGTCGTGCTTATCGCTA
This sequence comes from Gammaproteobacteria bacterium, assembly GCA_003132425.1. GTDB lineage: Bacteria > Pseudomonadota > Gammaproteobacteria > Steroidobacterales > Steroidobacteraceae > Bog-1198. Next base: position 7,144 of record PKXS01000106.1, on the reverse strand, counting down.
GTGGTGCGGTAGATCGGCTAGCCACCGCGACATATAGGGCTCAGCTAAGGACCAAGGTCACGGAGTGACGAATCAAGTGCTCGGGGACGACTCGGGGCGTCGGGCTTTGTCCGGGGACGTATCGGCTCAACCGGCGGGTAGCTACGCGACGTCCGCTTCGGCGGCTCGTCGCAACGGCCCAAGCCATCGGCGCAGCGAATCCAGATCATGGCCGTAGGGTAAAGTAGAACAGTCAAACGGGGTCACGGCTGGAGCGGGAGCACTGGTCACGCGACCCCGGCGATAGCGCTGCGAGGTGCCCGTCCGCGTCGATCAGTAGCCATAGAAGGGCCGCAATCAGAGCAAAGGCCGAACCCGTCGCGAACGCGCCGTGCCAGTTGCCGTGGGCCGTGAGCCACGCAATGACCGGAATGCCAACGACGCCGCCAAGATTGCCACCGGTGTTAAGCACGCCGCCCGCCGCCATCGTGTCGGCGCGCGCCACCGACATCGTCGCTGCCCAGTACGAGCCTTCGTTAACCTCGACGCCAGCGAACGCAAGCGTCAGCATTGCGACTGCAAGGGAGGAGTTCCCCACGTCCATCGCGAGCAGCAGCAGCACACTGACGAGCGGCAGCGCCACGAGCGGCACGATCCGGTATCCCCAGCGTACCCCGTGGCGCGTGGCTAGCCGATCCGACAGTATCCCCCCCACCCAGGCGCCGACCGCGGCCCCGCACGGCGGCACAATCGCCAGCCATCCGCTTTGGAGCGCACTCAGGCGACGTTCCTGAATCAGGTACAGAAACGACCAGTTCGTCAGCAAGAAGAAGGCATAATTGAAGCACAGGTACGAGAGCGCTAGCAGCAGCACGTCGCGGTTGGTGAGCACGTTGAGCAGCCGCGCGAGTGTCAGCGGCGACTTCGGCTCATCCGCGATCTCGCCGAGCTCGGCGAGTTCTGCCGAAGTTACCGAAGGGTGCTCGCGCGGCGTGTCACGACCGTACCAGCCCCAGAGTGCCGTCAACACCAAAGTGGGAAGCGCAATCCAAAGCAAGGCGCTCTGCCAGCCGAGGGCGGCCGTGAGCGTGACGATCAGGGGGGGTGCCAAGGCAGTGCCGAGATTAACACCGCTCGAATTTACGCCGTTGGCGAAGGCCCAGCGGTTCTTCGGGAACCAGACCTCAAACACGCCCATCATCACCGGAAACACCGGCGCGTGTGCAATGCCCAGCAGCGCCTGGGCAAGCACGAGCGCTATGAAAAGGGCCGTGCCCGACAACAGTACCGGCGCCAGCGGCATCGCGACGGTTGCAATTAGGCTGATGACCCCCGTCGTGATGAGGATCGCGCGCGCACCGATGCGCTCACCCAGCACGCCCCCCGGAATCTGCAGCGCCGTGTAGACGACCGTGTACGTCTCCATCAGCCAGCCGATTTTCATCTGACTTAGGTGCAACTCTGGCATCATGCGCTCGGCGGCAACCGATAAACTGGTGCGCTGGACAAAGACAAGAATCGCGAGCAGGAATAGATACCAGAAGATCCACCAACGAATGCGAATCGGTGTGCGCAAGGTCGACACGTTCAGCTTCTTACTGACGGACCGCGTGGCCGTTGCCGAGACTTGGCGACGACGCGCACCGCATGTCCATCTTTGAGATATTTCGCTTGAGCGCCTAGAAATCGCGCGTAAGTGCCGAGGGCGGCAGACGTATCGCGTGCCACCTGAGGGTGCTGAGGGGGATTCGCGGCGGTGATTACCGGGGCAAACGCCTCGATACTCCGCGCGGCGTCCGACACCTCTGCATTCTCGTGGCCCCGGATTCTGCCGACCAAGAAATCCGCCATTTCACTCCCCCAAATTTATCGCGTTTCACCATGCTTGCGGATGTCACGCGGCTCAGTGCTGACTTCCCGCGCGGGAAGCTATGGCGAGCGCACTGGCACGGCTCAATCTCGCGGCAGTGGCCGCTATAGTATTCGCGGTCGATTGTCGATAGCCATTTGGATCGGCTGCCAAGGCGCTACTTGCCTTTGAAGGAGTAACTTAGCTGCAGCCCTACCGTTCGAGGGCGCCCGACAATGTCCGCCCGGTCGTGCTCCGGGCCCGGGACAACTGACACAGCGTAGGACGCGATTTTGTTCGTGAGATTGTTGACGAACGCGTTAATGCGCCAGGCGGTTCCGAAGCCGATACCCATGCGGGCATTGAGCAGCGTAAATCCGGAAAGATCCGTCGCAAGGGGTGAATGCGGCAGCGTAGTCCAGAAGTCACTGCGATACGAGCCATCGACGTGCGCGAGCAACTCGCGCTCGTTGCCGATCGGCAATTCGTAGTTCAGTGCCGCTGTGACTTGCTGCTTGGAGACATTGGGCAACTCGTCGCCCGAGAAGCCTCTCAAGTCGGTGTAGCCACGCACAAAGCTCGCGGTCAGCATGGCATCAGTGTAGCTGTAGCCGAGTTCAAGGCGAAGGTGCTCGGCGACATGAAGCGAGAGTTCGGTCTCAAGGCCCCGGGAGCGGGCCGAGACTCCGTTGGTCACGTAGTCGAAGCCCCCGGTGACCGTAAATGCTTCGATCTGCGGATTCCTCCAGTCGATATTATAGACGGTAACTGTATAGCTTGATCCCCCGTCGAAGCTGCCCTTGATGCCAAGTTCGGTATTGCGCGCCGTATCGGGCTGGTACGTCAGCAGGGACTTCGGCTCGCAAAAATAGCAGGATCCAGTAGGCAAAGTATTGACGCCGCCGCGACGGTACCCCTCCGACCAAGTGACATACAGCAGTGTGTGCGGAGCGATGCTGTAGGAGGTATTCAGTTTGAAAACCTGGTTGTGGAAGCTCTTTTCGTCCTCCGCCGCAGTCAAACCGGTTGGATCGGTGCCCGACTGAGAGCACAACGCTCCGCATATGGGCAAGGTTTGCGTAAGGTCCTGCTCGTAGCGCTCCCAGAAAATGCGCGCGCCCGCAGTGGCCTGCCACTTGTCCGTAAAGTGGTACGAGGTCTCACCGAACTCCGCTACGTCGCGAAAGCTGGCGGTACGGTGGTCCGTGTAGCTGAGATCAGGGTAAGGATCGAGTGACGGTCGAATTCCGTTGTTGTAGAACTGAACAACGTCGCCGAAAGTGGGATATGGGCAGGTGACGGGATTCTGGACAGTGCAGCCGGGCGGCATTCCGGAACCCGGAAGTCCGCTCCACGCCCCAATTCCTAATACCGGCTCGACCACCTCGAGGTCCTGAGTGCGGTGGCTGTAATAGCTGCCCGCGACCGAGTCCCACCGGCCTGAGTCCTTGGAAACGAGCCGTAGTTCTTCGGTGGTGGCATGATCGTGCGATGTATCGAAGAGAGGCGAAACGATGCGCGGGTAGTTGCCGTACAAGGTCGCCAACGATTCTATAAGGCCGGTCTCATCAAACTGAGTGTGCGCAGTCTGGTTGGTATAGGAAGTGTCGGAGCTGAGCGTCGCAAAGCCGAGGTCGTCTGACACGTCCAGCGCCGCTAGATCCGTCTCGAAACGCCCCGGCTGGTCCACATAGAGTGTCTGCGCCAAGTAGTAGCCAGGACGCTGCTGCGAAAATCCGTCCGACTGCTCGGTCTGATGCTGGTAGCTCAGCGTAGCCTGTGCCTGGTCCGTGATCTTCCACAGGCCCGCGCCCCGCATGTAGTAGGTGGAAGAGCTATCGATGCCCTTCTGCTCAGTGAACGCCGGGGAGCTATGCAGGGGATCCGCGGGGTTGGCCAGAACGGGTTGACTCTGGGCATTCAGTGCCGCTACGGACAGGGCATCGGTGAATCCCGACAGTTTCTCGTATCCGGCCGATCCTCGAAAGGCGAGCCGGTCGTTAGCCGGAATGTTTACAATCGCGTCGAAACCAGCAGACGGCTCATCTGCATTGGCTGTATCCGAGGTACGCGTGGTGAGCTCCACTTCGGTCGCGGTGGTATCGGGCGGGTTGTGAATGAAACGGAGTGTCCCGCCTACGGATCCGGATCCATAAAGCGTACCCTGCGGCCCGCGCAGCACCTCTACACGCTCGATGTCGGTTAACTTGATGTTCGCAAACAGAGGCGTTTCGTCAATGTACGTGGACACCAGCGGCGCTGCAATCGCCGGGTTATCGTATTTAACGGTACTGGCGTTCATTCCCCGAATCGTGATGGTGTCGTTCACGCTGCCCGCCCGCGTGCCCAGGTCCGGGTTGACGAGACCCGGAATCATATGAGTTAGTTGCTCCAGATCGGTGATGCCTGCATCCTTGATTTCCTGCTCGCCGATGGCTGAGATATTGTAGGGCACATCCGAGACTGTCACGTCGTGCCGAGTCGCTGTGACGACAATCTCGTCGAGATCCGCAGCGCCGGCGGGATGAGCGTGCAGCTGCGCGGCAGCCGCGAGGATCGCGGACACGCACGCGGGCAAAGAGGTGAAGGTAGGTGAAGAGGGAATTCGGCGTCGGTGTAGGCGGTATCCACGCTTCATATCTGCTTCCCCTATACAACGTGCATGTAGTCGGTCGATACCACGCTTCTTGGCGGTACCTTCCGTCTATTTATCACGCCGTAATCCTGTGAGTAGTTCGCCGCACTGTTCGCGTGCCTTGTCCCTAATTTCCGATCATTCATTTCACATGATGACGATGATGCGATAATAACGTATGTAGGTCATCAAGAACAGTGCCCAGAGCAAGAGAGCACATGGCGCAGGCGATACCGCATAGGTGCTGCGCCGCGCAAGCGCGTGACTCACATACAAAAGCCTGCCGCGGTGATCTCGTCGTGAAGGTCCGCGGGCTGCCGGTCGTAGTGCCTTCATTTCGAGATCGAGGAATTGTAAATCAGGCGGCGCAACTGGGGTGGTGCTGGCGGCGGGTTTTGATGGAAGGCGAGGCACTCGTCCTCCCAGGCGAGGCCGCAATATTCCAAGAGCTTGCGTGTCGCTGCCGCCTGATTGGTCGGCAGGTCGCTTATAGCCGACATGGTGCATCGCTCCCGGCATCACCGTTTCCCAACGCTGAATTCGCCGCCGGTATGTGGCGTAGTTTCGATCGATCTCGTGCAGGTCGTAAGGCAACGGCGTATTGTCCAAATAATCAGACGATCCCATTTGACGCGCGGCGAAGTTGCTGAAATGGGACAGGGTGTCTGAGGGACGGATATACTCGGCCGCAATGTCCCCACTGCTTCCGCCTGTTCAAATGCTCCTCCTGATGTTCGCCGGTTGGGCGAACCGTCACCAGTTGGACGTGATCGAGTGTCTCTGGGAGGAGAACCGCGTGCTGAAGGAACGTATGGGTGGGCGGCGTCTTCGTTTCACCGATGCCGAACGCCGTCGACTCGCCCGAAAAGCGCAAGCACTCGGACGCAAGGGGTTGAATGAGCTTGAAACCCTAGTCACGCCGGACACGCTATTGCGATGGTACCGAGAACTGGTGGCGTCCAAGTGGAACTACAGCCACCGGCGCGGTCCAGGCCGACCGCAGGTCATAAAGACGATCGTCGAACTCATTCTTCAGATGGCGCTTGAAAATCCCTCCTGGGGGTACACGCGAATCCGGGGCGCACTGGCCAATCTGGGAAATCAGGTTGGACGCAGCACTATCGCCAATATCCTCAGAGACAACGGGATCGAGCCCGCTCCCGAGCGAGACGCACACCCCCGACGGTCGACGTTTCTGAAGGCTCACTGGGAATGTCTGGCGGCCACCGACTTCCTGAGCGTCGAAGTCTGTACGATGAGGGGTCTCGTCACGCAGTACGTACTGTTCTTTATCGACATCGCCTCCCGATCCGTACACGTCGCCGGCATCACCCCTCATTCAGACAATTCATGGATGACGCAGATTGCACGCAACGTCACCGATGCGAGCGATGGCTTCCTTCGCGGCACGCGGTATCTAATTCTCGACCGCGATGCGAAATACTCGGACGAATTTCGTAACGTACTCGTCCGGGAGAGCGTCCACGTTGTTCGGCTGCCGCCAAGATCCCCAAACTTGAACGCGTTCGCGGAACGATTTGTCCGTTCCATAAAAGAAGAATACCTGAGCCGGATGATCTTCTTTGGACAGGCATCGCTTCGGCACGCGATCACGCAGTATATGAGCCACTATCATGAAGAGCGTAATCATCAAGGGCTAGAAAACCGCCTGCTGCGTCCGCTCCGCGCCGTTGGCGAATCTCACGCCCCAGTCAAGCGGCGTCAGCGACTCGGCGGAATGCTCAGCTACTATTACCGCGAAGCAGCTTGACCAGCGTCGACTCCGTTTTTGGACATTACGCGATCTACAACCGCTACGGGTATATGAAGGAGATGCGCGCGGCGCTTGAAGCCTGGGCTCGCGAGCTCACGCGCTAAAGGGGCCGAGGTGCCGTTGGCGGAAATATACCCAAATGGCAGCGGCCTTGAGGCTGATTGGAACTCGGTGTAGCGTGTTGGTCATGAAAGAATTTGCATGGTGCACGAATCATCGTACTCCGCTCGCTCACGTGGCATATCGAGGCATGGAGTGGGCCGTCTGTACGGTATGTGGTCGCGCCGGACCCCATGACGCGGTAGTTCGCGAGTCGGCCGGCCTTCCGTTTTGTTTCCCCCAGGAGGACTTAACTGAGCTGCGAAGGCTGATGCGCGCCGCCTGAGCTTGTTGCCATAGGTTTATTTACTGGTTCCTTGCTACTTTTCTACCGGCCCTATCGATAAAACCCTATAAAAATAGGGGTTTCGTCGTTACGACAATCCCCCTCTTAATCAATTGGTCGTAAGTTCGATCCCTACACGGCCCACCGATTAAAACAAGCACTTGTGCGCCGGGAGACCGGCAAGGAGTAGACGGTGCGAGTCCGTCGCAATGAAGGAGTAGCGATCCGCATTGGCCCCAAGCCGTGCGCAGTCATCCGCGAGGATGTCGGCGAAGCGTCGGCAGGGGAGCGTATAGGCCAGCCATTGAGCCGGGAAAGTGTTTTAGCTTGGGGTGCCGACGCCGTAAGTGTCGCGGAAGGCAACACGGTCGGACGCGCCAGCGCGAGCGCCCGATCGACCCTGCGTGGTCTGAGACCCTGGCATGTACGGACGCTCCTTGTACGGGAACCGGGAGATCTCCAGCTCGATCACTTGCAAGACGGGGTGATCCGCATCGGGAAGGCGAGGAGCCGTAGCCGATG